>JASHOS010000264.1 GCA_030040995.1 Terriglobia bacterium | reverse complement strand
CCTTACGGCCGCAACCAGAGTTATAGATACTCTGCCCTCGCCCCCTTGGGGGAGAGGGCGGTCCCGCCAAGCGGGACCGGGTGAGGGGGTCGGAGAAAAGTACTGGTAGCCACGGTCAAACGTATTTTGGTTGGCCGTGGGCTTTTCTCCTGGCCAAAGGCCCACGGTCAAAAAAACGCTGACCGTGGATACCACTGATCACTGACCACTAATCACTAACTACGGCCTTATTCGTGCCGCAGTGCCACCATCGGATCGATCCGAGATGCATGCCACGCTGGAGGAAATCCAGCCAGAAGTGCGAGAACTACAATCAGCAGAGTCGACAACGCGAGCGAAAGGGGATCGAGGGGACTTATCCCAAAGAGCAGACTCGCAATCCAGTGAGCAGCCGCCAGCCCAAGCAGTAGTCCCATCGCGAGTCCCGATGCCACGGGCCTGAATGCATCTTGCAGGATGAGCCACAGTACGTTTGCCTGCCTTGCTCCCAGGGCCATTCGGATTCCGATTTCGTTGACACGCCGAGATGCTGCGTATGCGACACTCCCGTAAAGTCCGATCGACACCAGCACCAAGGCCAGAATGCCGAGCACGCCCGTGAGCGCTGCAAACAGGACTTCCTGCCGAAGAGAGTTGTTCACCTTCGCAACCATGGTACTAACACCGAGAATCTGCAGTGTCGGATCGACCTCATGTACCGCGCGACGCACAAATGGCGCCCAACGTAGTGCCCGGCCGGAGGTACGAATAGCGATTGTTATTCCTCCCCAGGAGCTCGGCTCCTGAAACCACGGTCGATAGATCACCAGTGGAGCGGTTTCGCGCAGGCTTCCGTACTTTACGTTTTTGACCACAGCAATAATGGTTCCGAGCTTGGTGGCCCTGCCCATAGGATCTTCGTGTTGGAAAAACCGGCGCGCCACCGCCTCGCTGATCGCAATCACTTTGGGTGCTGCTTCACTGTCGCGGGCATTAAAGTCACGACCCTTCAGAATGGGTATTCCGAAGGTCTCGAAGAAGCTTGCTCCAACATGATTAACAGCCACCTGTTCGGGCCGGATTGCAGAGCCAGTACCAACAAAGCCTTGGAACCAACTCAGGCCACTGACTGGAAGGTCCGTGACCAAGGTTGCCGACCGAACGCCGGATACCGCACTCACCTTGGCAAGCAGTTCTTTATACAGTTCCGCAATCCGCTGGCCTGTGTAGCCGCTGAATACGGGATCAATGGGCACGAGCAAAACGTTTTTGCGGTTGAAACCGGGGTCGAGATCCTTCAAATTTCGTAAGCTTCGGACGAACAGCGTAGCGCCGACCAGAAGCAGCAGTGAGAACGAGACCTGGGCTGCCAGTAGCCGCTGGCGTAGCCGTCTGGAACCGGCGCCATCTCGAGTCCGCTTCAGCGCACTCGTCACATCAGTGCGCGAGGCCTGTAGCGCAGGCACCAAGCCAAATAAAGCGGCGGTTAACAAACACAGCACTGCGCAGAAGCCCAGGACTTGTGGATTGGATTGAACCTTCACTTGAATGCCCAGCAAATTCACGAGCATCGCATCTGCATAGTAAGCAAAGGCCAAGCCGAGAGCGGCGCCCAAACTCGCTAAACCCAGGCTTTCCGTGAGAAGCTGCCGAGTCAGTCGAAATCTGCCGGCGCCGATGGCCAGTCGAATTGCGAACTCGCTCTGCCGCGCCGAAGCTCTCGCAAGCAAGAGGTTAGCGAGATTTGCGCAGGCGATCAGAAGGATCAACCCGACCACCGCCATTAGAATCCGCAAAGGGTATGAGAATTGCCGGCGGAGCCGGTTCAGCCCCTGGCTGCCGGAGGTCAACTCCAACCCTTGTTCAATCAACTCGCGTCGCTTGCCGGGAGCGACATGAGAACCCGCTCGAGCCGTCATGAACTGCTGAAATGACACATTGAGGTTCGCGCGCGCTTGCTGTTCAGATACTCCTCGCCGCAGGCGACCCATCACGTACAGCCATTTCGCGTCGGAGGAAGTCTTCAGAAACGATCCAATCGGAAGAACCGCACGTTGCATCATGAGTGGGATCGTGACATCGGGCATGAACCCTGACTGTGTGCCGAAGAACTCGGGTGGAGTAACCCCGATGATCGTGAAGGGCTGGCCGTAGATGCTTATCGTCTTGCCGATCGCGCCATGGCCTAACCCGAATCTGCGACTCCAAAGATTAAAGCTAATGACGGCGACGGGATTCCGGCCGGGCACTTCGTCATCCTGCGGTGAGAGTAGCCGCCCGGCCGCGGCATTGATGCCTAGAACCCGGAAATAATTCCCAGAAACCAATTGGCCCGTCATGAGCTGTGTTTTGCCGGCTGTGCTCACGTTCCAGTTGGCGAACGCATGAAAAGCTACAATTCCTGACAGAGAGCGATTGTGGTCGCGAAGATAGCTGTACAGAGGGTAGGAGAGCGGTTGCTCAGGCTTTTGCGAAATTAGTACTAGTTGTTGCGGATCACGTACCGGCAGAGACTTCAGGAGTACCGCGTCAATCAAGCTGAAAATTGCAGTGTTCGCGCCGGTGCCAAGGGCGAGTGTAAGAACGGCAACAGCCGTGAAGCCCGGATTGCGGCGCAGTTGGCGGAGGCCGTAGCGGACGTCCAGGATCAGACTTTCAACGAACCGTGCAGCGCCTACGTCCCGGCATTCTTCTTTCACTTGGTCAAGCCCTCCAAATTCCAGCCGCGCACGCCGTCGCGCCTCTTCCGGCGACATGCCGGTCGCGACGTAATCGGCGATCTGCCGCTCGAGATGGAACCGAAGCTCCGCATCAAGCTGCCGCTCCGTTCGCGCTCTCCGAAATAGTCGTTGATACCACCGCATACTTAGCCTTCAGCAGTCAGCCGTCAGCAATCGCGAAGGGTAGCGCAGCGCGGGCTCACGGCCGCAACCAGAGTTATAGATACTCTGCCCTCGCCCCCTTGGGGGAGAGGGCGGTCCCGCCAAGCGGGACCGGGTGAGGGGGTCGGCGAAAACCCTGTTAAGAAAACAAGGTTTTATGACCCTCCGTCTTTGGTTGGCCGTGGCTACCGCCCGAAAGGCCCACGGCGAGGAAAAACGCTCGCCGTGGCTACCATCTTTGCCACGGAATCCGCCACAAGCCGCAGAGTCTCCAAAAACGGGAAACTCTGCGCTACGCGCCCATCACTCGTCACTGCATCATTCCTGCCGCAGCGCCACCATCAGCGGGATCAGCATGACAGATTCGAATAATTCACGGGTTCTCCCCTCCCGCTTTCGGCCTACTCTGCCGTTCTAAGGATCAGCGCGACCGCTCCCGTCAGCTTCTTCCAGTTCTCGACTTCGCTCTGCAACTGCTTGCGCCCCTTCCGGGTGAGCGAATAAAACTTCCCCTCCCGGCCCGTTTCCGTCACTTTCCACTCCGCCTTCAACCAGCCGCGGTCTTCCAGCCGGTGAAGCGCGGGATAAAGCGAGCCTTGCTGAAGCTGGAAGAAGTCCCGCGAGATTTGCTGAATCCGCTGCGCGATTCCGTAGCCGTGAATGGGCCCGAGCGCCGCGATCTTCAGAATCAGCATGTCCAAGGTTCCCTTCAGTAATTCCGCTCTCTCTTCGCTCATCATAATACCTCGCTATTCTACCTATACGCCGCTGACGGCGAGATGTCAAGGAGAATGATCGTGAGGAACAGGCTCCGCTCAAATTCGCCAAGGGAGCATGCAGGGAAGCCTAAGAAAAACCGATAGGAGGCGCAGACATTGGCATTTGATGTCTGCGGTCAAGCCGCTTCAATGAGGCCGCGGCCAAACGCTCGCGGAAATGACCGCTCATTGCTGACCGCTGACCGCTGACTGCTGATGGCTGGCTGCTTGCTTCGCGCTGAAAAAATTGTCTCGCTCGTCCCATTCGCGCCAACCGTCTCAATTGAACCTGCTAAGCTAATTGGCCTATGGTACGAGTGTCGCCGGTGGAAAGCTTTGTAGCGCCGACCTTCAGGTCGGCATTTGGCCAGATGGCGGTTCCGCCGAGCGGAACCAGCGCCGCGCGCTCAAAACCGAAGGATTACCGCGGCCAAGCGGAGAGAGAATTGACGACCCTAATGGATTGTTTTTTTTCGACGAGCAAACCCAACAAGTAATTGAAAACACGCCACATTAGAATTTTCCAACGACGAGCAAACCCGAGAACAGCCCTGAGAGTTATATTTGTTAACGGATATCCATTTTGAAATGAGAAAGATGCAGCCGTACTGGCAAGCCCGGGGATCCCAACAAGTGATTGAAAACAAAGGATCGCACCTGCCCAGCGCGAACGCTCCCGGATTGCAACAGAGAGCGTTGCCGGGGCCACCTAACGGATAGCCGATTTGAAATGAGTAAGATACAGCTATCCCAGCAAACCCGGAACCCAACAAGTGATTGAAAACAAAGAACCGCAACTGCGCCGGTCAACGCTCCCGCAGACAGCGTAGGGGTAGGGCTCGCCCTACCCTCGTTGGTTTTCGGGGCGGCAATCAAGGGGATGGCGAGCGGGGTGCGGACCTCCGTCCCGCTTCGCGGGAAAATCCGCGGCTTGTTTATCGGGTGAGCGAAAAGCCGCAGATCCCAAGCGCTGTTCTCAGGGACTGTGATCGGCGGGCTTTTCCTGCTGGTTTTTCAAAATGCGCACGACGGCAAGAATTGTGTTCCAGTTGCGGGTGGTTGCTGGCACACCGAAGAGCTTATCGATTCGGCCAAGATATCCGATGGTTTTCATGTGGCGACGGTAGACTCCGAAAACGAATTGACCGTTCCGCGCGATTACTCGCACAAACCACTCTCCGTCGGCTGGAAATGAGATGGGCAGGGGCACGCGGAGCCCTTCGGCTCTCGACATAATGCTCACAAATCGAACGATGTCGGGGCGTGACGGCTCGGCTGCAAACGGATTGTCCATCTCCAGGCGGATGAGATCGTGACCTTCGCAGAGCACAATTTCCGGCTTGAACGGCAGCCTGTCCAGCAATGCAGCTCGGAGGTTTGCCCTTGACCCGGGCTTATGGACGACAAACGTACCTGCGGCTCCGACATTCACGACGCCATAATCGCTCAGTTCCCTCGCCAGGACGCTGGGGCGAAAGGTCCGGTGTCCGCCAACGTTGACGCCGCGAATGAAAACCACAAGGGCCATACGGCTGCGCCTCCCCTACGGCTACGATTGTTTCGCGCGAACCTCGTATTCGCTCTGTACCAAGCCGCTGTTATAACAGCGTGTCGCCACGTGGCAAAGGGCGATGTCGCGCGGCACCGCGCCAAACAGCGGGATGCCCGCCCCGATCAGTACAGGCGCTCGCGTGATCACCAATCGGTCGATGCAGCCCGCCGCGAGAAATCGTTGAATGGTGATCCCGCCGTCAATATAAGCGTGTTTGAAGCCGCGCGATTTGAGCTGATCTACAATTCAGGTGGCCGAGTTTCAGCACGACATTTCCAGGATATAACGCTGGGCGCCGGGCTGCGTTGGTCCGCCCTCCAGTCCGGAAAAACGCCGCTACCCACAAGCCCCATCCTTCGTATAAACTTGAAGGCAGAGAAAGGGAGCAGTACCTTGAAAAGACTATTCTTCTTCTCCGCTTGCCTGGCGATTGCTCTGGCCTTGATTCTCAACTGGGCTTCCGGCCAGCAAATGTTTGAAGGCCAGCTTGAAATCGTGCATTTCAAGGCGCCGGAGCTTCCGCCGCCCGCCCTGATAAACAGTCCTCCGCCCATGAATGCTGCTGGTCCTCAGGCGCCCCAGCAGCCGCTGCAGCCGGGCGCGGGGCCGGGAATACCGCCGCCCCAGCCCGCCCCAGATTCTCAACCGGCGCCTTCCTTCGGCTCCAACGGAATCACCTGGATCAACTCATCCCCGCTAACGATGAAGAAACTTCGGGGTAAGGTCGTGCTGATCGATTTCTGGGAATATACCTGTATCAATTGCATCCGCACGCTGGACACCAACAAAAAATGGTATGCGCGTTACCGTAGCGACGGTTTTGTCATCATCGGCGTCCACGATCCCGAATTCAGCATCGCTTTTTCAGTAGCGAATGCGCGCAAAGCCATCGAACGCTTCAAGCTGACCTACCCCATCGTCGTCGATGACGACCGCGTGATCTGGAATGAATATCATAGCGACTCCTGGCCCAACCGGTTTTTGATCGATGCTAACGGATACGTGCGGTATCACCGCTCGGGCGAAGGGGGAGACAGCGCATTCGAGCATGCCATCCAGCAACTGCTTGAGCAGGCGCATCCGGGGCTCAAGTTTACAGCAGACGCGGTCCCGCCGCCGGAAGATGACTTTTCGCCCGGCTGCGGAATTCCCACCGGCGAAATGTATGTGGGCGATTGGTATGGACGGGGCGTGCTTGCCAATCCTGAGGGATACCACGACGGCCAGACGGTGAACTACAAGCTTCCCACCACGGTAGACGACGGGCGTGTCGTCCTCGCAGGACGATGGGAAAGCGTGGCTGATGGATTGGTCTATCGCGGCAAGAAGGGAGCATCCGGCAGCGAGCTGGAAATGCGCTACCACGCGCGAGAATTATATGCCGTCATAAACGTTTCTCGCGGCCACCCCGAGCGCCTCTACGTCACCCAGGACGGCCAAGACCTGACGAAGCAAGACGCGGGCGTCGATGTGCAATTTGACTCGCAGGGCCACTCCTACATCGAAGCCCGCGCGCCCCGGATGTATTATGTGGTGTCGAATCCTGCTTTCGGCAGCCATACCCTTGCGCTGAAGCCAACCGCGCCGGGCATCACCATTGACTCATTCACATTCGGCAATAACTGCCAGACCGATTTTTCTCACCTCTAAACATCGAGGTGAAAAACGAGGGCCGAAGGCCCGACCTATCTAAGCCCAGGCCAACGAACGCGTGAATAAATCGTTTGCACCACAGAGGCACCAAGGCACAGAGGTTGAAAACGAAACGCTTTTCTCCGTGTATTAGTGTCTTTGTGGTGGGACTTGCAGATTCTTTCACAGCTTCAACGGCCTGGGTGCGAGAACCCGTCTCCGGCTATCTAGCCAAGAGCTTCGCCCTTGATGCCCTTTAGCGCCGAACTTTAGGTCGGCACCTGCTGGGCTAAAGCCCGGCGCTACAAAACGCGAACTTTAGGGCGCCCTTTCAGGCCTTGTTTTCGCAAGGCACACTCAATTCCCTAGGCGTTGCCCACGGCTATGGTAGAACCCCCCTCACCGACAAGTGGGCAAAGGCAGGAGTTCTTTTCATAGCTTCGCGGGTGTCGCGAAGCGACATAACCAGCTAATACGCTCGTTGCGTACCGACTTACGCATTGATGGAAATGCCGTATAACTACGTTCAATCTCGCCCTCGCTGTAATCACCCGCTAAGGGATGCTCCCCGGATCGCGCGATCCCGGCTTCTCGTCCTCGCTTTATTGGGATTGCTCACAGCTTGTTCCAAGGGGAAAGAAACGTCAAAAAATCAGGCCGCAGCCATCGTGCCGCCCACGGTCGTTGTCACGTCCCTCGAGCAACAGACTGTTCCGATCTACGGGGAATTCGTTGGCGAGACCCAGGCCGCAAGCACTGTTGAGATACACGCGCAAGTACAAGGCTTTCTCCAACAGATTGCCTTCAAGGAAGGCTCCATTGTCCGCAAGGGACAGTTACTGTTCGTAATCGATCCGCGCCCCTATGAAGCGGTGCTCGCCGAAGCAAAGGCAACGCTCGCGGTGGACCAGGCTACGGTGAATAATGCCCAGGAGATTGTGAACCGCTATAAGCCGCTGGCCCAGCAGAACGCTATCAGCAAACAAGAGCTGGATAGCGCGATTGCCACCGCTACGGAGAACGCGGCGGATGTCAAATTGGCGCAGGCGCAAGTTGCAGCGGCGCAGTTAAACGTAAACTACACGCAAATTCGGGCGCCGATGACCGGCAGCATTGGGACAGCGCAGGTCAAGGTTGGAGACTTGATACAAACGGGCACGACGCTGCTGGCGAACATCTACAGCATCTCGCCTATGTACGTCACGTTCGGGATCAGCGAGGACGCCTACCTTCAATACGTACAGCGCGGGCGTCAGCACCCGAAACGCCCTGAGCCCATTCAACTGATTCTGGGTAACGGCTCGGTTTACGGGCAGCCCGGAACGATCAACATGGTGGCGCCCGCCGTGAGTACCACCACGGGCACATTGCCGATTCGCGCCTCGTTTCCGAATGCCCAAGGCGTGCTCAAGCCCGGCCTCTTCGCGCGCGTCCGGCTGGTGGTGACGGATGCGGTCAACGCTCTACTGGTGCCACAAACCGCAGTTCAGCAACTACAGGGAACGGAATCCGTGCTTCTGGTGGGGCCGGACAATCGGGTCCAGCAGAGCACGGTTACGACCGGAGCAACCGTAGGTAACTTCGAAGTCGTGACCTCGGGATTGAAACCGGGAGACCGGCTCATTGTGGAAGGGATTCAGAAAGTCCAGCCCGGGATGCTGGTCAAAACCGAAGAGGAGCCGGAGCAACAGGCGTCAGCCCCGGTATCGGCAGGCGCACGACCAAATTCAACATCTTCCGCCAGCAGCTCAGCCGCGCAATAGCCATAAGCGCCCTGACCCATGTTCTCGAACTTCTTCATAGACCGGCCAATCTTTGCCGCTGTCATCTCCATATTGATCCTGCTTGGGGGCGCGTTAGCGCTGCGCACGCTGCCTATCGCGGAATATCCGCAGATCACTCCTCCCACCATACAGGTCTCGGCCACATACTCCGGAGCAACAGCCCAGCAGGTCGAAGAATCCGTCGCCACGCCGATCGAAGAACAGGTGAACGGCGCTCAAGGCATGATGTATATGTCCTCGTCGAGCACCAACACGGGGAGCTATAGCCTGACGGTGACGTTCGCCCTGGGCACCGATCCAAACATGGCCCAGGTCGCCGTGCAGAACCGGGTTGCACTAGCAGAGCCACAGCTTCCGTCGCAGGTCACGCAACAGGGTATTACGATCAAGCAACAGTCGAGCAATATCGTGATGTTGGTTGCGCTCACCTCGCCGAATAACGCCTACGACTCGACGTTCCTGAGCAATTACGCCCTGATCCACCTGGTTAACGCGCTGACGCGCGTGCCGGGCGTGAGCAACGTGAACGTGCTCAGTGAGCACGAATATGCTATGCGCATCTGGCTCAATCCGGAGAAAATGGCGCAGTTAGGAATCACCGCTTCTGACGTCACCAGCGCCCTCAACAGTCAAAACGTGCTGGCGCCGGCAGGACAGATTGGCCAACAGCCCGCGCCTAAGGGCCAGCAACTTCAGTTGGCCGTCCAGGTGCAGGGACGGCTGACAACCGTCAGCCAATTTGAAAATGTCATCGTCCGGGCCAATCCCGACGGCTCTCTGGTCCACATCAAAGACATCGCTAAAGTCGAGCTGGGCTCCGAGCTCTACACAACCTTTGCTGATCTTAACGGCCAGACGGGCGTCATGATCGGCATCTATCAATTGCCGAGCGCCAACGCCCTCGATGTAACGCAAGCGGTGAGCACGGCCATGAAGACCCTTTCGGCCTCCTTCCCGCCGGGATTGCAATACGAAATTCCGCTCAATTCGACGAATTTTGTGACGGCCTCCATCAGCAATGTATTGCAAACGCTATTGATTGCGTTCGGACTTGTTTTCCTGGTGGTTTTTGTCTTCCTGCAGAATTGGCGAGCCACCATCATCCCGGCCGTCGTCGTGCCGGTTTCGCTGATCGGCGCCGCCGCATCTTTTACCCTACTGGGCTTTTCCCTAAATACGCTCACTTTGTTCGGACTCGTTCTGGCTATCGGACTCGTCGTGGATGACGCCATTGTCGTGGTGGAAACCGTCGAGCGGCACATCGAGGAAGACAAGGTGGATTCCAAAGAAGCTACCAAGCGAGCCATGGCTGAGGTATCAGGCGCAGTTGTTGGAATCGTGCTCGTCCTCGATGCTGTCTTCGTTCCCGTCGCTTTCCTGGGCGGAATCACGGGCGAGATTTATAAACAGTTCGCGCTGACCTTGGCGGCTTCGGTCACCATTTCGGGGTTCGAAGCCCTCACGTTGAGTCCTGCCCTATGCGCGATGCTGCTCAAACCCGCCGGCGAACACAGGAGTTTCATGGGAAGGCTCTTCGCGGGGTTCAATCGCACGTTTGATTTCACTTTAAGGAGTTACCGGAATACCGTTGGCTTTCTGGTCCGCAGGAAGGCAATCGTCTTCGCCGCTCTTGCGCTCATTGTCGCGGGCATGGTCATGCTGTTCAAGAGCTTGCCGAGCAGCTTCGTGCCTTCCGAAGATCAAGGATATTTTTACGTCAACATTGAGTTACCGAGCGGCGCTGCTCTCGGTCGCACCGAGGCCGTCGCGGCGCAGGTGGAAAAGATTCTCATCTCCATCCCGGGAGTGCAATACGTCTCCACCATCGGCGGATTCAGTATACTTGGCGGCAGCTCTTCCTCAAATGTGGCCAGTATGTTTGTAACCCTGAAACCGTGGGCAGAGCGCGTCAGCGCGAATCTGCAAGTGGGCGCGATCATGGCTGAAGCTCAGCGCCAGTTCGCGGCCATCCCCACCGCGGAGATCACGGGCTTCAATCCGCCTCCCATTCCCGGCCTGGGAGAAACTGGCGGTTTCCAGTTTGAACTGGAGGACCAAACCGGCGGCACGAACGTCGAGGCTCTTTCGAATACCGCCAATCAGCTCATTGCCCAGGCCAGCAAGGTCCCCGCCCTCGCCGGCTCCTTCACCACGTTTCGAGCCGACGTGCCGCAGATCGAACTGACCGTGGACAGGCCCCGGGTGATCACCTTGGGTATTTCTCTCAGCGATCTTTTCACCGCGGTGGATACTTTTCTGGGCGGCGTCTACGTCAATCAATTCAACGAATTTGGACAGGTTTATGACGTCATGATGCAGGCCCAGCCCCAATACCGGGCGGATGTGAGCGACATCTCCCAATACTATGTTAGGGGAACGCAGAATAATGTGACCAGCATGGTGCCCCTGAGCACCCTCACCACCGCCAAGGATATTACGGGCCCCGACGTGATCAACCTTTACGATATGTACGACACCATTGAGGTCGAGGGCAATCAAGTCCCCGGCTACAGTTCCGGTCAGGCGATTTCGGCCATGGAGAGTCTTGCTTCCAAACTACCCAAGGGCTACGGATACCAGTGGACCGGCCTTTCTTACCAGGAAGTCTCGACGCAGGGGCAATCGACCATGGTGCTTGGAATCGCCATTATTTTTGTTTTTCTGGTGCTGGCGGCACTTTACGAAAGCTGGTCGGTGCCGCTAGCCGTAATCCTTATCGTTCCGCTGGGCATTGCGGGAGCGTTGTTTGCGGTGATGCTGCGCGCTCTGGATAACGATATTTACGCGCAGATTGGGTTCATCATGGTCGTGGGGCTCGCGGCCAAGAATGCCATCCTGATCGTCGAGTTCGCGAAGTCACGCCTCGAAAGCGGCGCGTCTGCCGAGGACTCGGCTCTCGAAGGCTCGAGCATTCGTTTCCGGCCCATTCTGATGACATCCTTCGCTTTCATTTTTGGCGTGCTGCCGCTGGTCGTCGCCAGCGGTGCTGGCTCGGCCGCGCGCCATTCGCTCGGCACGTCCGTCTTTGGCGGCATGATTGCCGCCACCATTCTGGGCGTGCTTTTTGTGCCCGTTTATTTCGTAGCGGTAGAAATGCTCAGCCAATGGCGCGGCAAGCGCGGGAGACCAGTCCAGGCGCCGCAACCGGAAGGGACGAAGGGCTGAGCTATGCGGCAATGGGCGTCGCGCTTGATTCCGCCAGTCGCGCTTGGGGCCGCGCTATTCTTCGAAGCATGCACCGTCGGTCCGCGGTACACCCCTCCCGTCGTTCCTGTTCCAAACGCGTGGCGCGTGCCTGCCAGCCAAGCCGAATCCTTAGCGAATGAGAAGTGGTGGGAACTGCTCAAGGATCCAGTTTTGCAGCAGCTCATGCGCACGGCGCTGGCGCAGAATACGAACATCCGGCTTGCCGCCGCGGAGGTCTTGCAGGCGCAGGCGGAAGTCATGGTTACCCGCTCGGCCGAATTTCCTCAGGTTTCGGCCGGCCCTTCGGTCGAGGGCGAACGCCTTGCAGGCGGAACTTTAGCCAACCAGGCTTCGAAATCGCAGACGTTTGCTTTGTACTCACTTCCGGGGTCGGTCTCCTATGCCGTAGACTTTTGGGGCGAATACCGCCGGGCAACCGAAGAAGCTCGAGACACTCTTCTCGCCACGGAACAGGCGCGCCGGAATGTGATCATCGGGGTGGTGAGCAGCGTGGCGCAGGATTATTTTCAATTGCGCACGCTTGATCTTGAACTTAGCCAGACGCAGGCTACCGTTTCTGCCTATCGCGATTCCCTGAAATTGACGCAAAGCCTTTTCCAGGGAGGCGTGACATCAGAACTGGATGTCAAACAGGCGCAAACCGCGCTGCAGACAGCGTTGGCTGAGGTCCCGTTACTAAAACAGCAGATTGGACAGGAAGAAGATGCCCTGAGCGTGCTGCTCGGCCAGAATCCCGCCAGCATCGCACGCGGTCTCAGCATCGACAAACAGCCTTTGCCGCCCTCGGTACCCCCAGGACTGCCTTCTGAACTCCTGGAACGCCGCCCTGACGTTTTGGAAGCTGCAGAGAATCTGGCCGCCGAATATGCCGCGATTGGTGTAGCCAAAGCGAAGTTTTTTCCGCAGCTCTCTCTAACGGGTTCAGGGGGCGTCGAGAGCACGGCGCTTTCACACCTTATTTCCGTCCCGGCTCTCATGTGGACCGCCGCAGCCGGAGTAGCAGCTCCCATCTTCACGGGCGGCGCGCTGCGCGGAAATTTGAATGTGGCCAAGGCCCAGCAGCAAGAGGCGCTGATCACCTACCAGAGTACTGTATTGACGGCGTTTCAGGAGGTCAACGATGCATTGATCGCCTACCAAAGGTCCCGAGAGACGCTGGCCGCGCAAGAGGTGTTCGTCCAAGCCGCACAGGGCGCATTGCATCTCTCGAATCTGCGTTATCAAGGCGGAGTAGACACTTATCTCAACGTGCTGACCGCCGAAGAGAGCCTTTTTAGCGGACAGATCACCCTCGCCGAAGACCGCAATGCGGTCTGGACGGCTCTCGTGCAGCTCTATCAGGCGCTCGGCGGAGGCTGGCCGCCATAATGAGAGTGCAGACCTGCGTTTTTTGCGGGTCTGCGT
Organism: Terriglobia bacterium; assembly: GCA_030040995.1. GTDB lineage: Bacteria > Acidobacteriota > Terriglobia > UBA7540 > UBA7540 > JASHON01. The sequence goes on along the minus strand of JASHOS010000264.1, from coordinate 14,717 downwards.
TTTTTGCGGGTCTGCACTCTTTATCCCCGGCACCCGAGAAATGCCGCAGACTCTCTGAAATGCGAGAGTCTGCGCTACTCGGCCGGAACGTCTCTAGGTCGGCACAGCCGCTAGTTCGCACAACTTATTTGCAATCAATGCTATAGTTCTAGGCGATGGCTAGAGATTTCTCCGAGCAATGCCATGAGCGTCCGTTCTTGCCTTTTCTGCATCTTACTGGCTCTGTGCCTGTTGCTTTCGCGGGCAGTGGGTCGTGCGCGGGCGACCGCCGGTGGAGCGGCATTCGCAGCCGGACGGCGGCGCTACACACTACCACAGAGAATGGCGGCATAAAGCCGCCTCTACGCACCCGAAACATAAAGCGCGCCTCTGACTTTGGCGATGTCGTTTTCCCTTGACTTTTGAGCGCCGGGAATGCAATTTAGCATGCTTCGGTTTTTTCCGGGTTTCACGGAGCATTTGAGCGTAAGACTATGGCGGGAAGAAAAAGAGTCCTGATCTGCTATCACGACCGGTGCTTTGACGGCGCATCTTCAGCGGCGTTCTTCACGCGATGGTATCGCACCCGCTTCGATTCCGGCGCGGAACTTGTCTATCGCGGACTCGTGCACCGGGCTGGCGAGCTCTTTGAGGAAGGGATTTTTAGTGGCGATGAAAACGTCATCGTCGACTTCAAATACTCAAGTTCTCCCCGGCTCACCTGGTGGTTTGATCACCACCAAAGCGCATTCTTGAGCGAGCCTGATGCGGAACACTTCCGGCATGACACCAGTGGCCGTAAATTCTATGATCCCGAATTCCGCTCCTGCACCAAGCTGATCTCGCACATCGCTGAGACGAGATTCGGAGTTCGATTGCCCGATCTGGATGATCTCGTCTACTGGGCGGACCTGATCGATGGAGCCCAGTATCCGGATTCAAAGACGGCGGTCGAGATGAAAGATCCTGCCACTCAGATTACACTGGTGATTGAGGGAACGCGTGACCGCGAGTTCGCGCCCTGGCTCATTCCTCAGTTAGCAACTGTGCCGTTAGGGGAAATTGCTGCCCTGCCGCGCATCCGCAGCGAGTTCGACCGGCTTTACGCTCAACACCTGAAGTGGATGGAGATTATTCGCGCCCGCGGTGAGCTCGAAAACGGCGTCCTTTACTTCGACGTCGCCGATCAAAACCTGGAAGGTTTCAACAAATTCATTCCGTATTACCTCTTTCCCGAGTCGGTTTATACGGTTTCGATCAGCCGCTCACCCGAGCGCATCAAGATTGCGGTAGGCAGCAGTCCGTGGAACCCGGGCGCCAAGCCAGCGAACCTCGCGTCGATTTGCGAGCGGTTCGGTGGCGGAGGCCATGCGAAGGTTGCCGCCATCTCGCTTGCGCCGGGCAATATCGACGCAGCTCGTCAGGCCGCGCGGAAAATTGTTCAGGAGCTGCGCACCGTATATGCCTAGGCTTGGTTCATAAATTGGCGCTGTAACGCGCCGTATCAGGCACGACCGGCTTTGAGTCCCGAAGGGCCGCTCTATCACAGCCCTGGGCAACACCCAGGGAATCAAGTCTGCCTTCGAAAATGAGCCCTGAATGGGCGACCTAAATCCCGCTCAATCCCACACACGGGCCAATGAAATATCGGCCATAGTATGCCCTTTCAGGGCTTCGATTGAGCGACAAGCCTTTAACCCCAGGCCGGGTGGCCTGGGCTGTGATAGAGCGCCGCTTCGCGGCTCAAAACATAGAAACTAAAAGGCGTGCAAACCTAATGCCTGAGATGAAGCTTCCTACACGCGCTGAAGATTTCGCCGAATGGTATAACCAGATCGTTCTGCGAGCCGAACTCGCCGATTATGCTCCGGTGCGCGGCTGCATGATTGTCCGGCCCTACGGCTGGAATCTTTGGGAAAACATCACAGAGGCGCTCGATCGCCGCTTCAAGCGGACCGGCCACGTGAATGCCGCCTTTCCGATGCTGATCCCGCGGAGCTTTATCGAGAAAGAAAAATCGCACGTCGCCGGTTTTTCGCCCGAACTGGCCGTGGTGACGCACGGCGGCGGCGAAGAGCTCGAGGAGCCGCTGGTCATCCGGCCGACTTCAGAGACCATCATCGGCCACGCCTACGCCAAGTGGATTCAGTCCTATCGCGATCTCCCCGTGCTGATCAATCAGTGGAACAGCGTGGTCCGCTGGGAGCTGCGCACCCGGCTCTTCCTGCGGACTCTCGAATTCTACTGGCAAGAGGGCCACACGGCACATGCGACGCGGGAAGAGGCCGAAGCCGAAACGCGGCAGATGCTCGATATCTACACCGATTTTGCCGTCACCGAGGCGGCGATTCCCGTCATTCCGGGCCGCAAGTCCGCATCCGAGCGCTTTGCCGGAGCAGACGAGACGTATTCAATTGAAGCGATGATGGGCGACGGCAAGGCCCTGCAGGCGGGCACTTCACACCATCTGGGACAGAACTTCGCAAAGGCTTTCGAAATCTGCTACCTCGACAGAAGCGGCGTGCTTCAGCACTGCTGGACGACCTCGTGGGGACTTTCCACGCGCTTTATCGGCGCCGTCATTATGACGCACGGAGACGATCAAGGGTTGATCCTGCCGCCGCGCCTCGCGCCTTTTCAGGCGGTGATCACGCCTATTTTCAAAGACGATCAGGAGAAAGCGGGCGTTCTCGCGGCGGCGGAGAAGCTTTTGGCGGCGCTTGTGGACGCCGGTCTCCGCGTGAAGCTCGACGCCCGTGAAGGCGTGAGTCCTGGCTTCAAGTTCAACGACTGGGAGATGCGGGGCGTGCCGCTACGAATCGAGATCGGACCGAAAGACGTGACCAAAGAATCGGTGGTGCTTGCCCGTCGCGATCGCTTGGGGAAAGAAGGGAAACAGTTCGCGCCGCAGGCCGGCCTCGCGGCTACCGTCACGAAACTGCTAGAAGAAATCCAACGCTCCCTGCTTAGCCGCGCGCTCGAGTTTCGAAAGTCGAACACCGTCGAAACCAGCGACTATGAAGAATTCAAGAGCGCCGTCGAGAAAGGCTTTGCGCTCTCCTGGTGGTGCGGTGACAGCGGCTGCGAAGAAAAGATCAAGGAGGAGACAAAGGCCACGATGCGCTGCATCCCGATCGAGCAAGCCGGTGGCTCCGGCAAGTGTGTTTACTGCGGCCGACCTGCTGGCGAAAAAAGCATCTTCGCGCGCGCCTACTGAGCCGCAGGCACTCACCGCCCCGGCAAGGACTCGTTCAGCGACTCGCTCGGCGTGATGGTGATCCAGTCGGACCGAACCCGGTCCCATTCCTGAATCAATAAGCCCTGCGCCTCGAAGAAGGCGCGAATGCGCGCCGTATCCCAGCCCACAATTTCTTCAAGCACCGGGATCAAAACGCTCAACGCGTCGTCACTCAGCACGGTGCGCTTAGCGATGGGCGCAATATAGCGCGCCTGTGACACTGCGATCGTGAATCCATCGCGCCGGTTGACGTGCAGCATCACGTGAACGTCCGAACTCCCATCACCCACGTAAATGATCCGCTCCGGACCCATCTGAAATTGCCTTTGCAGGTCGTCCAGCACGGCCACCTTGCCGTACCCCGCCGTGACGCGAACAACAGATTCCACCCGCCCGGAGGCGTCATAGTAAAGCTGGGTGCCGTGAATGTGGTCGACCTCGATAATGTCCTCCAGGGCAGATTCGATTACCTCCTGCGGAGACGCGGAGACCACGTGGAAATCGAAGCGATGCCCGTCAATGGCATTGGCCAGCAGAGTCGAAAGCTGGCGGATATTTTTCTTCAGCCGCGCTTCTTTGCCCGCCCGGACCAGATGCTCCTTGCGAACCTTAGCCCGGTACTCCGGGTCGTGAAGGAGCAAGTAAGTGAGCTCCCCGCCTTGCTGAACCAGGTTCTGCACGGAAAGGATGGCGACTCTCTTCTCAAAGTCCTGGGCCGGAATGCCCGCAATCTCGCTGAGGACCATACCGGAATCGTTGAAGCTCAGCGTCTGATCAAAGTCACTGGCCATAAGATACTGCTTTACCATCGGCGTAATGCCTTGCATGGGATCGTCTCTCCTTTGCTGTCCGCCAGTTGAAGACACGCCACGCCCAGGTTCTTGGCGCCGCGAGTCCGGGCGTTGAGCTGGTGGAGCGCCGCCGGAAATTTGGGCTTAACGTTTCCGGTGGTGGCGCGATCGGGTCCGCGCGGCGAGAATGGCCGGTTTGACCCGCCGGAAAGGGGAAAATACTCTCCCTCCTATTATGCCGCAGCATGAGCGGAAGATAGAAGCGATAACGAATGAAAAGTGTTTATCGGAAGGATAACCTCTGCCGGAGAGGCGCGGCGATGACGTCAATTTTTTGCGACGAATCTCCGCGGCGGGTCAGTTCTTTTTGACGTACTTCTGCGGCGTCCTCTTGGCGTGTAACCCCTCATTTTCGGGCGCGTAGGGGCGGCTTTATGCTGCCATTCTGCGTGGCGGGGAAAACCCACTGCTACATTGCGCCCGAAACTGGGCGATCAGCTTGGCATCTTTTTGGCGTTGTCAGTTATGCCGCTGCCGAATATAATGGAACAGCGGGGTGGAGCAGTCAGGTAGCTCGTTGGGCTCATAACCCAAAGGTCGCTGGTTCAAATCCAGCCCCCGCAACTTAAACTTTTTCTGGCTAATGAACTTCCGCTGATCCCGCAACCATCCGGATTTCAGTCCCAACTTTTTCAGAAGCTCCGGAGCTACCCTCTTTAAGGTGAGCCTTTCGTTTCGATCAGCCGGCATTGTGCCGTGGGTATTTTGGTGAGAGATTCTATAATTCACATCGGTTTGGATAAAGGACTAGGATTGCCGAGATGGCACCGGACACCAAGGACGCTGTTGATTGCAGCGCGGAGATAGAAGCGAAGGAACTGATTGCTTTGTGCCGTGCGGGAAGGCTGTACGAAGTCGAGAAGTGGATCAACGAAGGCAAGCCGCTAGACATTTCCGCTGCAACAAAACGCGGTCGCCAGAGAAGTTTGCTCGAAATTGCCGTGGAGACAGGATTCCACAGCATGGTCGAACTGCTGGCAAAACGCGGCAGCGACGAGTGTAAGAAGAACGAAGCTCTGGCCCAAGCTGTATCGTCACACAAACTAGATCTTGTTGAATTGCTCGTGCAGCATGGGGCCGATATTAATTCCATTAATTTGGCGGATGTTCTCCTCAATTGGGAACCGAAAATGATCCGGTTCTTTCTCGACCGTGGTGCCAACCCTATTCGAGGGCGGCCGTTTGCCGTGGCATTTGGTGCCAGAATCCGGACTGCACTTCGGCCCTTTCTCGAATGCAAAGAGTCTTACCCAGAACTCGCGCCACAACTCCAGGAGCAACTCGATTGCGCCTTGCGCCACTTCTGTGCTGAAGGGGACCTGAAGTGGGTCAGTTTGCTCATATGGGCAGGAGGCGACCCGCGGTCGCGTGGGCCAAGTCTGGAGAAGGACTATACAGAAGATTCAGAGTGCTACACATCCGGCCTGGAGGAGGCCTGCCGCTCAGAAAACGCCGAAGTACTGAAAAAGCTGAAACCCGATCCTACACGCGACAACCTTGCCCTGCTCCTCCGCGAAGCGGCTATGTGGGGCCGCAAGACAATTCTGGAGTACTTGCTTTCATTCGGCGTCAACGCCAATGACAAACCGAATGGCGGGTCATCGGCGCTGGATAGCGCGTTGTGGAATTTAAACTTTAGCCGTTTCAGGCCGTACGGCAGCGGAGGTCTAAAATCGAGATACGATGTTTCAAACGCCTTCGAGTGCCTAGGTATGTTGGTTGCGCATGGCGCGATCTGGACCCCTGACGATGCGGGCCATGTGAGCTCTCTGCGCCGCACGCTCCTTGAGTGTGAGCCGAGCGTGACAATTGAGCTGCTCCAGATCTTTCGGAAACATCACGCCTGTCCTGCCGAACTAGTTCACAAACTGCTGGGCACACCTCGAATGAAAGAACATCTGAAAGCGGTCGCAGGTGGCCTCCTACGGCTCGGAATTGATTTGCAAAAGAAGATAAAGCTCAGGCCGGCAAATAATCCGCTTAGCCTTTAACACGCCAAAAGATCGCATTCTGGAGGAAGCACCATGGAGCAATACGACCGAGAGGAACTCTATGAAAAAGTCTGGGAGAAGCCAATGCTTAAGGTGGCCGAGGAATATGGCGTTTCCTCTGTCGCACTTGGCAAGACCTGTCGGAAACTTTGTGTGCCAGTGCCGGGTCGGGGGCATTGGGCGAAGCTTGCTCACGGACATGAAGGTGTCAGGAAAATACCGCTCCCCAAGCTGGATAAAGTGCCTGTGATTTTTCGGTCTCCAATTGCAGCGAAGAAGCCGCCCAGTTTCGACCAAGCAGACCCTGAACTCTCAGATGTAGACCAACTGTTCTCTTCCGGCGCATTGAACGCGCAGCCTGTCGATCCCACCGCCCGAACGCATCCCCTGATTCGACACACTGCCAGCCTGCTACGGAGTCGGAGCAGGAAGGATGAACATGGCATTCTGTTGCCAAGAGACGTCGGGGGACTGGAAGTGAAGGTGAGCGAAGGCACGCTCGAACGTGCACTGCAGGTGATGGCACAGGTGGTCGCGGTTTTGGAGCGACAGGGCTACAGCGTAACGGTATCGGACACGGGTCGAACAATCGCCGTGATCAATAATGAGCGTGTGTTCTTCGGAATTGAAGAGCCAATCCGGAAGGTAGTGGTGCAAAAACCCCGCGTGCCCAACCCAACGGATCGCTGGGATTATGATGAAATGGTCTCGTACGAACCTGGAGGCAAGCTAACCCTCTGCATCCATTCGGACACGCCCTGGGGAGAACGGGAAGAGAGAAAGCGTTGGAGCGATGCAAAAGTCCAACGCGTCGAATCCCGGATCGCGGATTTCGTAGCCGGGCTCATGCGAACCGCTATTGCTCAGAGGCGTCGAGAGGAAAAGCGCAAACGAGATGAGGCCGAGAAAGAAAAGCGCGCACGAGAGCGGGCGCAGCTACAGAAGGACGTTCAGGAAGAGGAAGAAAAGCTCAAGGCATTCGATGATTGGATGGACGCGTGGGAGCGCGCAGAACGGATGCGCAGGTTCATAGCGGCCTACGCGAAAAAAAGCAGCTCATGGTCTGCCGAAAAACAGACGAAATACAAGGCGTGGATTGAATGGGCAACACAGCAAGCAGATCGAGTGGATCCCTTCATTTCAGAGAAACCGCCTTCGGTGTTAGACCGCAAGCACGAGTTTAGCCGCTGGTAGCTGACGTGAAAACCTCCGACAAAATAGCCTGTGTTTCTCTTTGTGTTTCATCGGAAGGCGTTAACTCAATTCCGACGTCGCAAAAACTGAATGCATCGCGGGAGAACAGCTTGTTTTCGACACATGGGTAGGTGGGAAGGGTGTAAGCGCCAATGGATATAGGGGTTGCGCTATTTGGCCAAAATGGCTAAAATAGCTTATATCTTAGGAACTGACGATGAATGCTGCCAGTAAAGCTCGCGTACTCCTCGTCGAGCAGGACTCATCCGTTCTTCACTCCTATCGTGCTCGGCTTACCAAAGCGGGGTTTCACGTCGCCGAGACCTCGCGTGCCGAGGATGCCCTGCGCCGAGCAGAAGACCAGGAGTTCGATGTTGTCGTCACCGATTTTGTATTGCCCGAGATGGATGGGCTGGAATTGGTCCGTCGGCTTCGCCAGATAGCCGGGAACCTTCAGTCGGTCCTGCTCTTGGATACCGCCGACAATCAACTTTCGTTGGAGGCCGTACAGTCAGGGGTTTTCCAGTCTTTGGTCAAACCGATCCCGCCTCAAATCCTTTACAAGACTGTGGATCTCGCTGTGCGTTCGCAGCAGGAAGCGGCTCTGGTCGAGACCATGCCGCACCATGGTTGGAAAACTCGTATGCCGATCTCGTTCCAAGCGAGTGACGCTAAGAATAAGTTTGCCCGGGTGCTCGAAAAGGCCATTCAGGGAGAGATTGTACTTATCACTAAGCACGATGCTCCCAAGGCGGTCCTGATTTCGGTCGAGGAATTTGAAGCGTTGTCGCGGGCCTCGGAAAGAAAGATTGACAGCTTAAGCGCCGAGTTCGATGCTCTTTTCTCCCGCATGCAAGGACCTGTCGCTCGCAAGGCAATGGATGATGCCTTCCGCGCATCGCCCGCGGAATTCGGGAAAGTTGCGGTAGCGGCCGCACGGAAGCGTGGTTGAGAATACGGGCTCAATCTACGTCCTCGCGGGCACCAATGGCGCGGGGAAAAGCAGCATCGCCGGTGAGATGTTGCTTGCTCGCGGCACCGTTTTTTTCAATCCTGACGATGCTGCACGCCTAATCCTCGAAAGAAATCCTGGCATTTCCCAAACCGAAGCCAATAGCGCCGCTTGGCAGGAAGGCAAAGGACTCCTTGAACGCGCCATTCGCGAAAAGAGCAACTACGCCTTTGAAACGACTCTCGGCGGCAAAACGATCACTCGGCTGTTGCAGACGGCGCTGTCGGAAGGAATCGAGGTACGCATGTGGTATGTGGGTCTCGATGGAGTTGACCTCCACATTGCCAGGGTAAGCTCCCGGGTCAAACAAGGTGGACACGATATTCCTGAGGAACGAATCCGCCAACGCTATACCGAGAGTCGCCTTCATCTGATCGATCTCGTTCCGCAATTGACCGAGCTTTTCGTTTACGACAACAGCAAAGAGGCTGATCCCGCGGCAGGAGTGGCTCCGGAACCTGAATTGGTCCTACGTATGGTCCGCGGAAGGATCATCGAATCGTGTGCCGCGGATCGGGTTCCTCAATGGGCAAAACCGATTTTCGCTGCAGCGTTGAAGACCACCGCAGGCCATTAACTGCCCGGAACTTCAGATTGTTGACTGAAAGGCACCTTCTAAGCGGCGCGTATAAGTTCAACCCGGAATGCGATCACCAATAAATTCGGAGCGTTGCAGGCCCCCGCAATAACTTACAGGAAGCCACTTATCAATTCTGTGCCCAAACCAAGGCAAAATCATTGCCCAGTCGTGTGGAGTCTAGCGGAGGCGAGCCTAGCTTGGCGGAGTCAAGTGGAAAATGGCACAGATGAAGATGGCTGAAAGACGTACGTTAAGGCCAAACACAACCAAGGGACACCTGAACATCATTCGTGCTGCTGGCCGTCAAAGGGAGATCGCCCTGCGCTTTTGCCTCGGCGCAAGCCGTCAGCGCGTCATAAGGCAATTCGCCGCGGAAATTTTTCTGCTAGCGAGCACGGGTGCTGCGCTAGGCTTCTTAATCGCGTATTGGAGTGTAGCGTTCGTCGGGAAACTCAATCCGCAGCTAGCGGGGCTCGGCGGCACCCTGCTCAATCTGCACGTTCTGCTGTATACAATCGCCGTTGTCGTCTTCACTGCATTTCTTTGTGGCGCCGTTTCAGTATTGTGTGCATCCCACCTGAACGTGAATCGCGCGCTGAAAGAAATGAGTACCGAGACAGCCGCGCCGGGCGCGCGCACGATCCGCCGAACCCTTATCGTCGCCGAATACTCCCTCGCTTTCATTTTGCTTGCCGGCGCCGGCCTCCTGATTCGCAGCCTGTTGAACGTCCTCTCCGTCAACTCCGGATTTGACGCGGACGCAGTCGATGTTGTGCATATGTACTGGCCGCAGGAAAACGGCACATACGACCGTGATGCGAATCTCAAGTTTGCAGAGATCATAAACCATCTTCGGTCTTTGCCCGAAGTAAGCGCTGTAGGTGCTAGCTATTCCAACATACTGTTCCCGGACTGGCTGTATCACGGCTCAATCAGTATCCAGGGACACCCCTACCCGGCGGACCGAAGCCCGTCCCTGACTCTCGGCAATGTCACACCCGGCTTTTTCGATGCAATGCACATCCCTATCTTGCGCGGACGCGTCTTTACGGATGCCGATACGATGCAAAACGCTCCGCGCGTCGCCATTATCAACGAAAGAGCGGCACATATTTATTGGCCAACCGAAAATCCTATCGGCACGAAGTTCAAATGGACCGATCCTAACTTCCAGAGCCCGTGGTTCACCATCGTCGGCGTGATTGGTGATATTCATCAGGAGGGACTCGAAAAATCGGCGATCCCAATGGTCTATGCGCCAGGCGCCGCCGACTACCGCGACTATCTGGTGGTGCGCGCAAGTGGCCACCCGAAGAGTTTGCTCGCTGCCGTCAGAGCTCAGGTCGAAGCCATCGACAGGCGTCTCGCCATCGATCAGTTTGGGGCGGCGAGTGAGATCCTGTCCGCGCCTGAATCTCAGCGCAAATTCAGTTCGCGGCTCCTCGGCATTTTTGCATTGCTCGCGCTTGCGCTCGCCGCCGTCGGAATTTACGGCACCGTTTCCCACTGGATTAACGAGCGCACCCAAGAAATCGGTATCCGCATGGCGCTGGGGGCACAAAGACGCGAGGTGCTCGGGCTTGTGATATGGCAAGGGGTCAAATTGGCTGTTGCTGGAGAAATTATCGAGATCGCCGGGGCGCTAGCGCTGACTCGATTTCTATCGAGCTTACTCTTTGACGTGAAGCCCGCCGACCCTATGACGTTCATCGCCGTCTCGCTGATTCTGACCGGAGTAGCGTCGCTATCGTGCTACATTCCCGCGCGGCGGGCTGCCGAGATGGATCCCGTGGTGGCGTTGCGGCACGAATGAGTGCGCCTCAACTTCTCCAGTTTTCCCAATCGGAATAATCAACTCCAAGGCGTGAGGTCACAGTTTCCGGACAGCCGTCCCACTCCGCCAGCATCTTGTTGCCCTGGTACTGCAAATCTTCCACACCCATTTTGCTTGAATAAAATCCTTCCAACACCAAATCGCGAATGTGGTTGAAAGCGGCCACGGCGTTGGAATCTTCAGGAGCGGCCTTTCCCGGATATGCGATCCGGTCGAGAATCTGTTTTTGCTGCCCATCCGAGCAATCAACGAAATCGCGGCCAAAGAGCCGGTTGCACTCCATATCTATCCAGGTTAGCCCGCCCAGCACTTCGGTCTTTAGCAACCCTCCTTTCAGGTTTAACCAGTCGTCGATAAAGGCCGGCACGCCAGCCTGCGTCGCGCTCCCGGTCCGCTCATCGGCAGGGACTATAAGATCGCTGAGCACATGAATGGTCGTCCATTCGTGCGGATTAAACACCTTTGGCTCGTAAGGGCCGGAGGGATCGCCCCTTTCACCTGACGCGGCCAAAGCCGTCACCGCGGGAGCAAGCGGAACGAGCGCCGCCGCGGGGGCAGCCGTGATCACCTTGAGCAAATCCCGCCGGTTCAGTGCGCCTGATCGCTTTTCATTTTCCTTGTTGTCCATATTTAGCCCTCAGCGACCAGCAATCAGCGATCAGCAATCACCACTGAAGCCGGGCATCGCGGATCTCTTAGTTCTCTACCAATCTCCGCTGCCAGCCGATCGCTGAAAACTGATAGCTGATTGCTCTTAGATGTTTCTCTTCCCTACCTGAGCGGCCGCGTATTCCGACGTACGCCACGCTAGAGCCAGGATGGAGAGCGTGGGATTCTTATCCGCGTTGCTCACGAAGGGAGCGCCGTCCGTAATGAAGAGATTCTTGCAGTCCCAGGCCTGGCAGTTGGAGTTCAGCACCGAAGTCGAGCGGTCTGCTCCCATGCGAGCCGCGCCCACTTCATGAATAATCATGCCGCCCTTGGAGATGCCCCAGTTGTCCTCCGGTCCGAATGTTCTGAGCGGCTCGCCTCCCGCCGTGATGATGATCTCGCGGAACGTCTCGCGGGCATACTTCGCCATCTGGATTTCGTCTTCGCTCCACTTGAAATGAAATTTAAGGACGGGGATGCCCCACTCGTCTACAACCTCCTTGTCGATCTCGCAATAGCTGTCGTCATTGGGAATCATCTCGCCGCGGCAGGAAAAGCCAACAAAGGCGCCATAGAGCTTTCTCACGCTGTGTTTCAGTTCGATTCCGTAGCCACCGCCAAGCAGGCGCTCGCTGCCAGAAAATTCCCCCGCGCCCGGCATGCGGAAACCACCGCCAAATTCTATGTGGAACCCGCGAGAGAACGGCAGCTCGTGCCTATGTTGCCTCTGATAATTCCACCAAGGCATATACATGTGCAGGCCACCCGTGCCGTCTTCATTATGCGGCGGCAAGGCCTGCATGGCGGGAAAAAAACCATTAGAGCCATCCGCGCCGACCGTGTCCATGAGGTATTTGCCGACCATGCCGCCGGAGTTTCCAACACCATCCGGGTGGGTGGGGCCCTTGGAATTCAGCAGGAGACGCGCCGTCTCACAGTTGCTTGCCGCCAGCACCACAATCTTGCCCCGCACCTGCACTTCGCGGCGGCTTTTTTTGTCAATGTAAGAAACACCCGTAGCCAGCCCGTCGTTGCCCACAAGGACTTCCCGCGCCATGGCGTTGCAGCGGACTTCCAGGTTCCCAGTGGCCATGGCGGGGGGAACCAGCACGGTGGAGGATGAAAAGTTTGAAGAAGTTGCGCAACTTCGGCCGCACTGGCCGCAGTAGTGGCAGTGGGGCCGGCCGTTAAGCGGGCGCGTCAGAACAGAACGGCGCGCAGGAATACAGGGAATACCCAGCTTGCGGCACGCTTTCTGGATTACCAACTCGTGGCAGCGGGGCTTCGGGGGAGGTAGGAATTTTCCGTCCGGCGTGTTCTCCAGGCCTTCGGCGGAACCGAATACTCCAATCAACTCTTCCGTTTTGTCGTAGTACGGAGCAAGATCCTCATAGGTAATGGGCCAGTCAAATCCCTTGCCGTCGCGCGTGTACGGCTTAAAGTCGTAGGGACCCATGCGAAGAGAAATCCGCCCCCAGTGGTTTGTGCGGCCACCCAAGGCCCGCGTTCGCCACCAGGTCCAATCGCTGCCGGGGGCGTTGGTGTAAGGCTCACCGGGAATGTGCCATCCCCCGTAACCCGGATCAAAGTAACCATTGGGTTTCTCCGGCGTCGGAGCGCCACGGTGAGGGGCTTGGTAAGGCCATTGGAACATTGTGGACTGTTTGGCCGTGTCCCACCATTCTCCGGCTTCAAGCATCAGGCACTTGGCTCCGGCTTTCGTCAGGACGTATGCAGCCATGCCGCCGCCTGCTCCGGAGCCTACGACGATGGCGTCATAGACCTTAGGACTGCGGATTACTTGAGGCATAAAACCCTTCTCGTTTCATTTTTAGGCGGAGACCGATCCCTCCAAAGTCCCGTCTTGTGCAGTTTAGTATTCTACGCGGATTCGGGCAAAATGGAACGCGAAATTTACCGTGAAACGGCGAATGACTGGTTGACAAGAGGTGAGAGATTACAATTGTCCGCGTAACCTCTCCGGCAAAGCTGGTCTTCTCCCATATCTTCGGCTGGACACCGGGGGTGAACATGAAGTCGCTACTACGCAGCAGGTTGCGGAAGGCCTCGTATCAGGGCACGGCTTTACAGGCTGCGGAAAAACTCCCCTGAGAGCCCCAAATGGCGCTCGTCAAGATTTGTAAGTTATTGATTCTCCGTTCGAGCGACCGCCATTTTCGGCCGATTTTGACTCCGAAAAGCCGTTTTTCCGCAACCTGTTTAGCCGTGCCGAGGGAAACTGAGTCTTGGGGCGGGGCTTCACCCCTGACCGCCAGCCGCAGCGGCTAAACCGGCATTCTGTTGGCTTTCGGTCGGCACGGCTGAAGCCGTGCCCTGATACACCCCGGTGTCCAGCAGAAAATGTGGGACACGCTCAGCCGGCAAAGCGAGGGAGAAAATTATCCGGTCGTGTTCGGCCATAAGCCGCTCGGTAAGCCCTCAACCTCCAGAAGTAGTTGATTTCGCCTTCCTGTGGCCCTCACGCTTACTCTATTGTGTTAACTGCTTCGCCTTCTTCAGTCCAGGCCACCAAGGCATTGGATCCTGGGGCCGCTGCTGTTTCCTGCCGATCGCGCCGAAACCAAACAAATCACACTGAAATGCGATACTATCGGGCCTGTGACGAAATCAGCCCGCCAGGGCAAGAGGCCCCAGGGAGGTCATTATGGTTGAGAAGAGAGCCGGTCTCGTGACGCGTCGCGAGTTTGTGGGAGCGGCTGCGTCCACCGCGGGTCTCATGATCGTGCCGCGCCGCGTGCTCGGAGGCAAGGGTTATACGCCGCCGAGCGATCGTGTGAACGTGGCCTCGATCGGCATGGGCCGGCAGGGGCAGGCAGTGACCATGGAGCTGCTGGCTCATCCGGACGTCCAGATCGTCGCGGTATGCGACTGCAATAAGGGATCGCGGGACTACGCAGAATACGACGACAACGCGCTGTTGCGGCAGGCGCGGCAGCTGCTCGGTCCCGGTTACGAGCATTGGGGTGAAGATCTGGCCTCGCCAGGCCGCGTCCAGCTTACCCACGACTTCTCCACCAGCCTCGGCATGGGCGGACGGGACCCGGCCAAGCGCGTAGTGGAGGCGTACTACGGCGCGCGCAGCGGTTCCGCCTCAGGTTCCTACAAGGGATGCAACGCCTACGTGGATTTCCGCGAGCTGCTCGACAAGGAATCGGACCTCGACGCGGTCTACGTGGCCACGCCCGATCACTGGCACGCGGCGATCTCGATGGCCGCCATGCGCAAACAGAAGCATGTTCTGTGTCAAAAGCCTATGACGCACACCATCGGGGACGCGCGCCGCGTGGCACAGATGTCGCGGGAGATGCATGTGACGGCTTCGCTGCCCGTCAACAACCCGTCCACGGAATCCACGCGCCTGATCTC
>JASHOS010000263.1 GCA_030040995.1 Terriglobia bacterium | reverse complement strand
GTTTCGCTGTGCGCGGAGAATCCGCGTTTCTTAATTGACTTATAGACCGAAAGTCTCATGATGGCATGCTATGCCGCTGCATACGCCGAACTGAGCCAGCCTGTGTCCATATTCGCTCGGCCCCTTTTCCTTCGGACATCGCTACCGATCATACCAGGAAGTACGGAAAAACGCTGGAGTTTTGTCTCAAACCATTCCGGTGTGGAAGGGTTGCCGACGATTCGCTCGGGGATGCAAAATTGAACGTTGAGGTGCTGTTTCAAAACGCTCTCTAGCATGGGAGCATAGATCGAGATATCCACATGCGCGAGACGCAATTCACAGCGATGGACGTTCGGGGAAACGCGAACTCGGATCAACAACGATGGTGCATATGAGGAGACTGTCTAATAAGGTGGCGGTAGTCACGGGAGCTTCCAAAGGTATGGGTGCCGGGATCGCAAAAGCGATGGCCGACGCGGGTGCTGCAGTGGTCGTGAATTATGCGGGCAGCAAAGATGCTGCAGAGCGAGTGGTCAAAGACATTATCGGCAGGGATGGCCGCGCTATCGCGGTCGGGGCTGATGTGTCCAAATCGGCAGACGTCACACGGCTATTCAAGGAAGTGGATTCCGTGTTCGGAAGACTGGACGTTTTGGTCAACAACGCCGGGGCATTCCGCTTCGGCGCCTTCGCGGAGATTACCGAAGAGAGCTTTCACTTCCACTACAACATCAACGTTCTCGGGGCGATTCTCACCGTGCAGGAGGCGATAAAGCGGTTTGGCGCCGATGGTGGGAGCATCATTAATCTCAGCTCCATAGTCGGCTCGCATCCCGTGGCTGGAGCCCTGCTATACGCTTCTACTAAAGGCGCCATCGAAACGCTGACCAAGGGACTGGCGCTAGAACTGGCGCGCCGCAAGATCCGCGTCAACGCCATCGCTCCCGGTCATACAGAAACCGAAGGAAACATAGCTGCGGGGACCTTTGAGGGTGGTGCCGGCGCCATTCTGGCTGAGAAGACGCCGCTCGGCCGACTCGGTCGCGTCACGGATATCGCCCCGCTGGCGGTGTTCCTAGCGTCGGACGAATCAGCCTGGATCACCGGGGAGGTCATTCGTGCCGCAGGCGGTCTTGTTGTGGCCACCTGAGCGCAATGTGCTGGCCTCGCAATAACACATTCAGGTGAACGCAGTTAGGGAAAGCAGGAGACAGCGGGGTAGTGCAAAGGTGCGCGTATTCTGCGCTCCTTTGCGGCCGTTCCCCAATTTCCTGCGGGTTCATGTGGGCGTGCCTTGGTGGTGATTGGCGTTTCCGTTTGAAGAACCGAGGAGGAGCGCTAAAGGGCGCGCACCTCCTCGCTATCTGCTTGAGGTGAAGGAGATCAGATGCCCGGATACTGGTGGGAGTGTGATGGAACCGACCGACAC
Organism: Terriglobia bacterium; assembly: GCA_030040995.1. Lineage (GTDB taxonomy): Bacteria > Acidobacteriota > Terriglobia > UBA7540 > UBA7540 > JASHON01. The sequence goes on along the minus strand of JASHOS010000263.1, from coordinate 60,142 downwards.
CGCGTAAGGTCATTCAGTGACGCAACAGGCGGCCTGCCGATTGTGAGGTTTTTCTTTCATCTCTGCGAGGATGACTGGGATCAAAGCCTCCTGTCGCGGCCATGCGCGCAGTGTTCAGGACTCCTTCGCATCAACTACAGCTTTCCAAGACGGGACGATCCCTTGCAGTTCGCGGTCCAGCACGTTGTGGGCCTTCTCGTCAAGCTGGACCGCGGCGAAGCCGCATACCTTCCGATGCTGTGGGAGTCGATTGCAGTCGGCGAATCAGAAAGCAAATTTGACCTTAAGTACGTAGGCCAGGATGCTGCTGGAAATTATCAGCCATATGGCCTAGCTAGGCCCGCAATTGTCGACCGAGGGGCTTTGAAACAGCTCGCCGATTTGTACCGGGCCAAGACCGGCGTGAATCTGCTTTGACCGGCGGCAGCGAATGATGGAGAACTTCGTTGAATGCAATGTGCTGCCTCGCAACAACGTATTCGGGTGAACGCGGTCAGGGCAACACAGGAAGGAGAATCCTATAATTCAGCAAAAAATTCATTCCACCTTTGCCCGGGCGGCAGCCAAAAGCTCCGCGAGGGCCCGGAGCCGTTCCCTCCCCAGGTGGCCCAACTGTTTGCGGTGGATCTTCTGAACCGGCTCATCCAGCCGATCCACGAGGCTGAGGCCCTCAGGGGTGATACGAGCCAATACCATGCGCCGGTCTCGGCTTTCGCGGGCGCGGGAAATCAGGCCGCGCTTTTCCATGCGGTCGAGGAGCCGGGTCACGTCGGGATCGCGGGTAATCATGCGGCCGGCAATCTCTCCGCAGGGGAGCCCTTGAGATGCGCCTCGAAGGATGCGCAAGACGTTGTACTGAGTAAGCGAGAGATTCTCGCCCTTGAGGACTCCGAACGCCCCGCGTGTAAGCATATCGGCCGTGCGGAGTAAATCCAAAAACGCTCCCTCTTCGGGGCTGCCCACCCGCCGGACCTTGGCTGATTCCGCCATGCCTCAACTATAGTCGTTGTAACGACTACTGTCAAGACGCCGTGGTTTGTGGCTGTACTCACATGCAGTTTGACCGGACGATTGGGTGTGCTGAATGCTGGTAGTGTTGGCATGTCCTTCGCTGGGGCGGAGCGGCTGTCGTCAGGTGTCGGTGAGCTGGAACGGCATCGCAGCCAATTCAGCGCCTATGACGCGCTGGGAGGCAGGTTTGCAGAACTGCTGGGCCAGAACGGAGAGCTATTGCGCTGACCTCTGCATCGGAACATAATATTTCTCCGAAAAGGACAGACTATGCAGCAGACGCGCCGTGATTTTCTGAAGCTTGTCGCCATGTTGTCCGGAGCCGCGGGAGCCTCCGGATTTATTCCCGATTCCATTCAACGCGCCTATGCCATTGCTCCGGAGCCGGGCTCAACCTGGCTGGATGCCGAGCACATCGTCATTCTCATGCAGGAGAACCGCTCCTTCGATCATGTTTTTGGCATGTTGCGCGGTGTGCGCGGCTTCAACGATCCGCGGGCTTTGCGGCTGCCCAACGGCAACACGGTCTTCGTGCAGACGGACAAGGCAGGGCAATCCTATGCTCCGTGGCGGCTCGACATTCGCGACACGCGCATCACGTGGATGGGCTCGATTCCGCATTCGCGCGACAGCCAGGTGGATGCATGGAACGAGGGCCGGCACAACGACTGGCTGGACGCCAAGCGCTCCCAGCATCACGACTACGCGCGCGTGCCCATCACGATGGGGCATTACACGCGCGAAGACCTGCCGTTTTATTACGCTCTGGCCGATGCCTTCACCGTCTGCGATCAGAATTACTGCGGCATCATGACGAGCACCACGCCGAACCGCAGTTCGTTCTGGACCGGAACGGTACGCGACAAGCAGAGCACTGGCTCGAAAGTCTTCATGCGCAACGATGAGTATCTGCGAGGCGGCACGGTCTGGAAGACCTATCCCGAGCGACTGCAGGAAGCCGGTATCGCGTGGAAGTTCTACCAAAACGACATGACGAATTCGGGTCTGCCCGACGAAGAAGACATATGGCTCGGCAACTTTGGTTGCAATGTGCTGGAGTTCTTCGCGGCCTACAACATTGAGGCATATCCCGGGTATGTGAAAGAACAGCATCTGCAGATCGCGCGTTACACCCAGGAGATAGCCAGGATCGAGAATGAGATTTCGGAGGGCAACGATCCGGACAGGGCCTCGGATCTGCGGTCGCGTATGGCCTACGCGCAAAAGCGCATCGCCGAGTGCAAAGCCGCGCTCGCGAGCAGTGGCGAAGCGCGCTACCGGCAGCTCACGCCACAGCAGAAAGCCTTGCATCACGCGGCTTTCGTGACCAATGTGGGCGACCCGAACTATCACACGCTGGAATCGCTGCCCTTTACGGACAATGGGGAGCAACTGGCGATGAAGGCGCCGAAGGGCGACATCTTTTACCAATTCCGCAACGACGTGGAAGAGGGCAATCTGCCGACGATCTCGTGGCTGACCGCGCCGGAGAACTTCTCAGACCATCCGGTTTCGCCGTGGTATGGCGCGTGGTATGTCTCCGAAGTGATGGACATCCTCACGAAAAAACCGGAGATGTGGAAGAAGACGATCTTCATTCTCACGTACGATGAAAATGACGGCTATTTCGATCACGCGCCGTCGTTTGTCGCGGCCGATCCCAAGCGTCCATGGACAGGCGGAGCTTCGGCGGGCATCAACACTGGCATCGAATACAGTTATAGAGAGGATGAGCTGGTGCAGGGAGTTCCAGAAAAAGAAGCGCGCACCGGCCCGATCGGGATGGGCTTCCGCGTGCCGATGATCATTGCCTCTCCGTGGACTCGCGGCGGCTGGGTAAACTCGCAGCTCTTCGATCACACCTCAACGCTGATGTTCCTGGAGCAGTATGTGCAGCAGAAGTTTGGCAAGGCGGTGCGGGAAGAGAACATAAGCGACTGGCGGCGCGCGATCTCCGGCGATCTGACTTCGGTCTTCCGTCCTTACGATCCCAAGGAAGCGGATCTGGATTTTTTGAATCGCGACCAGTTCGTTATCAGCATTCAGAAGTCGCGTTACAAGGAGATCCCCTCCAACTACAAGCCGCTCGGCCCGGAGGAGATCGCGGAGATCAACCAATCGCGCGCCGATTCTTCCCTGGCGCCGCACCAGGAGGCCGGCATACGCCGCGCGTGCGCGCTGCCGTATGAGCTGTATGCGGAGACCGGGCTGACGCCGGATGGAAAAGCCCTTGAGTTGCGCATGACCGCCGGGGACAAGGTGCATGGCAAGCATGCCACGGGTGCGCCCTTCAACGTATATCTGCGCCATTTGAAGCCGGACGCCGAAGGCGAGGTCGATGGCATGCGCGTCGCAACCTATGCGGTTCGTCCCGGAGACACGCTGACGCAGCAGTGGCCGCTCGCGCTCTTTGAAGATGCCAAATATGCCGTCGATGTGCATGGGCCGAACGGCTTCTACCGCTCCTTCCGTGGCAGCCAGGCAAAGCATCCGTTGCAGATTCATCTGGAATACGAGGCACGCGCCGGCAAAATCACCGGCAACCTGCGCGTTCACCTGCGCAATGCCGGCAGTGACGTGCTCAAGACGACTATTGAGGAGAACTCGTACAAAACCGGTTCTGTCACGCGCACGATTGCACCAGGGCATGCCGAGGCGGTCATGCTGCACCTGGACCAGAGCCATCACTGGTACGACTTCACCGTGAGGGCTGCGGGCCACGATGCCGAAGCGAGATTTGCGGGGCACGTGGAAACCGGACGGCCCAGCTTCAGCGATTCACTAATGGGAGGTGCCGTCTAGAGCGGAGTGCCGGCCGCATGTCCAGGTGCGAAAGCTCGCGGTGCAAGCTCTAATTCCGCTGGATCAGAAGCAGTGGTCCATGAGAAGCTGGATTCATGCAAACAAAACCGTCGCGGCGGGATTTCTTAGCGGCCGGGGGAACCCTTGCTGGAGCGGGTGTATGCGGATCGATGCTGGATGTCGCCAGCGCTGCCTCTCCAGAAAGCTCCCCCGGCTTCCGGTATTGCCTGAATTTTGCCACGCTACAGGGATACAAATCCGGCCTGGTGGAAATGGTCGAGGTGGCCGCCCAGGCCGGGTACCACGCCATCGAGCCATGGGTCAGCGGGCTGCATGCCTACGCGGACCACGCGGGGTCGTTGCCGGATTTGCGCAGACGCATTGCGGATCTCGGGCTGACTGTCGAAAGCGCGATTGCCTTCCCTCAATGGATTGTGGACGATCCGCGCCAGCGGGCCATCGGCATGGAGCAGGCCAAGCGGGATATGGATGCGGTGGCCCGGATCGGTGGCAAACACATCGCAGCGCCCCCGGCAGGGGCCAACAATGGAGCTGAGATTGGCTTGCTGGAAATCGCCCACCGATATCGCGCACTTCTCGAACTTGGCGACCAGATGGGGGTGGTCCCGGAATTGGAGTTTTGGGGAAACTCGGCGAATGTGCGGCAACTGGCCCAGGCGGCGTTTGTCGCCGTCGAGGTCGATCACCCGAAGGCGTGTGTGCTAGCGGATGTGTTTCACCTTTACAAAGGGCAATCCGGCTTCCTCGGTCTGCGATTGCTCAGCAGTCAGGCGGTCCAGGTTGTTCACATGAACGACTATCCCGCGTCCCCGCCGCGGGAGACGATTACCGACCGTGACCGAGTCTATCCGGGCGACGGTGTGGCGCCCATGAAACAGATTCTGCGGGATCTGCACCGCATTAATCCATCGACCGTGCTATCGCTTGAATTGTTTAACCCCGCATATTGGAGGGGAAATCCCCTCGAAACCGCCCGGACCGGACTATCCAAAATGCAGCAGGCAGTACGCTCGGCATTTGCTGCATAGGGCCAACGGCTACCGAAAAGCGAGATGGAGAGCTGGTGTATGAGCCATATTTATGACTCCTAAGGTAAGGCCGTCATAAATGGCTGCCGACTTGAACAGAGCGCAGGCTTCCCAACGGCCCGCGCGGCGCCGCCTTCGATGTCGCGGTCTCTAGTTTGATCGAAGCGGAATTTGGCGAAGACCACACAGCCCGGGACGACGCCGTGACAGCACTGGACGTCTCGCGCTCAAAATTGAGTCACGCTCAAGGTGTTCCCGTCCGGGTCTTTGAACCACGCCACTCTCGCGCCGCTAGGCGAAGTCCAGATGCCGAGCTCGTCCTGCTGCATTCCCGGATAACGTTGCAGTTGGATATTAGCCTCCTGGAGGCCTTTGGCCGTCGTAGCGATGTCTGTGACTTGCCACCCCAAGACTGTGTAACTTGCTGCTGCAACATCTTGAACCCTTGTAACTCGCAGCATGGTTCCCGCGGCGTCAAATACGAGCGCAAAATCGTCTTCGCTCGCAAGGCGGAGACCCAGGGTGTCACGGTAGAAGGCTTTGGCGCGAGCCGCGTCGCGCGTGGCGATGAAAGCCATAACCTTTTGCCCTCCCAGGAGCAGTCCTCCTGGCACATCGCCAGCCATTTTCTGTTCGGAAGTTTCTGATGAGCGTTTGGCCATGGCAATATTATCCAGCGAATCGCTGCTGCCGCATAGACCTGTGCCGCGTCATCACATAACGATTATGCGACACGGTACATTGATTGACGCGCTACGATCCCAGATCAGGCGTTTCGATTTCTACACTTGCTTACGGCGGGCTAGCTGGCTGCGCTGCCCACGGGCGTCGGCTCCCGGTTTTGAGAGCTAGAGAGGAGCGCCAGCTCCTGGCGCAGCGCGTCGGCGTCTTCGGCGCTCGCGCTTCCGCCCCGGGTCGACTGCTCCAATTGGCGCTCCAATTGGGCGCGATAGCGGTCTCCGTAGGCGTCAAAATGCCGGTGAAGCTCAGATAATGTTTTTCTTGACCAAGCCTCAAGCATTCTCCCATAGGAGTGATAAGCTTCGCGGGCCCGCTGGCCAATTTGCTGCTGCAATTTCCGTCGCACTCGTGCTTCCGTTATTCTCTTTCCCAAAACGCTCAGAAAGTCCCGCCGGATTTCGATCTCAACTGTGCCTAGATCCGGCTGCGGCATCTCTTTTACCAGCGACAGAAACTCTCCCGGCTCTGGCGCGTCTTCGGCAGCAACTGCTCGCGCGGCGGCAGTAAGGGCCTGAGCCAGGTTCCGGGCGAGTTCTTGCAGCCGGGCAAAGACTTCATTCGCCGCCTCGGAGGCCGTCCCCGCGAGCCTCCCAATCACTAACCCGGTTTCGCCGCCGGGAGCCTCTCGACGGCTCCAGGCGCGGACAATCTCCGCTGCCGCGCGCTCCAAAGCGATTTCTGCCCGTTCCCCTGCCTCGTAGCATGCCTTGAAACAGAATTCCTTGACTTGGTCAAATTCACCTGACGCTCGCCGAAGCTGCGTCTCCGCCTCCCGCAACGATTGCAAATCCTTTCTTGGAGCCTTGCTCGAGGTCTCCAAGCGCACTCTTAACGCCGCTTCGACTCCGTCTCGCAATGCCGCGGTCTTGCGGCGAATCGACTGTTCGGCGAGTTCTTGATGGCGTTTGAACAGCGGCTGAATTTCGCGCCTGAACCACTCATCGAGAAGCGCGGCCTGATCTGCCTTCGTGCTCACCGGCCAGACGGCAAGTTCAATTCCGAGCTGCGATTTGATGTGGCTTGACGCATAGTTCGCCAAACGTTCCCTGTCCTCTGGCTGCAGCAAGTCCGCTTTGCTGAGGAGTACCGACGCGGGAATCGCCGCATCATAGAGGCTTCGGATCGTCGCCAGATCTTCTGGGGTGAGCGTCGAGCTCGCGTCCACCAGCACAACACCGAGGTCACATTGAGGCAGATAGGCAAGCGTTTCGGCCGCACCTGACGTGGCCAGCGAGCCGAGTCCCGGTGTATCCACCAGCACCACGCCCTCCTGCAATCGGGAAGACGGCAGCTCGACAACAATCCGCGTCACGTGTTTTTGGTTGCTGGGGTTGTATTGTTCGCTGACGAACTCTGACAGCCGGGCAATCAAGGTGGACTCCGGCTTTTTGTCTGCGTAAGCCACCGTTAACTTCGGCGTAGGAGCATAAACCAGCCGCGTGGGCACTGCCGTGATCGGAGTCACCCCCACCGGCAAAATATCAGTCTCCAGTATGTGATTAAGCAGAGAGGATTTTCCTGAACTCACGCGGCCGAAAACGGCGATCTGAACGCTGGGCGACTCAAGCTTGTCAAGAACAACTGACAATGCCGGACGGAACTCGACCAAGCCCCGCTCGCTAATAATCCGCTCGATCGTCCTCAGCAGCTCGACTCCGCCCGCCGTTCCCGCCAGCCGTTCGAGGCGGCTTTGCAAGTCGCGGTCAGCATTTTGCGCCAAATACGTGTTGAGCTTGCGCACGACGCTTCTCATCTCGTCCACAAGCCCGTTCAATTCCGGTACGAGCGATTCCGGAATCTCGCCGTAGCCGCGCATCGTCTCGGGACGGCATTCGTCAAATGCGATGTCCGCAAATTCCAGCGTCACGCGGATGGAATGACGCGCTCCCATGAAGGGGTCCGGCGGCGAAATTCCCTGGCTCTGCAGTACGTGCACCATCTGAGCGCGAATGCGCATGAGGTAATCCTGAACCAGTTTCGCCTCCGCCGGCGTGACATCGAGCCGGTATTTGGGAAACGGGGATTTCGACTGTGCTGAGGTGAGGATGGCTTCGATCTCGGAAAGGAGACTATCGACGTATTGGGCGCTGGCGAGTAGGTGCCGCTTGTGGTTGGAATTCAGCGTTTCTTCCATCGCTGGCCGCCTCTTTTCCGGCAATCGGAACGACTGGGCGCGAAGGATTCAGGAGGGAACTCTCGGAAGAATCCCTCAGTTTCGGGCGCGATTGTAGCGGCGGGTTTGCCCCGCCACAGGAATGGCGGCATAAAGCCGCCTCTACGCACGCGAAACTGGGGCATTACCTCTTCGAGACTAGAGCGTACACAGGTCCTTGCCCACCGAATCACTTCGCAGGAGTTATCTTCCCAGCTGCGGGCGGTTATCGGCGAACTCCAACGCCATCTTTTACGATTATCAGCCTCCCTCGATTTCCCGTCAATCTTGGGGAAGAGCAGCGGCCTGAGTAATTATGCGGATTATTTTAGTCCGGCTTAGAACATGAAGCCGGCTTCAATCATGGCGCGGGCTTGGGCACGATTGATTCCCTGCGGGCCAAAAGCGTCTCCGGGGGTGTAGCTGACAGCTTGAGCAAAGGAGAGATCGGCTCGGGCGAAGAAGCCCTTATTCTGGTAAGTAGGAGTAAGCGTCAGCGACCAGCCGCCGCTACCCGGACCAAAGATCAGGTTGACGGCGCCATCGCTAGCATTGCCAGTGCTCGAAATGTATTCGCCCCGGCCCGCCAACGATATGCCATGTTTGAAATTGTAATCCAGCAGGAGGGCTCCTCCGCTGGTTGAGGCCCCACGCACGACGCCAATAGCCGCGTCGGTTGGCACATCGGTGTATTGAAAGTAAGGCTGAATGATCCAGGGGCCCTTGGTATACGTGTAGATCAGGTTATAGATGGAACCGTTGTTTTGAACGGGCGTCGCCAGAGTCCTGAATACAGTGTGCCCGGCGTTTCCTCCGGCAACGACGGCCAGCGTGTTGGCTCCCTTGCTATAACTCAGTGTGCCGGAAATCCACGTGTAGCGGTTGGAATAGAAGCCGTCATTCCAACTCAGGGACGCGGTGAGATGGCCGAAGGTATCATTGAGTTGCACCCCGCGATTGACGGCGTTCTCCTGGTTCCACAGCAGACCGCGCTCGATATTCATATTCTCAAACGTGAAGGTGTATTCGGCGCCGATCAGCGTGGGCAATTGGCCAATCATGATTGAGAAATTTTTGGTTGCCTGAATTTTCAGAAAGCCCACTGGCAGCGGACCGTAAAAGTCGCTCAGCGTCCTGCTCGTAGAAAGGTACGGCGTCCCCAAGGCAGGAATATTGTAAGCGCCCGCTTGCAAGTAAAACTGCACGACCCCGGTGGTTTTCTGAAGGAAGATCTGCCCATTGCTGATATCGAGATGAGTGGGTTCGTCGCCCAGCGCAGGATCATCCTGCCAATCGGCCATGCCACTGAGAATGCCGGTAACCTCCAATTTTCCCAGCGGGCCAGCATCAAAGGTTGTAGGCACAGCGGTTGAGAGCGGGCCCGTCATGGCGGGCGTAGGCAGGGGTTGTGGGGCAGGGGTGCTCGAAGCCGCTTGCGCCGCCGGAGCAGCCGTCGCCGGACTCGCAGTCCCCGTTTGTGATGTGTTCTGGCTGGCCGCAGTAGTATTATTGTCGCTGCTGGACTGGCCCCTCAGCGCCGTGCAAAGCAATCCCTCGATGCTCACTACCAAGATAAGAACACCAAGCACTCGAATAGGTTTAGTCATGTGGCCGGTCAATTCATCCTTTCCAGGTAATGTCTCAGTTTCGGGCGCGTAGAGGCGGCTTAATGCCGCCATTCCGCTGGCAGGGTAAACCCGCCGCGACAGTTGCGCCCGAAACGGAGGGATTACCGGTTAAGTTCCATCACAATCTTGCACGGGATCCAAGCCTTTCACCCCGCAATTCGACATTACGGGATGTGGCAACTCCGGTCCAACAAATAGTTTTTGTTCTCTGCATAAAGGAACGTTGGCCAAATATCACTTATGGGCACGATAAGCGATATGCGCACAACGTCCGGAAGGCGGAGCGAAGCCATTCCACTAACAACATAAGCCGCAGAACGTAAACGAGTCATAAACAGTCCACGAGCAATTCATAAAGAAGAGACTGTTCTGCTTTTGAAGTCCGGTCCATTCCCTGATAGAGGGTGGCGCAGACATGGCGCCGTCTGTCATGTCTGCGATGGGATATTTCGCAGACATCACCCGCCGCCGTAAGAGACGGCTGTGTATCAGGGCACGACTTCAGTCGTGCCGACCGAACGCCACCAGAATGGCGGCTTTAGCCGCTGCGGCTGGGGTCAGGGGCTGTCTTGAAAACCTCGCCCGTGACCCCTCACCCGGCCCGCGCCGGCTGGAGACAGCGCCGGCCGCGGACCACCCTCTCCCGAGGGAGAGGGCAGACTATCTATGACTTTGCTTGCGATCGTGAGGCCGCGCTGCGCCACCCGCCACCCGTCGGCAAGCAGAGAGGATTGGGAGCGAGGGTTGGTAATCCCGCGGCGATTTGTTTAATCTGGATTCCTTGTGTTCGGGCCCTGGGCCGGATGAAACTGCCGCCCGGCCGGACTCATCGGTTATAAAGTACGAGGCAAGGGTCTGATTCATGTGGCTGGTTCGTATCGCCTTACGGCGTCCTTATACGATAGCTGTGGTCGCGCTGATGATTGTGCTCATGGGCGCACTCTCGGCGACAAGCATGCTCGTGGATATTTTCCCGGCCATCAATATTCCGGTCGTCATGGTGGTATGGGATTATCCCGGGCTTTCGCCTCTGGATATGGAGCGCCGTATCGTGATTATCGCGGAGCGAGCATACTCCACCACCGTGAACGGAATCGAGCGCATCGAGTCGGATTCGATTCCGGGAGTCGGGCTGATGAAGATCTACTTCCAGCCCGGCTCGGACATTGGCGCGGCGATTGCGCAGATTTCCTCAGTCTCCGAGACCATTCTCCGTATCGTGCCTCCCGGCACTCCGCCTCCTAATGTGATCCAGTTCAACGCCTCCGACGTTCCTGTGGTGCAGATGACCCTTTCGGGCACGCTCAACGAACAGCAGATTTACGATTACGCGCTGAATTTCATCCGCGTCAAGCTCTTTACGATTCCTGGCCTTTCCACTCCGGCGCCGTTTGGAGGCAAGCAGCGGCAAATCATGGTGTACCTAGACCCGCAGGCGATGTCGGCGAAGGGGCTTTCGCCAGAAGATATCGTCAATGCGCTGCTGCAGGCGAACGTGATTGTGCCGGCAGGGCTCGCGCGCATGGGGCATCTCGATTACAACGTGCTGCTGAATGGCAGTCCGAATCTGGTTTCACGGTTCAATCAGTTGCCGGTGAAAGTGGTTGACAGCGCCGAGGTCCTGCTGGGCGATGTGGGGCACGTCGAGGACAGCTACGCGGTACAGGAAAACATGGTTCACGTGGGAGGTAAAAGGGCCGCCTACCTTTCGATTCTCCGGCATGCCGGCGCGTCAACCGTCCGCGTGGTCGACGCGGTCCGGGCTGCGATTCCTTCCATCGTAGCGGTCGCGCCCAAGGGATTGCAGATCCGGCTTGATTTCGATCAGTCAGTCTTTGTGCGGGGAGCCATTAAGGGCGTCATCCGCGAGGCCGTCATCACCTCAGTACTGATCTCGTTGATGATTTTGTTCTTCCTGGGAAGCTGGCGAAGCATGGTGATTGTAAGCACTTCGATTCCGCTCTCCATACTCACCGGGGTCATCGTGCTGAACATCACGGGTAACTCCCTGAACCTGATGACCCTGGGCGGGCTGGCGCTGGCAATCGGGATGCTCGTCGATGACGCTACCGTCGAGGTGGAGAATATCCATCGCAACCGGGCTTTGGGAAAGCCGCTGACGGTAGCGATCCTGGACAGCGCCTCGCAGGTGGCGACGCCGGCGATTGTGGCCACGCTCGCCATCTGCATTGTCTTTTTTCCGGTCACGCTGCTCACCGGTCCTGCGAAATTTCTTTTCACGCCGCTGGCCCTCGCCGTCGTCGCTTCGATGATCACATCCTACTTGCTCTCGCGCACTCTGGTGACCACCATGTCGCGCATGCTGATGGCGGGCGAGAGGCATATTGAGGGGAGTCCGGAGGGAGAGCATGGCCCGCCGGCGGGAGCTCTCCATCGTGCCGGAGCCGCTCTCAACCGCTGGCGTGATCGGGGCTTCGCCCATTTTCAAAACGCCTACGGAAGCCTTCTGGCGACGGTACTGGACCACCGTGCGTTTGCGCTCCTTGCCGGCGGCGCGCTCCTTGTGGTCTCCGGCTTAGTGCTCGCTCCCGCCGTGGGTATGGATTTGTTTCCCTCCGCGGATGTGGGTTTGATGAGGCTTCACTTCCGGGCGCCGGCGGGAACTCGCATTGAGGATACGGAACATCTGGTCCTTCAGGTCGAGGACCGCATCCGGCAGATTATTCCCAAGAGTGAGATCAACCAGGTCAGCGATATGATCGGGGTGCCAACGTACTATAACCTCGCTTTTGTGCAAACCGACAATATTGGGGAGATGGACGCAGATATCCTCGTCTCACTCCAGCAGCACCATCATCCCACGCCGGAGTATCAAAACAAGCTTCGCCGGCTGTTACCACAGGAATTTCCAGGTTGCAGCTTCTATTTCGAGCCGGCCGATATTGTGAATCAGGTTCTCAACTTTGGCCTCTCCGCCCCGATCGACCTTCAAATCACCGGACCCGATTACAATCAAGCGGTCCTATATGCTCGCAAGCTGTTCACCGGGATGCAACAGGTTCCGGGCGCGGTGGATGTGCACATCAAGCAGGTTTTGGATTATCCCTCGCTCATGGTCGCGGTGGACCGGCAGCAGGCAGCGCAACTGGGGCTCAGCCAAAACCAGGTCGCGCAGAACATGCTGGTTTCCCTGGCCTCGAGTTCGCTGGTTTCGCCGTCCTACTACTTAAATCCCGCGAATGGCGTTAATTATATCGTTGCGGTTCAAGTTCCTTTTCAGCTCATCCATTCGACCCCAACCCTGCTCTCAACGCCGCTGACCTCGGGATTCGCAAGCAGCGGCTTGGGACAAGCCATTGCTCCGCCGCAGATGGGACAGCTTCCGGAATGGCCTACCCAGACCCTCTCGAGCGTCGCTCGTGTCTATCCCGAAAGCATCCCGGAGGAAATCAGCCATTACACCGTTCAGCGTGTGATCGATGTTGAAGCGAGCGTGGCGGGCCGCGACCTCGGCGGCGTCTCAAGCGACATCTTGCGGAAGGTCCGGGCGCTGGGCAAGCTGCCCCCCGGCGTTCTGGTGACGCTGCGTGGCCAGTATTCAACCATGGACCGGTCCTTTCATACTCTTGCCCTTGGATTGCTTTTGGCCATTCTACTCGTTTACTTCCTGATGGTCGTTTTGTTCCAGTCTTGGCTCGACCCGTTCATCATCATGATGGCCGTGCCCGGGGCGCTCGTGGGAATCATCTGGATGCTCGCGCTCACGCATACCACCATCAACGTGGAATCGTTGATGGGCTCAATTATGGCGGTGGGTATCGCCACATCAAACTCAATTCTGCTCGTGAGCTTTGCGAATGACGTCCGGATCGAGCGAGGACTTTCGCCGGTTGAGGCGGCAATCGAGGCAGGGAAGACCCGGCTCCGCCCTGTGCTGATGACTGCGTTGGCGATGATCATGGGCATGGTTCCCATGGCGCTGGCGCTGGGAGAGGCAGGAGAACAAAACGCTCCGTTGGGCCGTGCCGTCATCGGAGGCCTGATTGTGGCCACTGCCGCCACCCTCCTGATTGTGCCGGTCATCTATTCGCTGCTGCGCCGCGAGTTGCCAACCAAGCATTTGCTCGATGAGCGGTTCCGGGCGGAGGTACAGGGTGAGCAGGCACAACGGCGAATGTATGACGAATTCGGCGGCTGAGTGTTTGTTGCGCCGGTATCCAAAAGGAACGCAGCCCTCTCCCTTGGGAGAGGGTGGCCGACGAAGGAGGCCGGGTGAGGGGGTCATTTAGCCATCCCGACAGGGAGAGGTAGCGCAGACCTACGTTTTTTTGCAGGTCTGCCTCTTGTATCCCCGAAACTCAAGAAAAGCCGCTACCCGGCTGGCAGATTTTGAGGCCTGACGGGGCAGCCTAAGGCGCCCTCGCGATGGAACGCCGCTTCGCGGCTCAGGATGTGGAACTCAGTGGACTCGCCACGGCGAGTCCACGCTACCTGCTGACTGCTGCAAAAGGAAATACGATGAGTGAAGAAGATGCACGGCCTTCGCCGGATCGCGCGAAATCCTCCGCTCAAACTCCGGGAAGTCAAGATTCCGCAACCGGGAAGAAGAAGAGATCCCTCCTGGCCGGCGGCCTTCTGTATCTGATCGGCGCAGCGCTTGTAGGCGCAGCTTTGTTTGGAGCTGAATGGCTGAAAAACGCGCGGGGCAGGGAAGTCGCCGGCGAGCTTCACCAAGAGCAGGCCACGGCGCAGGCAGGACCCCGAACGAACGTGGTGACGGTGGCCGGCGCTCCGCGCACGGGCTATATTACGCTGCTCGGCGAAACTTATCCTTATCTTGAGTCAATCCTGTACGCGAAAATCAGTGGATATCTGAAAGCGGTTCTTGTGGATAAGGGCGACAACGTCAAGTCGGGGCAGCTTCTCGCTACGATTGAATCCCCGGAAACTGATGCGGAATACCGTGCCGCGATCGCCAATGCGCGGAATCTTGCCCGGATTTCCGGCCGCGATCAAAACCTGGTTAAGCGCGATATGGTCGCCCATCAAGATGCTGAGACGGCTCAGGCAAACGCCCGGGTCGCGAGCCAGGACGTCGCTAATCTGGCCGCGCTCACTTCGTATGAAATGATTCGCGCGCCGTTCACGGGCCAAATCACGGCTCGCTATGCCGATCCCGGTGCGCTGTTGCAAGCCGCAACCAATTCTCCCGTCTTGCGGATTTCCACAACGTCCTATGAGCGGCTGTACGTCTATCCCGACCAGCAGCAGTCCGCCCACATCCGCGTCGGTGATGCTGTCGAAATTACAGACCCGGGCAGGCCGGGCGTTCACATTATGGCCCGCGTTTCGCGGCTGAGCGGCGAGTTCGACCCAACCACGCGCACCATGCTGACCGAGATCGACTTTCACAATCCCCGGGGCATGATCCCCCCAGGGAGCTTTGTGCAGGTATCGATCGCCTATCGGCAGGGTGCGCGCGATCTCGATATTCCCGCTGAAGCTCTGATCCTGCGTGGCACTAAGACGCTCGTTGCCGTAGTTGGCCCGAACGATCACATTTCGTATAAGCCGGTGGTTGTGGCCAACGATGACGGCGTAAACGCCGCCATCCGCTCCGGGCTCTCGCCGGGAGAACGCATCGCGGTGAACATCGGTGGCAATGTGCCCGACGGCGGCAAAATTCAGCCGGTAACCGGCGCCGCGCCGTGAGGCGCTTCGGGCCTCGTCGGGATAGAAGAGGACAAACCATGAAGCGAATCACTTTGGCGTTTCTATTGATCCTGCTTTTGGGGTCCGCTCTCTTCGCAGCCGGCCCTGCTCCCCCGCTCTCCCTCGACCAGTGCGTGCAAATCGGGCTCAGCAAGAGCCCAGATGTTGCCGCCGCGCAAGCTCTGGTGCAAGCGGCGAGAGAGAACGTCAAAGTGTCGCACGCTCGCTATTTGCCTCAGCTCAATGCCGGCGAGTCTTACACCCGGGAAACTTACAATTACGCGGGCACGGCGAACCCCTCGGGCGTCGGCACAGCACCTAACCTTTGGACGCAGTTCTATAAAGGTCAGTCGAACGCCAGCTCGAACTATTATTTCGGAGGACTGAATTTTTCTCAGGAAGTTGAGGACTTCGGGCGCACGAAAGGAGCCGTGCAAACGAGCCTCGCGCAGCTTCAGGCGGCCCAGCACAATTTCATCTACGTCCGGGACCAGGTTTACTACAATGTGCGCGCTGCCTATTACACAGTTATCGCGGCTCAACAGACTGTTCAGGTTCAAACGGCCGCGGTTCATGACGCGCAGCGGCACCTCGACCAGGCCGAGGCATTTCATCACTATGGAACCGCCCCGGAGATTGACGTTACCCAAGAGGACGTCACGCTCGCCAATGCCCAGCTTGCCTTGACCCAGGCAGAATCGAATCTGAAAGTCACGAGTGCTCAGCTTGCCACCGCGATGGGCCTGCCCGTGGATCAGGCGCCGGAGCCGGCGGAAACCGCGATCCAGTTTCCGCCACCCGGCAATTTCAACCAGCTTTTCGCTGAGGCCGAACGGAACCGGGCAGACCTTTTGGCGCAGTTGGACCAGGTAAACGCTGCGCTGGGCAATGTCTTGACCGCCAAGGGCAATATGCGCCCGAATATCTCGCTCTCGGGGCTGCTTACTTGGCAAAACCTCAGCTGGCCGTTGGTCTATAACTGGGGCCTGACGCAACTCTTGGGGCAAAGCATTTTTTCTGGAGGCGCGAATCGCGCGCGGTTGCGGGCAGCCCAAGCGCAGGCTACCGCCACGCGATATGACGTCTCCTCCTTCGAGTTGCAGGTTCAGCAGCAGGTGTTTGCGGCGCTCTCAGCCGTTCAAGTGGCGCAGGAGCAAATTGCAAACGCCACCGTCGCGGATCGCTATGCGCGCCAGAATCTTGCGCTGGCGGACCAGAGTTACAAAGTAGGAGTGGGGGACATTATCCAGCTTGACGACGCCGAGTATGAGGCTACCGGCGCCGCTTTGCAACTGGTGGCCTCACGCTACAACTATGAAGTAGCCAGCGCCGATCTCGATTTCGTTCTGGGCCGCGGCCCCAAGTAATCCGGCGAGCTCTGATCTCTAACAGGGCCGGGGTGGCGCGGACACTTGCAGTCGAGTGTCTGCGATCTCGCGAACCGAGAGCTGCTCTTGCAGCGCCTCGCCATTCCGAGGCTTCTCAGCTCTACTGTTCGCAGATATTAAATGCCAATGCAGCGGTCCAGCGTTATAAAGTTCCGGAGTATAATCGAGTTGTGCCTGTCGATTGGAGAGATCATATCCTGAGCAACCCGGAAATTCTCCGGGGCAAGCCCCACTTGAAGGGGACGCGCATACCTGTCAGCTTGGTGCTGGGCTACCTCGCCGCTGGCTCTTCGCCTGAACAGATCATGGCGGAATTCCCTGACCTTACCCGTGACGAAGTCGCCGCCTGCCTCGACTATGCCCGTGATTTAGCCGAATTCGCCGTCGAGGTGTAGGGGAGTTGCGCTTTTTTGCGGACCACTGCATCTCTAAACAAATCATGGATGCCTTGCGCGCCGCGGGACATGAAGTTTTGCGGCTCAAAGAGTACATGCCGACGGAATCGCCCGATCTATCAGTCATTGCCAAGGCCCAGGGCCTGCAAGCTATTTTGCTGTCGCTGAACGGCGACTTTGCCGACATCGTTGCCTACCCGCCTGGGCAATTTGGAGGGATTGTGGCGCTGCAGGTGCGCGATCATCCTGAAATCACGTCCGTAATCTTGGATCGGCTCCTCGCGTACCTGGCCACTCATCCCCGTCAGGAGGAATATCGAGGCAAGCTGCTATTGGTTAGGCCTCATCGGCTGAGGATACGAGAATGAGCGGTTCAGCCAATACCTGTAAGCGCAAGGAGCCGCGCAAGTGTAGCGCTCGCCGCCGGGCCGGGGTGGCGCAGACACTTGCAGTCGAGTGTCTGCGATCTCGCGAAGCGAGAGGCGTTACCGTAGCGGTTGTTTCCTGAGAAGCATCACCCGAATTTCCTGATTCGCCTGAGTAATCTGAAATTGTTTTCCGAAGGTCCGGTGATCCGGATAGGTGACAATGAGCACAATTGGCTCCATAGGAATGTAAGTAAATCTGTACATTCCTCGAAGATCAGTTTTGGCGCTGTAAGAAAGTACCGTGTGGCGGCGGCTCTGTGGGTCCCGGAACTGGAGCGTGAGATGTGCTTGAAAAACCGGTTTGTGAGTGACGGCATCGGTAACTAATATGGTGACGTCGGTCAAAGGTGGGCTGCTTGCCGGAACAGCCGCGACTGGCGCCGCGGCAGCCAATATCAGCAAGAGGGCGAATAACCGCCGCTTTGAATGCTCACCGCAATCATGCATCGGCTTCTCCTCCTGGCGCTTGGTTCCGTAAGTAAGCGTAACATTGTCTAGCTCGTCAGAAAACAGCTTATCATAGCGCGGGGCGGCGCAGCGCGGCCTCACGGCCGAAACCAAAACCTGCGCGAAGCACCGCGCCCACCGAAGGTCGCTTACGCTCCAGAGCTTCAGCGGCGGAGCGGCTCCTGCCCGCAGGCGGGTGAGGGGGTTCTGCCGAGATTTTCAAGGCAGGACGCGACTTCAGTTGTGTCGAAAAACGAGGGTCGAAGAGGTAGCCGCAGTTTGGCTTCCTCTGCGGTTCTTACATGGAAATATCAACGGCCATGCTGACGACCAACATAAAGCCCCATAGGCAGGCGAAGAGCCGCTGAGGAGCGCAAAATACGCGCACCTCAGCGCTACCCCAACACGACCTCCGCGGTACCCGGTCTCGCCGTCGATGGCCGCAGCCACACGCCCGAAAGAAGTGGACCATTACCCCTTAAGAATCGCAGACTTTGAACGGCACAAAGTCTGCACTACGATGCTCTGGGATACCCATCGCTAAATTTTCTGTCGCGTTCGTCCCACCGGTCGCCACCGTCTTATTTCCCTCTGCTACGCTGCAGTTCGCGGTGGTGAAGATGTCTCGTCCCTTTAGACCGTTATCGGCCCCGAAACGAGAATTTTGTTGGCGTTGTGTAGCGCCGGGCTTTAGTCCGGCAGGCTCCGGTCTAAAGGTCGGCGCTACGAGATATCAAAGTTGCGTTTCTGCCGGTTTTGGGCAATGGAATCTATGAGTTCAGTGTCATCAAGGGAGTGCGTAGCAAGAAAAAAAGGGCCTCTGCCCGGGTGCGCTCTGTCGTAAAGTATTGATTCCATTATGAAATTAGAGGAACGAAGCCAGACGAAGCCAACTTCTGGGCTTGCGGAGTTGAAGTAAGCTGCTGAAACTAAATAGGTTAGTTGGCAATGAGGGTGGTTTCGCAATAACCCTTTTCGAACTAGCAGGTTGCAAGGATTCTTGGCTTCGGTCTGGCTTTGGTATGCCGAAAAACGACGAAAAATCAGGCCGAAATCGATCCCGCAGAAGGTGTGAATTAATCGTTTGAACCACAAAGGCGCCAAGGCACGAAGCGCGAAAACAAACCACTTTCTCCGCGTCTTTGGACGTCTTTGTGGTGAGATGTGCAATTTCTTCACGCGCTCTCAGTTTCGGGTTCGTAGAGGCGGCTTTATGCCGCCATTCTCTGTGGCGGGGTAAACCCGCCGCTACAATTGCACCCGAAACGCTACTTCAAAATCCGCAGAGCGAGATTCGACCCGCTACACGATGAACCCCATATCTTCACCGATTGAGGAAATCGAAGACCACTATCCTGTAGTTGTGATTGGCTCCGGCTACGGAGGAGCCATCGCAGCCTGCCGGCTCGCCCGGGCAGGGCAACGCGTGTGCGTGCTCGATCGGGGCCGCGAGATTCTTCCGGGCGAGTACCCGGAGACTGCGGCAGAGGCGATGAGGGAAATGCAAATAGACTCGCCGCTGAAAGCTTGCGGACGGCAGAGTGGGCTTTACGATTTTCGCGTGAGCGGCGATTTGACCGTTTTGCAAGGGTGTGGGCTGGGCGGAACTTCTCTCATCAACGCCGGGGTTTCCTTGCGCCCGGACTCGCGTATCTTTCAGGGCCGGCGCTGGCCCAAGGAAATCCGGGATGCCGCTGCTTCCGGCCTCGAGCCCTACTACCTTCACGCCGAGAAAATGCTAACGCCCATGCCATACCCCAGCGGTTTCCCAGAACTTCCGAAGCTCCGCGCTCTGGAGAAGACGGCGCAGGCGCTAGGCGGCGTGTTCTACCGGCCGCCGGTGAACGTTACTTTCGATGCGGCGGTCAATTCTGCCGGGATTGAGCAGGCCGCCTGCACCTTGTGCGGTGATTGCGTGACTGGATGTAATTACGGCGCTAAAAACACGCTGCTGATGAACTATCTGCCTGACGCCAAACTGCACGGCGCCAAAATCTTCACCCAAGCTTCGGTGCGGTGGGTAGAGCTTGCGGGAAAACAGTGGAAAATCCATTACCAGTGGCTAGACTCGGGATGGGAGCGCTTCGGAGCGCCTGAGAGAACAATCACAGCGGACTTATTGATCCTGGCAGCGGGCTGCTTAGGCTCAACCGAAATTTTATTGCGGTCCAAAGAGCAAGGCCTCGCGCTTTCCGGGCGTGTGGGAGATAACTTTACGGCAAACGGGGATTTTCTCAGCTTTGCGTACAATATTCCGGACAGAGTAAACGGCATTGGAGCGGGCTTGCGCCCCCTTGACGAAATAGGGCCGGTCGGCCCCTGCATTACGGGCATCGTCGATCTCCGAGATCAGCCGGACGTTAAGGATGGGGTTGTCATCGAGGACGGCACAATTCCCGGAGCCATCGCCAATCTGCTTCCTGGCGTCCTGGCGGCCGCCAGCTCCGGCAATGGCGGAGGGCGCAGCTTCTCGGAGACTCTGCAGGCAAAGACCCGCATTGCGGAAAGTCTAGCTCGTGGAGCTTATCACGGCGCGCTGCGGAATACCCTCACTTACCTTGCCATGGCCCACGATGCCGGAGACGGCCGAATCGTGCTGAAAGATGGGAAAGCTCGGGTCGAGTGGCCGGAACTTTGCCACCAACCGGTTTATCAAAAGATTCAGGAACAACTCGCGTACGCAGCCCGAGCACAAGGGGGAGAAGCAATTCGTAAGTCGCTGGCTGAGATTCTTCTCAAATCCAAACTCATCACGGTACATCCCCTAGGGGGCTGTGTGATGGCGAACGACGCGTCTGCCGGCGTGGTAGACCACCAGGGCCAAGTCTTCGCAGCGCCGTTCGGCCAGTCTGTCTATGAGAACTTCTACATCGTAGACGGCTCAGCCATTCCGTGCTCCCTGGGAGTCAATCCTCTCCTGACGATCAGCGCGCTCGCCGAGAGGGCGGCCGCGCTGCTCGCGAGTTCGCGAGGCTGGGAAATTGACTATAGATTGGCCGCTGTCCCAGCCGGGATTCCGGAACGCTGCTCCATCGGCGTTCAGTTTACCGAATCCATGAGCGGATATTTCTCGACGAAGCTTGAGATCCCGACACACCAGGGCAGCGCGGCGTGGCCGAGCCGCAACCCATCCGAATGGAGCCACTGCCCTCACCCCCACTCTCAACACCAGCCCTCTCCCGCTTGCGGGAGAGGGGGGACCGCAAAGCGGTGGGTCAGGGAGCCGGCGTTTTCTTCAGCCGGCGCGAGCCGGGTGAGGGGGCTCGCTGAAAAAGCGCGCAAACAAAACCAGATTTCAGGATCTGGCAGCGCAGTCAGCCCCGATAATGGAGACTTTGCGTTATACGAGCGTGGCGCCGCACAGGGCCGCCGCGATGGCTCGAAATTCAGCTTCACGCTGACGATCGGAACCGGCGACCTGGCTTCCTCAATGAGCAGCTCCGCGCACAGGTTCCGGATGGCCGGGACCGCCTACGCCGCAGAACTCTCCCCGCAGCCGCTTACGGTTACTGAAGGTGAATTCGAGCTACTAACCGATGATCCCGATCGCGTGGGAGCGCGGCGGATGATTTATCGGGCGAAGATGACCTCGGCCGAAGGGCGCGTCTTCCACCTCGCTGGCTTCAAACTGATCCAGACCGGGCTGCTCACCCGGCTTTGGCCGGAAACATCCACGCTTTACATCACGGTCTCTGTCCCGGATTCCGGCGGCCGCGTAATAGGAAGCGGCATTCTGCGCATTTCCCCCGAAGATTTCCTGCGGCAGCTCACCACCATCGAGGTGACCGGCGCGAAAAACCGTGAGGAACGCCTGGATGCTGCGGCCCGGTTGGGCCGCTCTTTTTTCGGACCTCTCTGGGAGAGTTATGGCGGCGTGACATCGCCGCCTCGATACTTCAACCCCGATGCCCCGTCCCGCAAAAAGCGCCCGCTTCGTACTTCCGCTCCAGAAGTTCACTTCTTCGAGACCGAGGACAAGGTCCAGCTCAGGCTGCTGAGATACTGCGGGGGGCGCAAGGGCCCCGTAATTTTGTCACACGGGATCGGAGTCTCGAGTCTGATTTTCAGAATCGATACCATTCCGATAAATCTGGTGGAATATCTCTCGGCGCGCGGCTTCGACGTTTGGGCGCTGGATTACCGGGCCAGCATCGAGCTTCCTTGCGCGCAGATGCCATCCACCGCCGATGACGTGGCGGCGTATGATTATCCCGCGGCAGTCGCCAAGGTCCTTGAAGTCACGGGAGCGTCCGGCGTTCAGATGTTCGTCCATTGCTTCGGCTCCATCAGTTTCTTCATGGCCATGCTGAAAGGGCTTCAGGGAGTCCGGTCGGTGGTGTGCTCTCAGGTGGCGGCGCATCAGGTGGGCCCGTCGATGACGCGCATCAAGTGCGGCCTTTACATGCCGAAGTTCCTCGACTTGCTGGGAGTGAAATCGCTCACCGCCTACGTGGACGGCCACGCCGGCTGGGAGGCCAAACTTTACGAAACTGCGATGAAACTTTATCCCATCCCCGCTTCGCAGCGCTGTAACAATCCGGTCTGTCACCGGATCACGTTTATGTATTCGCAGGCGTTCGAGCATTCCAACCTGAACGCTTTGACTCACGATAGCCTGCACGAGTTATTCGGGATTGCGAGCATTGGCGGCTTCGAGCATCTCGCGCACATGGTCCGCAAGGGCCATATTGTCACTGCCGGAGGCAAGGACGCTTACCTGCCGCACCTCCGTCGGCTCGCTATACCTATTGCATTCCTACATGGCGCCAGGAACCGCTGCTTCCTTCCCGAAAGTACCAGGCTCACTTACAACCTGCTCCGCGCCAAGAATGGCGAGAAACTCTACACGCGGTACGTCATCCCACACTACGGCCATTCCGATTGCATCCTCGGGAAAGATGCCGCGCGCGATGTCTATCCTTACATCGCCCGCCACTTGGAGGCAACCAACGAGTGAAGCCGCTACCCTTACAGCGCGAAGGCCGGGTGGCGTGGCGCAGGCTTGCGGCCGCAACCAAAGTTGACGGATACTTCGCCCTCGCCACCTTGGGGGAGAGGGCGGCGCGCAGCGCCGGGTGAGGGGGTCCCCGCGTTCAGGCATTCCTTTACAGGCCAACCTATGTGAGAAAAATGACGACAGCCGGCGCGCCTACCGGCGTATACTGCCCGGTGAAGATAAGGCGGCCAGTTTTTGGGTTGATGCGGAAAGTGGTGAGGGCATCGCTCCGCTGGTTACACGTGACAATGAAATTTCCCGTGGGATCAATGCTGAAATTGCGCGGATAATCGCCTCGCGTCCACTCGGCGTCTAAAAACGTCAGCCTTCCTGTGGCGCCAATCGAGAATGCCGCGATACTGTTGTGCAGGCGGTTTGCGGCGTAGAGGAATCGGCCGCTGACAGCGACCTTAATCTCCGAGCCAAAATTCGTTCCGGCAAATCCCGGGGGCAAACTTGATACCGCCTGTTTCGCCGTCAGTCGTCCACTCGCTTCGTCATAACCGAAGAAAGTCACCGTGGAACCCTCTTCCTGAAGCGAATACATCCAGTGGCCGTTTGGGTGAAAGGCGAAATGGCGCGGCCCGTCTCCGGGCGGCACAGATACCGAAGCAGGACTGTTTGGAGAAAGCGTTCCCTTCTGCAAATCGAACTTCCAAATGAGAATCTTGTCCATTGCGAGGTCGGTCGAAATCACGAACCGGCCGCTGGGATCGGACATAATCATATGGGCATGAGGCGCCTCGTGGCCGCTAATCGCAAAATTACCTGGAGGCGCGCTGCTCGCGCGCGTCGGACCCACTTTGCCCTTATCGTGTTTGACGTCCGTTGCGGCGCCCAGCTCCCCATTGGAAAGAACCGGCAGCACCGCGATCGTTCCTCCTGCGTAGTTGGCCACAAAAACGTACTTCCCTGAAGGATGGACACTCAGGTGCGCGGGACCCGCTCCTTGCGAGCTGACGGTGTTCAAGAGCCGGAGACGGCCATTCGACCGATCAACGGAGTACGCGGTCACTGCGCCTGAATGGGCGCCTTCAAAGTTTGTAGTTTCGTCGCCCGCATACAAATATGTCCCCGAGGGATTAAGAGCCAGCCACGAGGGATTCGAATGATTCTCGAATACTTCCCGCTGGGTCAAGACTCCGGTTGTGGGGTTCATTTCCAACAGGTAAATACCCCGCCCGTTGCCGGGCGAGTCCCCGCCCGTTGTACTGTACGTGCCAACGTAGGCCAGAACCGTTAGCCTCCGCGCTGCTGGCCGGCTCCTTCGACTTTGCGCGAGCGCGGAGCCGGAGACCGCAAAGGCCGCCGCGTCCATTAGGAAGCCCCGCCTGGAGCTTGTCGTGGACGGGCCGATATCGGTTGGAAGACTATTCGCTGTCATGCCGAGTTCCCCAATATACCATCAAATCCGAATCCGCTTGCTAAAAATCGCATGACGCAATCTAAAATATTACCCGCTGGGTAGCGCAGACATTGGCATTTAATGTCTGCGATCGGCGAAGCTGAGAAGGGTCAGCCAGGTAGCGCAGACTCTCGAATTTCAGAGAGTCTGCGGCTTTTCTCGAGTTCCGGGGATAAAAGCCGCAGAACTGCAAAGAACGCAGTTCTGCGCTACCACGGCCTGCCGGGACAACTATGTGCAGCCCACGGATATAATAGAGTTGTTTCCCCATGGATCAGGACGCGCCAAATTCACCAGAGACAATAGAAGACGGGATGCTGCGCGGCTTTTGGTACCCTGCCGCCCTCAGCGCGAAGGTTCGGCAAGGCAGACTGCGGCGGGCCACGCTCCTGGGCACACCCCTCGTCGTGGGCCGTGACAGCGGCGGACGCGCCTTTGCCCTGCGGGATTCATGTCCTCACCGCGGCATGCCTCTCTCGTGCGGGAAGCTTGACGGGAACTTGCTCGAATGTTCTTATCACGGGTGGCGTTTCGATACCTCAAGCGGCCAGTGCGTCGAGGTTCCTTCACGGGTTGAAAGCGACAAGCTCAAGGTCGAGCGGGTCTTCGCGGTCAACTTTCCCTGCGAAGATCAGGATGGATATATCTGGGTCTATATGCCGGACCCGAAGCGGCGAAGTGATGCGGCGCCGCCCGCGCCGCGGCTGCCGGTTTTTGGCTCGCGCTACTGCATTACTCACCTCGAGGCCAGCTTGCCGGTCCACGTGGACCACGGCATTATCGGATTGATGGATCCCGCGCACGGCCCCTTCGTGCATCAAGCCTGGTGGTGGCGCAGCCGGCACAGCATCCAGCAGAAGGAAAAGATTTTTGAGCCCATCCCGAGCGGCTTTCGCATTCGCGCTCATTCGCCTTCCGCCAACAGCGCGGCATACAAGCTGCTGGGCGTTTACGGCAAATCCGTCACCACCACGATTGATTTCGTTCTGCCCAACATGCGATTCGAGCAAATCCACTGCGGAGAGTATTGGTTTTCGAGCCGCGCCACGGTGACGCCCATCGACAGGCAGAACTGCCGGCTGGATTTTTGCGCGGCCTGGAACGTCTTCCGCTACGTGCCCTTCATGGTCCCTGTTTTTCGCCTCTTTGCCCGCACGTTTATCGGGCAGGATCAGCGGACCATGAAGAAGCAGGCGGAGGGCCTGAAGTACAACCCTCACCTCATCCTGATTGACGACGCCGATCGTCCTGCAAAATGGTATTTCCAGCTCAAGCAGGCGCACCTGGATTCCGAACTCACCGGTGAGCCTATGAAGCATCCCCTCCCGGGGCCTGTAACCTTGCACTGGCGAAGCTAATGACCTGGATCGCAAGCGGCGCCGCAACATCTACTCAACGCATCATCTGGTTAGGAGGCTGACTGCTTATGCCCAAGACTAATCCAAAACCGGGCCCGGCACTGACTGAAGACGAGGTGCGCAAAATTGATGCGTATTGGCGGGCGGCAAATTATCTGTGTGCGGGGATGCTTTATCTCTGCGATAACCCGCTACTCAAAGAACCACTCAAGCCTCAGCACATCAAGAAACGACTGCTCGGCCATTGGGGATCCGATCCTGGTCAAACGTTTGTCTGGGCACATCTGAACCGGGCGATCAGGAAATATGACCTCAATATGCTCTATATCTCGGGGCCCGGCCACGGCGCGCCGGCCGTGCTTGCCAATGCCTACCTGGAGGGCACGTATTCGGAGGTCTACCCCGAAAAAGCCCAGGACGAGGAGGGAATGAGGAAGTTTTTCAGGCAATTTTCATTTCCGGGCGGAATCGGCAGCCACTGCACGCCGGAAACTCCGGGATCAATTCACGAAGGTGGCGAGCTGGGTTACAGCCTGTCACACGCTTTCGGCGCGGCTTTTGACAATCCCGCGTTGATCGTGGCGGTGATGGTGGGCGATGGAGAGGCGGAAACTGGACCCCTCGCCACTTCCTGGCATTCAAACAAGTTTCTGAACCCCATTCGCGACGGCGCCGTGTTGCCGATCCTTCACCTCAATGGATACAAAATCTCAAACCCCACCCTGCTCGCGAGAGTCTCCGCCGAAGAGCTCGATTGCCTGTTCAGGGGGTACGGCTGGACGCCCTATGTTGTCGAAGGGGACGATCCTGCTCTGATGCACGAGAAGTTAGCTGCCGTCCTCGAACAATGCCTGGACGAAATTCGCGGGATACAAGCCATGGCGAGAGAAAAAGGCCGCGCCGAGCGCGCACGTTGGCCGATGATTATCCTGCGGACCCCCAAGGGCTGGACCGGACCCAAGGAAGTGGACGGCCACAAGGTAGAAGGTTTTTGGCGCGCGCACCAAGTGCCGCTTCTCGATGTGGACACACACCCCGAGCGCCTGAGGCAGCTCGAAGCCTGGATGCGGAGCTACCGGCCGCAGGAGTTGTTTGATAGCGGCGGGCGGCTGCAGGAGGAGCTGCGGGAACTCGCACCCAGGGGAACGCGGCGGATGAGCGCCAACTCCCACGCCAACGGCGGGTTGCTGCGCAAGCCGCTGCTGCTTCCAGATTTCCGTTCCTACGCCAGAGCGGTCGATCATCCCGGCACCGCCGAAATCTCGCCGACGTCCGTGCTGGGCCAGTACCTGCGAGATGTTATGCGCGCCAATATGAATAATTTTCGCATGTTCGGTCCTGATGAGACGGCTTCGAACCGCCTGCAAGCCGTCTACGAGGCGAGCAAAAAGACATGGCTCGGCGAGTTGTTGCCGGAAGATGCCGACGGCGGCGAGCTTGCGCCTGAAGGGCGCGTGATGGAAATGCTCAGCGAGCATACGCTCGAAGGCTGGCTGGAGGGTTATCTCTTAACGGGCCGGCATGGCTTCTTCTCAAGCTATGAAGCTTTTATTCATATTATCGATTCGATGTTCAATCAGCACGCCAAATGGCTTGAGAAGTGCCAGACTGAGGTAAGTTGGCGAGCGCCGATCGCATCGCTCAACCTGCTCATCAGCTCGGTCGTGTGGCGGCAGGATCACAACGGTTTCACACATCAGGATCCCGGGTTTCTGGATGTAGTTACTAACAAGAGCGCTCAGATCACGCGGATTTATCTGCCGCCCGACGCCAACTGTCTCTTGAGCGTGGTGGATCATTGCCTGCGAAGCGTCAATTACGTGAACGTGATCGTGGCAGACAAGCAACCCCATCTCGAGTACCTGGATATGGAGGCTGCCATCAGGCATTGCACCAAGGGCGCGAGCATCTGGGACTGGGCGAGCAACGATCAGGGGACGGAGCCGGACGTGGTCATGGCGAGCGCCGGCGATGTGGCTACGGCAGAAGCGCTGGCGGCTACAGCCATTCTAAGGGAGAAGATTCCCGATGTGAAAATTCGCTTCGTCAACGTTGTGGACCTATTCAAACTCCAGCCTTCGACGGAGCATCCTCACGGGCTCAGCGATCGAGACTTCGACACGCTCTTTACCACCAATAAGCCCATCATTTTTAACTTTCACAGCTACTCCTCGCTTATCCACAAGCTCGCCTACCGGCGAACGAATCATGCGAATCTCCACGTGCGCGGTTATAAAGAAAAAGGCAGTATCAATACGCCGCTCGAACTGGCCATTCTGAACCAAGTGGACCGCTTCAGCCTGGCAACTGATGTCATTGACCGCGTGCCGCGGCTGCAGACTGCTGGCGCCCACGTGAAGGAGTGGCTTCGCAGCCAAATTACCGATTGCTTGGCTTATGCTCGCGAGTACGGCGTCGACCGGCCCGAGCAGGCCAATTGGAAGTGGCCCTTCTAGAATTTCATGAATATCCTGGTGCTCAACTGCGGCAGCTCCTCGCTGAAATTTCAGTTGATCGAGACAAGCCCGGAACAAATGGCGGCTCGGTCGGATCGCGTGCTCGTACGAGGCGAAGTGGAGGCGATCGGGGAAGCCGGCGCCCTCCTGACCGCACGAGTTGAAACGAAACCTGCCGAAAAAGAGAAGGTACGGGCGCCCGACCACCGGTCAGCGTTGAACGCAGCATTTGAGTGGATGACTGCGCGGGGCGCCCTAAAGGATGTGAATGAGATTCAGGGCGTTGGCCACCGCGTGGTGCACGGAGGCGAGGACTTTCATAAGTCCACCGTGATTGACGAGGCGACACTGCGAAAGATCCAGGCCTGCAGTCCGCTCGCGCCCTTACATAACCCCCATAACCTCGAAGGCTATTTTGCCAGCCGGGAACGCTTTCCTCACGCCCTCCAAGTCGCAGTGTTTGACACGGCATTTCATCAAACTGTGCCCCCGCATGCCTACCTTTACGGCTTACCTTGGGCGTGGTACGAGGACCAGCACATCCGCCGCTACGGCTTCCATGGCACGTCACACCGCTACGTGATGGGACGCTTTGCGGAGCTGCGGCAGTCATCTCCTAAGGCGTTTAGACTTATCACTTGCCATCTGGGCAACGGCTGCTCGGTGTGCGCGATTGAGCACGGAAAGTCCGTGGACACGTCTATGGGATTTACGCCCCTCGAGGGACTGCTCATGGGAACCCGGCCCGGTGACACGGACCCGGGAGCGCTGATCCATCTTCTCAAAGCGGGCCGCCTGACGGTGGGTGAAATGGAAGCCGCCCTGAATTACCAAAGTGGTCTGCTGGGCCTCTCGGGAATATCCGCAGACATGCGAGAGATCCTCAAGGCGTACCAACAGGGCGAAGCCCGCGCGAAGCTTGCCATCGATGTTTTCTGCTATCGGGCGGCAAAGCAAATTGCGGCATATTTCGCTGCGTTAGGCGAGGCTGACGCGGTCATTTTCACGGGTGGAATCGGGGAAAATGCGACGGAAGTCCGGTTACAGATTTGCCGGCGGCTGGGGGCTTTGGGTCTGGAAGTAGATGATGTGGCAAACGCTCGGGCGGTGGGTATCGAGATGGATATCGGCCGGCCAGGTTCTCGCGCAGCCGTATGGGTAATCCCAACAGACGAAGAGCGCCTCATTGCTCACGATACGATGCGCGCTGTTCTTGGAATGCCCTGCGCATAACGCCACGCGGCAGAGCCGCAACCAAACCGAATGGGACGCTGCCCTCGCCCCCTTGGGGGAGAGGGTGGCGCGCAGCGCCGGGTGGGGGGGTCCTTTTCACGCTTTGCGGGTGTCGCAAAGCGACATGACCGACTGCATCCACTTCCGGGACCTGCAACCTTGCACTGGCGAAGCTGAAGCGCACCCGCTCACGCCATCTGCCCCCCGTCCACGTAGAGCAGGACGCCATTCACGAAGGCTGCGTCGCGAGAAGCCAGGAACAGCGCCGGGCCGGCCACATCTTCAGGTTCTCCGATGCGCCCCATCGGAATGCGGTACCGCTCTACGTACCGGGCGTCATCAACGGGCGGGGTCTCGGTCAGCCGCGTGCGGATCAAACCGGGGCCTACAGCGTTGACCGTGATGCCAGAGACTCCGAGCTCTCTCGCGAGAGTTCGCACCAGGGCAGCCACTCCCGCCTTCGAAGCGTTGTACGCTGCCAGATTCTCCTCGCCATCGACGCTATTGGTCGAGGCAATGAAAACCATCCGGCCCTCTCGCTGCGCCACCATGAGTGGCGCCACGGCGCGACCTGTCAGAAATGCGCCCTTAAGGTTCGTATCCAGCGTCCAGTCCCAATGCTTCTCGTCCATTTCCAGGAACGGAACCAACTTTGCAACGCCGGCGACGTGCATCAGAACGTCGATGCGCCCGTCCAGCGCGAGTACCATATCGTTAACTTGTGAGCTTTCGCGGACGTCGCACTCGATGAAATCGGACTGACGCTTCATCGACCTGATCTCCCGGCAAACGCGAAGGCCCGCTTCTGATTCCCCCGGAACGTCCGCAACAATCACCGTGGCACCCTCTTGCCCTAGGCGTAGGGCAATAGCCTGCCCGATTCCGTTCGCTCCGCCCACCACCAGCGCAGTCTGGTTCTCAAACCGCTGTTCCATGGTCAAACCTCCGGCTGGCTGGCGCTCACACCGAATGCTTGCGCAAGTCTTCCCGCAAGTTCAAATTGCGAATGAGGCGGTGCAGGTAATTTGGATGCAATCCTAAAAGCTTCGCGGCTTCCGTGTAGTTTCCCCGCGTAGATTCCACAGTCTCCAGAATCAGCCGGCGCTTAATTCCCTGAACGGTTTCGTGGAAGCGCGATATCTCGCTTCCGGTGACGGGCTCCGATTCCAGCAGGCTCTCCGGCAAGTCTTCAACTTCGATGACTTCGCCTGAGCTCATGACGACGGCGCGTTCGATGGCGTTTTCAAGCTCCCGAACGTTCCCGGGCCAGGGATATCGCATGAGGCATGTTTTGGCTTGCGGAGAAATGCTGCGCACGCGCCGGCCGCACTCTTTGGAGTATTTCACGAGGAAGTAGCTGGCCAGCAGCGGAATATCCTCGCGTCGCTCCCGCAGCGGGGGCAGCTCGACCGCCAAGACGTTTAGCCGGAAAAACAGATCCTGGCGGAAGCCGCCGCTGCGAATCGAATCCTCTAGATTCGCGTTGGTCGCTGCAATCAACCTAAGGTCCACCCGAACAGGCTTGGTGCCTCCAACCCGCTCGAACTCACGCTCCTGAAGCACGCGCAGCAGCTTTGCCTGGAGCGCCGGCGCGAGTTCGCCGATCTCATCCAAAAAAAGCGTCCCTCCATTCGCCAACTCCAGCTTCCCCTTCTTCAAAGCCACGGCGCCTGTAAAGGCCCCACGCTCGTAGCCAAACAATTCCGCCTCGAGCAGGTTCTCGGGGATGGCGGCGCAGTTAATCGGCACAAACGGCTTCGCCGCTCTTTTGCTCAGATAATGGATCGCGCGCGCCACCAACTCCTTGCCCGTTCCACTCTCACCGCGAATCAGGACGGTGGAGTCTACAGGCGCGGCTTTCGCTATAAAACGCTGTACCTGGCGAAGGCGCTCCGTCTCGCCAATCATGTTGTGCTGCACGCGAATCTCATCCACCAGGCGGCGGTTTTCCGCCTCGAGGCTCGCCAGGCGGCGGACGTTTTCGATCGCCGGCGCCGCCACGCCTGCAATGCCGATCAGCATCGCTAGGTGGTCCCGGTCGAAAGTACGCGCGGGATCCGTGGTGTCGAGATAAATGGCCCCGATGAGCTTGTCAAAGACCAGCAATGGCACACAAAGCAGAGCGGTAACTCGGGCTTGGCGCAGACTGTCAGAGCCTCCCAGCGCCGGATTTGCACCCGGATTTGAAGACAAAATTCCACAACCTTCGCTCATCGCTTGCCGCAGCACCGTGCGGCTCACCTGGACCGGACGCTGCCCTTTCTCCCCTCGCCACAGGCCGAAAGTGGAC
Source organism: Terriglobia bacterium (assembly GCA_030040995.1). Classification (GTDB taxonomy): domain Bacteria; phylum Acidobacteriota; class Terriglobia; order UBA7540; family UBA7540; genus JASHON01. The sequence goes on along the minus strand of JASHOS010000263.1, from coordinate 28,690 downwards.
GCCCACTCGCCCGTCTTGTCGCCCGCCAGTAAAATAGCCGCTCGATTTGCAGGTATTACCTCAAAGATCATCGCCAGAAGCTGCTGCTCCAGAGGCTCGAGTTGCCGTATCCGCGTCAGCGCATTGTTAATTTTCAAGAGCACGTCCAGGTCATGAGCCTTGCGGTCTGACGTATAAGGGGGCGGCGGGACAGACTCGCCATCTCCCGGCTCTCGCCCTCCGCCTGGCAGTTGGAAGACCGTAGTAGGATCGAGCTCCTCTTCCTGAACTGTGACTGAGGAAGCCTGAAGGGACGCAGGGACTTCGTTGACCAGGAAAAGAAACTCCGAATCCCCGACCTCGATCAAGTCGCCATCCTCTAAAACGCGGCGCATCACCGGCAAGCCATTCACACGAGTGCCATTCCTGCTATCCAGGTCTCGGAGATTGAAGCGTCCGCTTTCAAGTTCGAGAACACAATGACGCCGCGAGACCGACTGATCTGGAATACAAATCTGGTTCGAAGTGAGGCGGCCCACAACGAGACGGTCCGTCGAGAGATCGTAAGCCTGCCCTCGAAGCGGTCCCAAAAGGGCGACGAGCTTAGGATGCACGCCCTTAGTACTCTGTACGGAGGTTTGCATATGCGGATGCCTGAAGATTGCGCCCGGCGCCGCCTCATCGCCAGAAGCAACCGGGACCGAACTTCACTTTAAGGCGCGACGGAAAGCCGTTGTCTTTTGGCGGCCCGCCATGAAAACGTGGGCTATCAGACTCCCCATCCATATACTCTATTACAAAAAATACTGGCGGGGAAAAGAGTCTTCGTCTAAATCCCTCAGTTTCGAGCGCGTAGCGCCAGGCTTCAGCCCCGCATCTGGCCAAATGCCGACCTGAAGCGCAGCGCTACAAAGGGGGCGAGCCCGAAAACTGATTACGTCTTCGGGCTCCTTCGCCATTCAGATAGGCGACTATCCGTTCGGATAGCACGGTAGCCTTAGCGCGTACGTACTTTCCGGCTAGATCGGCCGCAGTTATTTATCGTAAGGCTCTCATCCGATTTAACTTGTAAGTCACGGCTGGCTCTCGTGGGGCTGTTGGAACCAAGCATCGGGGTTTGGCAGGCGACCTGCACTATCTAAGGGCGAGGCTTGGGAAGGTCCGGAGCGAGATGTCAGCAAGCCTTACAATAATGCGGCATATCACTCGCACGCCGGCAAGGAGGGGGAAAAAGGGGGTTGGGCTTCGAAAGCAACTCTATTCCGCGGGGGGACAGAGAAATGCAGTCAAAGCCCAGCCTTCCCAAGCCTCGCAAGGGGGTATGTTGCTGTTACCTGTGACGCAGAAAGCATCGTCCCAGCGAAGTGGGGGGGCTCCAATCGTGCTCGAAGGGGGGGAACCCTTCACGGCACTTCTAGCTCATCGTTCTGGGGAGGGGAAGCTAAGGTTTACCTCCGCGGCTATACCCGGGAGACAATGTCTTTCCGGCGCCGCGGAGGTAAACGATCCCTCCTCCGCGCGACTACTTAAGGCCCTGCGGTCAGAGATGCGAGGGGCTTTCACGCCGATACCACGGTTCTCCGGCCAACGCAGAAATCAAATATTCACTAGCACGCTGCACCTTCCGTTTACGGCGCGATGGGATGATCACGTTCTAAGTCCGGGTAAATACGAGATTATTCTTGTAGACACCTCATCGGCGCCTGTGGTTGCGATTCACGGAAGAGGTGTGGCCGCCATGGTCACTCCGGCTTACATCAACAAGCTTGAGGGCACGCAAGTTAGCATTCTTTTCCTCATGCCTGGCGAACCGCTAGCCCGAGTGCAGCTTTTGCGGCTCGCTTCCGCCCAAGTTGATCTTCGCTTTCAGGAAAGCACTCCTGATGACGGGTGCCCAACCATCCTGGCCTTGCCCTTGCGCGAGCACGCCCGCTACGAATTCGTTTGACCGCCAAACAGTTTTGGAGGCCGGAAGGACCTCTCTATCATAGTCCCGGCCAAATCATCAGGAGGCTGGAAAAGAGTAGGAGCTCCCGCAGGGGCGCGAAGCGCCCCCACAGAAGTTGCTGGGCGGGGGCCTTACGGATTCGAGCAGTCACTGGCTTTGCGGTGCGGCGTTCTGGCCGTGGTTGGACTGCCAGTTCCTCATTCTCTGCTCTCGGCGCTGCTCCATCTGCTGTAATTTCGTTACCTGCTCGGTAGTAAGGAGCGGACGAATCTGGTCCATGGTCTTGTTCCGGATGTCCATAAACTGGGTGCGTCTGTCTTGTGGGGAAAGAGAAGCATTCTGGCGCAGGCTGGACATTTTCTGAAATTCAGCTTCAATAATCGGCTTGATCTTTGCCTTTTGATCTTTGGACAGCTTCAGCTCCCGGCTCAGTCGCGCCAATTCGCGATCCGGGTTGTTCCGCGCGGATCTCCCCTGCCAGCCATGAGACATCCCGCCCGTTTGGGGAAGCGGGGCAGGAAAAGCTGCACCCGCAGAGAGCAGAGCCATGCTCAAGACGAGGGCTGTGACGACGACCGAGAAGAACAGCAGAATCACCGTTTTCTCCGAGCGACCTCCCCGCCTCCATTCTTGCATCTGCTTCATAGTCACGTCTGAGTGAATTGTTACTGGTTTCATATCCATCGAATTTATTTCCTTTTTCCTTTTCGGGCCGCTGAGAAGTTCAAACACCATTAGCCAACTGTCCTATTTCAGGCTGCTATACTGTTATTCGGCAGTTTGCCCGAATTTCTGACTTATTCGGAGTGAAAAATCAAGATTTCCGCTTCTGCTAACGTATCCCCTCGGTTTCGGGCGCGTAGCGCCGCTTTAGCCCGGCACGTGCCGACCTTTAGGTCGGCGCTACGCAGCGGCCGAGCCCGAAACTGAGGCGTTACTGCTAACGTAGGATGGCTCTTTCGTCTTTGGCGTTACAGGACGACAGTAAATTTCCTGTAAAATGCCACCAAGCGCTAAGTCAGCTTGTGCGGTCCTCTACGCAGGCCGGATTCAACGGTTAAAGTTTGCATGACGCGATACAAAGATGCAGGCGTCGACTTCGGCGCCGCGCGGCAAGCGAAATCCAGGATCAAGACGTTGGCTCGCCAGACATTCAACGCACACGTGCTTCGTGACGTGGGCGCATTTGGCGGCTTTTATTCGCTCGCCGGCTTACCGCGCGACGGCACGCTTGTCGCCAGCGCGGATGGCGTGGGCACCAAGCTCAAGATAGCTTTCGAGCTGAACCGCCACGCCGGCGTGGCGGCCGACCTAGTCAACCATTGTGTGAACGACATCACCGTTCATGGCGCGAAACCGCTTTTCTTTCTGGATTATCTCGCCTCCGGCAAACTACGCCCGCCCGTCGTTGAGGAGATCGTAGGCGGAATCGCCAAGGCGTGCCGCGCCGCCGGGTGCGCTCTGATTGGCGGTGAAACCGCCGAAATGCCGGGTTTTTATCCGGCAAACGAATACGATTTGGCAGGGATGATCGTGGGATGCGTTCGCCGCAAAGACATCCTGGACGGCAGCGGCATTCGGCCCGGTGACTGGATTCTGGGACTGCCTTCTCTGGGCCTCCACACCAACGGATATTCCCTGGCGCGCAAAGTCCTGCTCGAAACGGCCGGCCTGAAGCTAAGCCAAAGGGTCGCCGCCCTTGGCCGCGACCTGGGAGACGAGATGCTCGCTCCTCACCGCTGCTACGGCTCGCTATTACACCCGCTCCTAGCCAGGAGATGGCTCAGCGGGGTGGTCCACGTCACGGGCGGCGGTATTACGGACAATACGCCCCGGATTCTCCCTCCCGACTGCGGGGCCGAAATCATACTCGGGTCCTGGCCAGTGCTTGCGATCTTCGATTTGATCGCATCTCTCGGAAAAGTCCCTCGTCAGGAGATGTTCCGAACGTTCAACATGGGACTCGGGATGTTATTGGTGGTTTCAGAGCGGCACCTTGAATCCGTGAAGAGAGCGCTGCGAAATAAACACGAGGAGTGCTGGACCATAGGCAGGATCATCAAGGGCAAGCAGCGGGTTTACTATACGCGGTAGTAGGCTCGATACCAATCGACGAAACGCCCCACACCCACCTCAAGGGGAGTATACGGCCGGAAGCCTACATCCCGAGCCAAATCATCCACGTCAGCGTAGGTCGCCGGAACGTCTCCCGGCTGGGGAGGCAGCAATTCAAGTTTTGCTTTCCGGCCCAATTTGGCTTGAAGGAGGTCGAGTAAAGCTGTTAGCTCTACTGGATTGCTGTTGCCAAGATTGTAGATCCGGTATGGTGCAGAACTCGTTGCGGGATCGGGATGTGCGCTCTCCCAATGAGGGCTGGGCTGGGGAATGCGAGCCATTACGCGAACGATACCTTCCACCACGTCGTCGACGTAGGTGAAATCCCGTCGCATCCTGCCAAAGTTGAATACCGGTATGGACTCGCCGACAACAATGGCCCGGGTGAACAGATGGAGGGCCATATCCGGCCTGCCCCAGGGGCCGTAAACCGTAAAGAAGCGCAGGCCTGTGCTGGGGATGCCGTAGAGATGCGCGTAGGCGTGCGCCATGAGCTCGTTAGCCTTTTTTGTCGCAGCGTACAGGCTGACCGGATGGTCTGTATTCTGGTAAGTTGAGAATGGCATCTGAGTGTTAGCGCCGTAAATCGAGCTGGAGGATGCAAAAACCAGGTGCCCCGCTCCCGAACGCCGGCATCCCTCGAGGACGTTCGCAAAACCTGTCAGGTTGGAATCAACGTATGCGTCCGGGTCCACGAGGGAGTGCCGGACCCCGACTTGGGCAGCGAGATTTACCACCACGTCAAACCGCCGTTCGCGAAAGAGCCGCGCCATGTTCTGACGGTCCGACAGATCTGATTGGGTAAAGTGAAACCGGGGATGGCTGGTGAGATTGTCCAGGCGTGCTTGTTTGAGGTTTAGGTCGTAGTACGGGCTGAGATTATCGAGCCCCCATACCTCTGCATTCTCGCTGAGCAGGCGCCGGCAGAGATGAAAGCCGATAAACCCTGCGCACCCGGTTACCAGCAGACTGTTCAGCGCCCGTCCTCGTCAACATCGACACTGATATTGAGGTCGCGCAGAAACTCGGCGTCTTCGTTCGTAAGATGAAACTGTTGCACTTCTGTCCTCCGGCTGCCGGAAGAGCGGGCGCGCCGGGGCCGCCCCGGCTCCTCATGCTTATTGAAGCCCACGGTCACCTCGAGAACCAGGAACAGATCGTATCCGGCGGCACGAATCTTTCCCATCACGTCGGAAATCCGGTCGGATTCTGACAGCGATTCGTTAATCGCGTTGCCCAACTCCTTGATCAACCGCTTTAACTTGTCGTCGATCTCCAAAGGACCTCCATTTGGATTTTATGATCGGCTTCCGAACCATGTCAAGGTGGGGGTAGGGAGGTCCTAACCCGGACTTCTACCCACATCGAGCCGGAGGGCAGGGTTTGCTACTGGGGGGGATGGGCAGAACTTGCGGTCGGCGGTGAAGACTTGGAAGAAGCCGGATTACCTCCAAAAGTGCCGGGGGGCAGACTAATGGTAACGTCTTCGTCCAGGCGCATGCCTAAGAGTGATCCCGGCAGCACGACTGCCTGTTTGCCTTTGGGAATGACGATGGCCGCCACGCCGCTAACTACCCCGGCCGCAATCACAGGTCCAACCCCACCCGCCGCGGCCGCGGCTGTCGGACCTAAGAACATCAAGAGCTGCTCCTTGTGCGATGCTCCAGCACCCTTCAAACCACCTTCCGGGTCAACATTAGCGCTTCCATTATCCGCGCTCGAGAAGATTTCGGTAAGCGATCCTAAGATGGCGACCTTCTCTCCGTTGGGCATTTCCATGCTGTCAAATTCCAAGCTCAAATAACCGCTCTTCCCGCGGCGGCCCGCTGGTTTCACTTGCGACACGTGCCCGTAAACTCGAAGGCCCTTATGGAGGACGGTAATATCCTCGACGCTCACCGGGTCAATTAAGGTGCTGATGAGGCGGTCGCCTACTTTCGACGTCTTGGAGTTAATACCGGTGTGCAATTGAAGTTTGAATTCGGTGCCTTCGGGGATGGTGATCTGGTTAAGGCTGTTCTGGAGGGCCTGCTGGTCGCTCGGAGATAACACGCCCGTATCCGGTTGCTGTGCTCTGAGGGCTCCAGCCCCCGCTACTGCAAGGAACATGCCGGCCAGCGTGATTAGAAGAAAACGTCTCATTTGAACAACTCCCATCTTCGGTGGTCCGCTCGTTCCCGCGATTCCACACCTTCCGAGCACCCGTACCTTAAAACGATTAGGTCTATTTGATCATCAAATGCCCCCTGCGTCAAAGCTGAAATCTCCATCCGGCGTAATTTCTTAGCGAGGTGCACCGATGGCTTACTCCTGTGCTGGCGATCCGGCGGCGGCAGAAGGAACCAGAGGAACGATTCTGTAATTTCGAAGGCGCTCGTTGAGCGCGGGCAGATCCGTACTCTTGATCTGGTTCCAACGGGCAAGCTGCGATTTCAGCGCCTCAAGCCTTTCAGTGGCTGCCGCGGTGCACTGCATGGTCGGAGCGGCATCGGCGGATTCTACGGTGGTCTCAAGCGAGGCAAGGTCGCCGTTAAGTTGCTCCAACCCTTCGATTTCGCCGTTGCCCGGCGGACCGGTTTCTATGTCCACCGCCTTTTTGCTGAGGTCGTCGAGGGAGGAGGTGATTTGGCCCGCCTTGCGATTCAAGGCCAGCGTGCCCTCAACGGTCTTGATCTGCGATTCCAGGCTTTTAATTTCCCTGTAAGCCGCCTGATCTTGCGCGAGCCCGCGCGAAATCTGGACGGCAAGCTCGAACTGTTTCTGCAGGCCGGAGGGCGGCGTCGTCACGCGCGGATCCAGTCTGATGGCGAGTGGCTGGTCGTAGTCGCGCCCGGCAACAATCAGCCGCGCGGTATAGATTCCCGGAAGCACCAGCGGGCCTTGCGGCAAAGCCGGGGTGTTCCGGCCAATCTCGGCGGCAATCGAATAATCATGAAACAGCGCTGGAGGGCTTGGATAGCGAAGGTTCCACACGAACCGGTTCATTCCTGGATTCTCCGTCAGCGGCATGGGATGACGAAGCCAGGAATAGGAAAATCGAAGGACTTGCGGGAAGGGAGGGGGATTCTGGCCGCTTACGAACTTGCGGACAACCTGATTTTGGGCGTCGAGAATTTCCAGCGTGATTTCTCCTTGCGGAGCGGATTCCAGGTAGTAGTCGATAATGGCGCCGTAGGGAGGATTCTGGCCGACCGGGGTTTCGGGGGGAAGAGGAGTGTCTCGGTTAACATCGCGCCGGACTCGAATCGCGGTTTCCGGTTTAAAAAGATAAACGCTGGAATCCACCACTTGGCGATTTAACTGGCGTAACGGCGTAAGATCGTCAAGAATCCAGAATGACCGGCCGTGCGTCGCGACGACGAGATCGTTGTCCGCAATCGCCAGGTCGCGTATGGAGGCGGTTGGGAGGTTGAGCTGCAGCGATTGCCAGCGGTCTCCGTCATCGAAGGAAACATAGACGCCTGTCTCAGTGCCGGCATAAAGCAAATCCTGACGAATCGGGTCTTCCCTCACGGCCTGAACGTAGGCGGGTGCTTCAATGCCATCCGTTATAGCGCTCCAGGTCTTACCGTAATCTCCGGTGCGATAGATATAGGGTTTGAAGTCGTCGATCCTGTGGCGGTCCACGGCCGCATATGCGATCGCGGCACTGTAGCGTGAAGCCTCAATCAGGCTGATTTTGCTCCACGCGGGCAGTCCGGGCGGCGTGACGTTTTGCCATGTTTTCCCGCCGTCCCGGGTCAGTTGAACGAGCCCGTTGTCCGTGCCAGCCCATACCTCGCCCGCAGCGAGTGGGGAGGGAGCAATCGTGTAGACGACGCCCCGCGCGGGCTCGCGACTCGAACCCGGCAGCACCGTCAGGTCGGGGCTGATCGTTGTCCAGCTTTCGCCGCCGTCCGTGGTCTCAATGAGGAATTGTGAGCCGAAGTAGAGGATGTGAGGATTGACGGGAGAAAACACCAGCGGGGAGGTCCAGGTGAAGCGGCACCTCTCGGAGGCAATGCCCAGGGCCACCGACCGGGCAATCGCACAAGGCGAAATGTCCTGCGCTTGCCCGGTGCGCCGGTCGAAACGGAACAAAGCGCCGTAATTATCACCGCCGTAAACAATGTGGGGATCAAGCGGGTCAGGAGCGATGTAACCGCTTTCCCCCGCGCCTACCGGGTACCAATCGCGAAACGAAATTTCGCCGAAGTCGCTCCGGCTCGCGACGGAGGCGGACCCGCTGTCCTGCTGTGCTCCGTAAACCCGGAAGGGAAACTGATGATCGGTGATGACGTGATACAACTGCGCGGTTGCCTGGTTGTACCATGAACTCCACGTCTGCCCGCCATCGACGCTGATCACTGTTCCCTGATCGCTGGCCAGGATCATGCGCTGTGAATTCTGCGGGTCAATCCAGAGCGCGTGGTAGTCATCTCCGCCGGGTGCGCCCTTGAGAGGAATGAAAGTCTTGCCGCCATCCTCGGAACGGTAGAACGCGACGTCGGGCACGTAGACGACGTTGGCATTGTGCGGGTCCACCACCACTTGCCCAAAGTACCAGTCTCGGTCTGTGATCCTGGGGTCGTGGCTTACGCGCTGCCAGTTCGCGCCTCCATCATCGGAACGGTAGAGGCCGCTCTCTTGCCCAGCTTGGATGAGCGCGTAGACGGTGTTGCCGCCGCCGGTGTAAGAGACGGCAAGACCGATTCGCCCTATCTGTACTGTAGGCAATCCATGGCCGGCGAGGGGCGTCCAGGTAGCTCCTTCATCGAAGGACTTGTAGATGCCGCTTCCGGGCCCTTCGTGCGGCGGATAGGTGCTCCAGGGAGGACGGCGGGCGTTCCACATCGCGGCATAAACAACGTGCCGATTCCCAGGATTAAAGCAGAGGTCGATTGCGCCGGTGTTCTCATCCTTGTAAAGAACTTTCGTCCAGGTAGCTCCGCCGTCTGTGGAGCGGTAGACGCCACGCTCGGAGTTGGGACCATACGCGCGGCCTAGCGCCGCAACCAGCACGACGTTTGGATTCTCCGGATCGACGAGGATCCTTCCGATGTGGCGGGTGGCGCGGAGACCCACGTTCTTCCAGGTTTTGCCGCCATCCGTCGATTTATAGACACCGTCACCAAACGAAATATCGGAGCGCATGTCCGCCTCGCCCGTTCCGGCATAGATGATCTTCGGATCAGAGGGCGCGAGAGCAAGCGCCCCAATCGAGGCAACGTCTTCGTGGATCCAGAGAGGTTGCCAGACGTGTCCTCCATCCGTCGTCTTCCAGACGCCTCCGTCAACTGCGCCGAAATAGTAAACGTTGGGCTCGCCCGCTATGCCCGCGGCGGCTAGCGCCCTGCCGCCGCGAAATGGGCCGATCAGTCTCCACTTCATCGCTCCGTAATCCGCCGGGGTAATCTGCTGGGCCCGCGCCACTCCGCAGATGAGGCATGCGGCCACCAGAGCCAGCAGCACGCGCCCCGCTGTTAAAATCGTTTCTTGCAGGTGGTCATGTCGCCCGGCGACACCCCTAAGCAGAGAATGGGTCCTCACCCACCGCTTCGCGGTACCCCCTTTCCCGCAAGCGGGAGAGGGCTGGCTTCTTCTCTCTTTCTGGCGGGGGTCCTGAGCGAAGTTTTCGGGGGAACTTCCGGATATTTCTCGCATTGTCCTCCACGAATCTAGTATTGATTTTTGAAGTCTTCCTCCCAGCCTGTGTTGATTTTGACTTCTCGCCTTGTGAGAGACCAGCACAGGCTCTGAGTTTTCCGCGCATCTTCCTTGTAGGCATCGCTCCGTCCACTGACAAGGTCCGCCGGCCTGGTGCCCCGAAGGGGCAAACCGTGAATAGCCGTGGGTGAAACCTACGGGAGAATGAGGCGAAAAACACGTTTCGGCCCTGAAGGGGCCGAACAACACCCGAGAGGATCGGAACCGATTTCGCAGGCGTTCGAAGGCGGCGATCCGCCTCTGGTCAACCCCGTCGGGGTTGGCCTCGTGGTCGCTGGCGTTTTCCGCAGGTTGCACCTGCGGCTATTCACAGCAGGCCCCTTCGGGGCCACGACCAACCCTCGATTCCCGATCGGAGACGAGTCACCAATAAGCATGTGAGGTTCAGAGCGCCAACTGGCGTAGGATTTAAGATTTGTGGACGCTGACAAAAAAATCCCGGCTGATTTTTTCCACCCCGAACTTCGAGCTTCCCACTGTTGCAAACAGACCCCGGATTTCATCCCGCCGGTACATGAAAAGATCGCAGCGGCTTTTATAGCGCAATTTGCGCTGCCAGGCCAGAATCCCGCCGTCGACGGGAAAGCTGAAGAAAGCCTTCGAGCGAGTTAGCGAAAGCACCCTCTCGATTACGGCGCGGGGATCAGATACGTAGTCCATGAAGCCCATCACCAGGGAGTAGTCGAAGGTCTCCCCAAACGAGTAAGCCATGAAGTCCGCGGTCTCGAACTGGCACTTGTTTCCAACGCCCGCCTCTTGAGCCTTCTGTCGCGCCAGTTTGATCATACTGTCCGCGAAGTCCACTCCTAGAACCCGGCCGGCTCCTCGTGAGGCCAGCGTGACGCTGTAATGGCCTGGGCCGCAGCCGACGTCCAAAACAGTTTTACCCTCCACGGGCTGGCACCCTTCGACACTTCGCATATAACGCAAACGCATGCTTTTTCTGAACAACTGGTTGGCGATCCGGTTGAGCGGAGTGTTCTGGTTTCCGTAGATCGCGTCGAAGTCTTGCGAGTAGGAATCGAAGAACTCGGAGGTGCTTCTTTTTGACATAGAGTATCCCTATATAGAGTTTTCCGCGATGAACCTCTCAAAAGTTGTCACGCCAAATTCGGCGAGCAAATTGCGAATCTTGGGTTCTGTCGTGGACAAGTTGACATATGACCTGAAGCGGCGGGATAACGTCATGGGCAACCGCGGATGGCCCGGGTCGGTTTCGCGCGGATGCACGTAAAACACCACCGGACGGCCGTCCCCTAAGACTCTTCGCGCCATCCGCCTGATTATAAAATAAGGAAAGAGTCTGAGGTAGCCGCCGCCAAAGAAGCAAACCGGCATCCCTAGCACCTCTTTCACTGAGATGGGGAACTCGATAAGGCCATTGTTCATCCGGTACGGCGCAAACCGCCCTGTTCTTAGGCCTCCGTGAGTTCTGCGAGCCGGGAATACGGATGAGTCGTAGCGATAGCCTGCTTCAACCAGCCTATCAAAAAACCAGGGAGTCTCTTCGGTCACCGAAAACCCGGAAGAGCGATATCCGTGGATCGGAAGCCCGAGAGTATTTTCAAGAATGGCCTTCGATTTTACGGCGTCCTCAAAAAATTTTTCAGATCCCATCTTGTAGACGAGTTGGTGCGAATAGCCGTGCGAAGCGATCTCGTGCCCGCGTTGGTGCGCTTCCTTGACGAGATGAGGAAATTTTTCTGCTACCCACCCCAGGAAGAAGCATGTCACTCTGGCCCGTTTCTCGCTGAAAATGTCGAGGAGTTTCCGAAAATTCCTTTCAACCAGCGAGGGTAATGAGTCCCATTCGGACAATGGGGGGGTCGAAGTAACTTCCAGGATGTGGAACCAGTCCTCAACGTCAACTGAAAATATACAGTCCATGATGGACTCCGGGATATCGTTTGCAGTTTGAGAGAATGGTCCGGAACCGTCTTAGCTGGCCTTTGACCAAACCGACATCGTTCTGCCTGAGAGATACCGCCATAGGCCGACTAGAAATGCGAGGTGAATGGTAACCAGGAAATAACCGAACAGCGCAAACCGGACGCCCTGCATCTGGCGGCGAAATAGGAACCCCAGAACCGCCCACAGGTAGAACAAAATCTGCGCGGCCAGAACGATCCGGTAAAACGCCGTTCTCGTTCCCAGGAAAAAGTTGCTAGCCAGGAGACCAATGAGCATAAGGGGCAACACCCAGCGCAACAGCTTGTGGGAAAAAAAGGCAACCGTTGTGAAGCTGAGAAGCGGCAGACCGCGCACTTGCCTGAGCGCGCCAAAGCTGCCAATGGCCAGCCTCACCCGGCGCGCGAATTCGCCTTTCACGGATTCGGCGGAGAATTCCGTAGCCACCGCTTCGGGATCCTCGATAACCCGGTAGCCGAGTTTACGGGCGTTCATCGGAACTGTGAAGTCGTCGATCAAGTCGGCAGCCCCGAGCGGCTGATAACAGGTGCGCCGCAGGGCGTAAATGCACCCGCTGGCATTCAACGTGGCGCCTAAGCGCGCCTCCATGAGCCGCAGCACGCTTTCAAACCTCCAATAGAACCCTTCGGTTTGCTTGGATTCCTCGTTGCCGACCAGCCGCACGGAGCCGCAAACCACGCCAATTTCGGGCTTAGCGAAATGCCGGACCAGACGGCGCAGGACATCGGGAGCGAAAAGCGTGCTGGCGTCCGAGAACACCAGGATTTCGCTGTGGCTCTTCGCTACGCCCTGGTTTAGCGCGTTGGCTTTCCCTCCATTGGAAGGCAAGAAAAGTGTTTGGATGTTGAAATCATGAATGGCGCGCAGAATTTCGTTAGTCCGGTCCGTAGAGCCGTCGGAGACGAAAATCACTTCCAGCTTCTCAGCCGGATAGTCAAGCTCCCGGACGTTCCTGATCCTGTCGGGCAAGTGCCGTTCCTCGTTGTATGCGGCGATGATCAGGCTAACGGGCGGCAGGCCGGTTTCGCTAGTGTCTCGAGCTCTCCGGTTCCGCGGTCTCGCGAGGTAATGCAGGTCTCTTCTAACCTGGACCACAGAGTAGGCTAGAAACAAAAACACCGGGTAGAGGAAATAGGTGTATACGACAACAGCCAGGCAAAACCAGAAAACCACCTGTGCAACCGTATACGCCATCGTCCACCAGTTCTTCTCTCGCCTTGTATCAGTTGGTCATGTCCGTCAGCCGACGGACACCCGCGAAGCTATTAAAATCGCCTCAGCCCTCGCCCCTTTGGGGGAGAGGGCGGCGCGCAGCGCCGGGTGAGGGGGTCGGGGCCGAACTTTTTGGAGCAGGCCCCGCTTCAACCGGCCCACTTACCGAATCTGGCTCATGCCCCTGCGCGCAGGAAATCAAAGTCACAGCCTTCATGTGCTTGCAAGATATGTTCCAAAAACATTCTGCCATAACCCCGGGTGAAGTGCGGAGCGGGCGAACGCCACTGGGAAAGCCGCTTTTTCAGCTCAGCGTCAGATACCAAAGCTTCAAGGCGGCGTTCGGCCACGTCAAGCTCGATCTCATCGCCGTCCCGCACCACAGCCAGAGGCCCGCCAGCGGCGGATTCTGGCGAAACATGAAGCACCACAGTCCCGTAGGCGGTGCCGCTCATGCGGGCATCACTGATGCGGATGATGTCCCGCACCCCGGCTTTGAGCAATTTGGCGGGAATGGGCATGTCGCCCCACTCCGGCATTCCCGGGGCTCCTTTGGGGCCTGCGCTTTTCAATACCAGAATGCAGCTTTCATCCACGTCCAAGCGAGGATCGTCCACGCGGGCGGTCAAATCGGCGTAATTTTCGAAAACCACGGCGCGCCCTTTGTGCTTCTGCAGATGAGGCGAGGCAGCGGTTTGCTTGATCACGGCGCCGTGCGGCGCGAGGTTACCCCTGAGAATCACCGTTCCTCCCTGCGGGTGGAGCGGCTGCGCCAGAGGTTTGATCACGTCACGGTTGAAACACTCGGCCGAAGCCACGTTTTCGCCCATCGTCTTGCCCGTTACTGTGAGGGCGTTCTGGTGTAGCAGCGGAGTCAGCTCCTTCATGACCGCCGGCAGCCCGCCCGCGTAATACATATCCTCCATCAGGTAAGCGCCGGAAGGTTTGATGTTGGCGATGAAAGGCGTGGTGCGCGAGATTTCGTCAAAAAGTTCGAGAGGGAGCGGAATGCCAACGCGCCCTGCAATGGCGACGAGATGAATAATGGCGTTGGTCGAGCCGCCGATAGCCATGTCCGCGCGGATGGCGTTTTCGAAGGCTTCGCGCGTGAGCACACGTGACGGCCGCAATTCCTCCTTGGCCATCTCGACGGCACGCCTCCCACTCTCCTCGGCAATGGCCAGGCGGCGCGAATCCGCCGCCGGAATATTGGCTGAACCGGTTAACGTCATGCCCAGCGCTTCGGCCATACTGGTCATTGTGGATGCTGTGCCCATCACCATGCAGTGACCGGGGCTGCGCGAAATCGAGCCCTCGACCTCGCACCACGCCTCATCGCTGAGCGCGCCGGCCCGTTTGTCGTTCCAGAGGCGGCGCGGATCCGTTCCGGATCCGAGAAGCTCGCCCCGCCACGTACCCCGAAGCATCGGCCCCCCTGGCACTACAATCGCCGGCACGTCGACGCTCGCGGCACCCATGATCTGCGCGGGCGTGGTTTTATCGCAGCCGCACAGCAATACCACCGCGTCCATGGGATAAGCGCGAATGCATTCTTCCACGTCCATTGCCATCAGGTTGCGGTAAAGCATGGCGGTGGGCTTCATCAATACTTCGCCGAGCGAGATCGTGGGAAATTCCAGCGGGAAACCGCCCGCCGACCACACGCCTCGCTTCACGGCTTCCGCCACCTGCCGCAAATGCGCGTTGCACGTCGTCATTTCGCTCCAGGAGTTGCAAATGCCAATCACCGGCTTGCCGTAAAATACCTGGCGGGTGAATCCTTCCGCGCGCAAATACGAGCGGTGTGCCATCCCCCAAAGGTCGTCGGGGTCAAACCATTTCCGGCTGCGCAGGCGCGCCGGGGCTTCCGTGGTTACACTCATTTGTTTCGCTCCCTTGATAAATTTACGCTGTTTCTCCTACCCCGATTACTGTAACACCAAATTCCCTACTTCTTCGCGCGCCGCGAGGCCTTGCGGCCACAACCAGAGTTGACGGACACTTTGCCCTCGCCCCTTTGGGGGAGAGGGCAGCGTGCAGCGCCGGGTGAGGGGGTTCGCCGAAAAACCTTGCCACTACCCCTCTTTATCGCGCGCCGCGAAGGATCAGGCCCGTGTGGGAAACCATTGCTCTCTCCCTCGGGAGAGGGTGGCTCGCAGCCGGCGCTTTCTCCAGCCGGCGCGAGTCGGGTGAGGGGTTCCAAGTTGAAACTCAAATTCCCGAAACGGGACGCGCCGTCGTGAATTCCTGTCCGGCGCGCAGCCCTTAAGAGCGTACTGGACAAACCACCTGCCTTTCTTAGCCGCCAGAAAATTGACTCACAATCTACCACTCCACTCATCCAAGCGAATAAGTTTGCTCTTTTATGTTTCGGGAGAATTACTGGTATGTGTCTAAAACAAAAGGGTTAAAAAACCATTCTGGACGGCGGACGCATAGCACCACCTGATGCGTGGCGCGCTCCAGCGCGTTCCGCGGACGCGCGGAAATTGACCGTGGACAGAACATTTGGAGGAACCCGTCGGCACCCCGATAAGAATGGCCAGCAGCTTGCCTTTTTCACGTCCAGCACAGCCAATTCGAGAACAGCGGAGGGGACGGAGGAAGCGAGCATGGGGAAGAGAATTTGCGGTAAGAACAGAATACCGATCCTCTTGGCGGCGGGACTGACGATGCTTCTCGCCGCTGCTGAGTTATACGCAGCGCCACGAAATGGAACGGCGCAGAATGTGGATGCCCCGAAGTCAGCAACGCTCGTTGCATTAGCCTATCCGCCGCAGCTCTTCTCGATGTCTGATCCTGATTGCGCGCAAAGTTCAGCCTGCCAGAACTTGGGCCCGCTTGAAATGCAGATGCTTGCATTGGTCAACGCGGACCGGCTCAATCCGGCGAACGCTGCAGAGACCGGCGGCCGCGCATTGCCGCTGAAGTGGGATCCACGGCTTGCGGAGGCCGCTCTCGCCCACTGCGAAGATATGGCGGCTCACGGCTACTTCAGTCACTTTGATCGTTCCGGTCGCTCGCCAGCGCAGCGGGTTTCAGCAACAGGTGTGCCGTGGCGGGCCTTGGGCGAAAATATCGCTAAGAACTATACCGTTGTTCTCGCCGAACAAGCCTTCATGAATGAGCCCGCCTTTCAGGCCAACCATCGCGCCAACATTCTGAACCCTAACTATAATTACGTGGGTATTGGAATCTTTCGCGCCCCTGACGGCTGGATTTACGCCACGCAAGAGTTTGCACAAGAACCGTAAATCGACCTTCGTCGCCTGAGGGTTCGAGCCGAGCGGACTTAACTCACGAGCGGATTGGTCGTCTTCAGCCCCGGAAAACGGCCAAAGTCTCTGTCCGAGGTCCACAGCTCCGCTACTCCATGATGATTGCACAGGGCCGCAATCCGGGCGTCGTGCACTTGAGGCCCTGCGACACGGCCACCCGCGAGCGTGGCGCGCAATTCCCCCCAATAGCCTTCGGTCTCCGCCAGCAATATCAGACCCGGGGACTCCAGCCAAGCCTCCACCTGACGAAGAGCCGTATCAAGAGGTGTGGGGGGATTGTAGATCTGCGGATGGGTAACAATAGCAAGGAACTCGTGCAAACAAGGCCATGGAATCGCCCAAGGCGCACGGCCTTCAGCCAATCTTGATAGCCGCGCGTACGCAGCCTGATGCCAGGGGGAGTCCTGACGGTGAACGTAGACCAGGATGTTGGTGTCGACTGCGATCACGCCCCGTGCCCCTCGTAAGCGGCGTCGCGAACCTGCTGCCAGGAAGCACCAGCCATCCGATGTTGAAGGCCCTTGCCGAGGAATGAGACCTTGCGAAGCTTGAAGGATTTTGCGTGCTTGCGCTCGACCGTGATCCGGCGGAGCCCCTCCTCCACCAGGGCCCTCACTGTGGTGTGTTCTTCTGCAGCTAGGCTTTTTACCTGTTTCAAAAGCGAATCAGAAATCTCTACGGTTGTTTTCATATGGCTAGGTGTACCATGCCATACATCAAGATTGCAAGCAATCCTCGATCAAGCAGTCCGCGGCTCGGAATGTAGAAGCTCCTGAGGTTGCCGTCAGCCGCGCCCCTACGTGTTTGCTCTCCACTCATCACTCACCACTCACCGCTGCTTCATTCGTGCCGCAGTGCTGTCATCGGATCGACCTTCATCGCACGCCGCGCCGGAACCCAACTTGCCAGCAGCGCGACTCCGATCAGAACTACCGATACGCCTGCGAGCGTGAGGGGATCCGTGGGCTTGACGTCATAAATCAAGCTTTCCATAAATCGCGTCAAACACAACGCGGCGACAATGCCAAGGGCCAATCCAATCGCTGCCAGCCTGATGCCCTGACCAACCACCAGCCGGTAAATATCTGCCGGAGAGGCTCCTAACGCTGCTCGAACACCCATTTCATTCGTTCGCTGAGCGACACCGAGTGACAACACGCCGTACAGCCCCACGCAAGTTAAAGCCAGAGCCAGCACGCCAAATGCGCTGCATAGAGCAGTGACCAAACGGTCTTGATGGAGCGACTCATCGATCTGCTCCCGAAGCGTCTGAATCCCTGTGACCTCGATAGACCCTCCGTACAACTGAATTGCCTTTCGCACCGTGCCGGCAATCGCGCCAGGATTTCCCGAAGTGCGGACGTCGAGCGTTCGTCCATACGCCACGGGAACGTAGAAGCAATCCTGCGTCTTTTCGCGCAGGCTGGTGTACTTCGAGTCAGCGACGACGCCGATGATCTCGATAGGCTGATGCTGGTGCCCTTCGACTAAGCTGAAATGCTTGCCGAGCGGATTTGTCGGGCCGAAGAACCGGCGCGCCATCGTCTGATTGATGACAGCAACGTGAAACCGGCGCCCAGGATCTTGCTGTTGGAAATCCCGCCCCATAACGAGCGGGATCCCCATCGTTTCGAAATATCCGGGTGATACCTCATCGAAGAGCGTATTTGCTGTTTCGCCTTGGCTCAGCGTGTGCCCCTCTACCGTAATGTTGATGCCGAACTCGCGGCCACTGATTGGCAAATATGCGGAATACGCCGCCGAACGAACGCCGGGAAGAGCTCTCACTCGCGCCAAAAGCCCGCCGTAGGACACCTTTTGCTGCTCGACGGTGCGGTCGCGCGCGGCACTGCGTAAGGAGACGGCGAGAACGTGATCCCGGTCGAACCCAGGGTTGAATGTTTCGAGCTTCACAAGACTGCGCAACAACAGGCCTGCTCCTGCGAGAAGAACGACACAGATAGAAATCTGAGCCAGGAGCAAGGTTTTGCCAACGCGAGAGCGGGGTGACAAAATTCCTGCGCCTGGATGCATCCTCAGGTCCTCGGAAAGCTTCACTCGTGTAGCAGAAAGAGCGGGCATGAGCGCGGCGAGCAAGACGGCCAGTCCCGTAACCGCGATGGTAAAAACAAGCACTCGAAGGCTAACGCCGGCCTGCAACATGACCGGAGAGCCGGCCGTCGACAGCGACCCCACCAATATTGCGGCTGTCCATTTCGCTGCCAGGAGTCCAACCGCAGCGCCGGCGATCGCGACCAGGGCTGCCCGTACCAGAAGAAGTCTCACCAGGCGCCAGCGCCCGGCGCCCATGGTGAGTCGAAGTGCTATTTCCCTCCGGCGGCTCGCGCCAAAAGCTAAAAACAGATTTGCCACATTCGCGCACGCAATCACCAAAACGAGGCCAACAATCACCATAAGAATCACTGCGGGCCCGCCGAAGCGCTGCCGGAGATCCGAGAGTCCGCGGTTCGCGGGTGTTAATAGAAGCCGGGCCATGTGCTCGCGTTTCGTCACTTCGGGCAACGTAGACGCACGAACCATCTGTTTAAATAACGGGGTAAGGCCTGCTCCCGCTTGTGCGATTGATACACCCGGCTTCAGGCGCGCCAGAATCGTTACCCACTCAGCCCTCTCTCGATCGCTTTCAGAGAGTCGACCGTCCAAAGGCAAATAGATGGCGGGCGACTCGCCGACCTCCGTGCCGAAGAACTCAGGTGGAGTCACTCCGGCAATCGTGTACGCTATTTTGTCGACCAGAATTACCTTGCCAATGGCATTGCGATCACCGGTCAATGCCTTCCGCCAATATTCGAAGCTCAGCACGACCGGATTTCCCGGCGCGCTCTGGCTATTGGCGCGAGTGAAGGGCGATCCCCAATATGGCTGCACTCCAAGCACTCTGAAGTAGTTTTCTGAAACAATCTCGCCGTCCGCAGTATTGGTCCTGCCATCGATGGTCACCTTGTATGATCCCGGCGGCGTGTAAGCGGCCACACCGGAAAATGCCTGGGCATCGTCACGGTAGGAATAATACGCTTGGACTTCGGAAATATAACCTTGTGCCTCATTCCCGAGAGTGCCCGCGGAGCTTATGCACACCAGCTCCTGCGGATTGCGAACGGGCAATTCGCGGAGGAGAAGAGGGTCAAGAAGCGAGAATATTGCCGTGTTCGCACCAATGCCGAGCGCGAGCGTGATTACCGCGACGGCCGTGAAGCCAGGATTGTGGCGCAGTTGGCGAAGACCGTAGCGAGCATCCTGAAGCAAGGCTTCGAGCCAGCGCCAGCCCCACATGTCGCGCGTGACTTCTTTCACCAGCATGGTGTTTCCGAACTCGCGCAGTGAGTTCGCCTCAGCTTCGGCGGGGCTTTCGCCCTGCTCCATCCGCTCGCGGCTGGCCATCGCCAAGTGCGCGCGAATCTCTTCATCGAGCTCTCGCTCGCGTTGTCTCTTAAGCCTCAACCGTGCAAAGAATTTCATCGCGTCACCTCGCGGCCAATACAGGTGTCGGGTGCCAGGTGTCAGGCGTAGGGTAGCGCAGAGTTTCCCGTTTGTGGAAACTCTGCGGCTTGACGCCCCGTTCCAGAATAAAAGCCGCAGACTTCGAAAGGCACGAAGTCTGCGCTACCGCAGGGCGCAGCAAGCCGCTCCCCTACGTCTTTGCTCGCCACTCATCACTTGTCCCTGATCACTGCGTCACTCATGGCGCAGTGCTGTCATTGGATCGATCTTCAGCGCCCGGCGTGCGGGAATGTAGCACGCAAGAAGCGTCGCGCCGGTCAAAATCAACGAGGCCGCGACAAACGTTGGTGGATCGGTAGGCCTGACGCCGTAGAGCAAGCTAGACAATAAGCGCGTGAGAGCGAGTGCGCCGCCGATTCCGACGCACAGGCCGGCACCTGCAAGTGCTATTCCTTGCCGCATCAGCAGTCGCAGCACATCGCTCCCCTGCGCGCCGAGCGCCATGCGAATGCCGATTTCGTGCGTCCGACGGGCTACGGAGTAAGAAACGACGCCATACACGCCAATGAGGGCCAACAACAAGGCCAGTCCTGCGAAAATCCCCAGCACCTCAGCACGGAAGCGAGGGCCGGCCGTTGCGACGGAAATGAGTTCCTGCACGGTGCGCACGAAGGTAACTGGCTCCGAGGGGTCAACGCCGTGGACCGCGCGTCTAAGGTCAGAGGCAGTGACAGGGCCGTCGCTGTGGACTACCAAAAAAGCCGATTCCGGCGGCACTTGGAAAAGCGGAATGTACATTTCGGCATCGGGCTGTTCGCTTAAGCCCCAGTGGCGCACGTCACCCACAATTCCCACTACGGTCATCCACTGTGGCGGACCAAACATGGTGATGCGCTTTCCGATGGGGTCCTGGCCCGGCCAGAACCGGCGAGCCATCGTCCGGCTCACTACAACCACCGGCGGAGAGCCGGTGCGGTCGAGCTCGTTAAACGCTCTGCCCTCGAGCAACGGGATGCCCATCGCGCGGAAATAGTCAGGGCTCACCCTGCAGTAGATTGCCCATTTACGGGAGGTGTCAGGGTTAGCAGTGGGCGTCCCTTCCAGGCCCACGCTGTACATCAACGACACGCCTCCACCGAGCGGCAGCGAGGTAACGAATGCCGCCTCGCGCACGCCGTGCTGCGCTCGCACGCGATTGAGCACCTGTTCATAGAAGGCGGTCTGGCGGCCGCTGGGCCTGTAGGCAGGTCCGGTGAGGAAGAATCTGGCCGTTAACAAATGATGAGATCGGAATCCAGGATTTACGTTGGACAACGTGAACAGACTCTCGATGAGCAGGCTGGCGCCGATGAGCAGGATGAGGGCCAAAGCCACTTCCATACTCCCAAGACCCCAGCGCAGGCGGTGACTCCCGCTCAAGCTGGCGTGCGGGACAGACCTGCCGCCGGATTCCTTCAGAGCTTCGGTCAAGACAACCTTGGAACTGCCGAACGCGGGAAGAAGGCCGCTCACGACCCCGGTTGCTACCGCGACTGCAAGCGTGAAGATCAGCACCCAGCCGTCTAAATGGATTGTTTGTCTCGGCATTAGACTGGGAGAGATCAGCGCGCGTGCCAGTCGAACGCCTCCTGCTCCGATCGCGAGCCCAGCCGCTCCGCCCGAAAGCGAAAGCACCAAGCTTTCCGTGAGAAGTTGCCGCAGCAGTCGCCTCCGGCCAGCCCCCATCGCCGCGCGGATCGCCAGCTCGTGCGCCCGCCCCGTGTTCCTCGCCATCAGCAGATTGGCCACATCAGCGCATGCAATTAACAACACCAGTCCGACTGCGCCCATCAACACCAGCAGGACGGAACGGACATTCTTAACCAGATCAAGCCTCAGAGGTGTCACCGTCACCTTAGAGCTAAATGGTCCCGCGTGACCCTGATTCATGTGTTCGAGGAAAACAGTCAGCTCGCTACGGGCTTGCTCGGGCGTGATGCCGCGCTTCAGGCGGGCGACAGCGCGAATCGCGACAGCCTGTTGGCCAAAGAGCGTCATCGCGACGGTGCCAAAGCTGGGAACCCAAATCTGGGTGTCGCCCGGAAACTCAAACCCAGGCGGCATCACTCCAACCACCGTATAGGGTTTGCCAGCCAAATCGATAACTTTGCCGGCGATAGAGCGGTCCGCCGCAAAGCGTCCCTGCCAAAGGTCGTAACTTATGATCGCTACCGCGTGTCCCGGGGCGCCCTCCTGGGGCAGAAAGGTTCGCCCACGCGCGGCTCCCACGCCGAGAAGCTGGAAAAAGTTTGCCGAAACGGCGGCGGCGGGAAGATGCTCCGGCTGCTCTCCGCCGGCCACATTCACCCCCGCGGTGTCGTAGATGCTTACACCTCGAAGAGTGCGAGTCTTGGCAACCCAATCCTCCCAACCGGCGATGAAGTTGGGAAAACCGTTGAGGTGAGCAATCCTGACCGCAGAAATCCCCTCGATTGCAACTAACCGGCCAGGGTCGCGAAAAGGCAAGGGGCGCAGCAGCACAGCATTCACCACGCTGAACATGGCGGTGTTCGCGCCAATGCCGAGTGCGAGTGTGACTACCGCGATGGCCGTGAAGCCAGGATTGTGGCGCAGTTGGCGAAGACCGTAGCGAGCATCCTGAAGCAAGGCTTCGAGCCAGCGCCAGCCCCACATGTCGCGCGTGACTTCTTTCACCAGCACGGTGTTTCCGAATTCGCGCCGGGCGTTCGCCTCAGCTTCGGCAGGGCTTTCGCCCCGCTCGATCCGCTCGCCGCTGGCCATCGCCAAATGGGCGCGAATCTCTTCATCGAGCTCTCGCTCGCGTTGTTTCTTGAGCCTCAACCATGCAAAGAATTTCATCGCGTCACCTCGCGGCCAGTGTCAGGTATCAGGTGCTCGGCGTCAGGTTTCAGTGGCGTGGCACAGGCCGCTTCTCGGTCTGCGGCTTTTAGCACAGCCCGGAACGGGTAGCGCAGCGCGGCCTTGCGGCCGCAACCAAGTGAGACTGTCATTCTGAGCGAGCGCAGCGAGCGAAGAATCCCTATATTTCGGTGGAACGAATACGGAGATTCTTCGCTGCGCTCAGAATGACCGGCGTCAAGAGCTTGCCACAAGGAACAAGATTTGCGACCTTGCAACGCAGAGTTTCCGGTTTCTGGAAACTCTGCGGCTTGTCGCCCCGTTCCGGAATAAAAGCCGCAGACTTCGAAAAGCACGAAGTCTGCGCTACCGAAGGGCAAGCGGGGCGCAGCAAGCCGCGCCCCTACGTCTTTGCTCGTCACTCGTCACGGCGCTGCACGTAGATATCCTACGTCTCTATGCGGTATGGTGTCAACTACGAGGATTCTGTGAGCGGTCAGGGCTTGAAGAGTCCGGCGGCGCCCTGCGCAATCCAGCGGCGCGGCAGGAACCGTTCGATAAATATCAGGCACCGATCGAGAGGGCGTGAAAGGACGAGGCCGCCGCCGCGGTCGAGCGCCTGCAAGCCGGCCTGCGCCACCTTCTCCGGCTCCTGATAGCCCCCCCGAAACCGGCGCGGACCGTAACCTCCGGAATCGAAAAATTGCGTGCGCGTGGTCCCGGGACACAGCGTCACCACTTTGACTTTATAAGGCCGGAGTTCTTCGGCGATTCCGGTGGAGAAGCCGGTCACAAACGCTTTGCTGGCGGCGTAAACGGAACTGTAGGGAAGGGGCTGAAAACTGGCTGTGGAGGAGACATTGATGATTGCACCTTCCCGCCTTTGAACCATAGGCGGGACGAGAAGCGCAGAAAGTTCAACCAAAGCTTGAATATTAAGTTGAATGATGCGGGCCTGGCGGTCCAGAGGTACATTCCAGAATTCCCCCTGCGCGCCAATTCCGGCATTATTGACGAGCAGGTCGATTTCGATTTGCTGCTGCTTCAGCGTTTCGTGCACCCGCGAGGCTGCGCCTGATTCGGCCAAGTCCACGACCAGCGGAATGGCTGCGACCTGGTGGCTTTGGCTGAGTTCGGCTGCCAGCGTTTGAAGCTTCTCCGCCGATCTCGCAACCAACACCAAATTCCGCCGCCGCCGCGCGAGGGCGCGGGCAAAACACTCTCCGATGCCGCTGGAGGCTCCAGTGATCAGCGCGTAGCGTGTTTTCTCGCTCATAAATAACTCCGAGGGAGAGGGTTTTATAAACTGCCAGCCGACCAAATTTGACCGAACTGGCAAGAGCGTCCGGCCATGCAAGGCCCGAAGGGTCGGAATATCATAGCCCAGGGCGACAGCCCTGGGCTAGGGTAGAGCGCCCCGTTGGGGCTACCGAGGGTCGTGCCGGAAAGCGGGGTTTGGTTGCGGCCGCAAGACCGTGCTGCGCTACCTCTGCCTCCTGTCATTTGTGCGCATGCCCTAACCCTACCTCGCCGCGGCAGCGTACTGCCGGTTCACGTGGCGCGTTCCATGAGCCATAAGAGCCAGGGCCTCGGCCTCTGTCCGGATGCCGCCCCGGGCTCCCAGAGACATGCAGTTGAATGCCGCCATTGCGTTCGAGAAGTCCAAAATGCGATCGAGAGGCCAGCCTAGAAGCAGGCCATAAATGAAGGCGCCGTGAAAAACATCCCCGGCTCCGGTTGTATCGACGGTTTCGACCACAAATCCGGGAGAGTAGGTGAATCTGCCCTCCGAATAAACCAGCGCACCATCGCGCCCCAGCGTCATGCCAGGCGCTTTCATCCCGTATTCGTGCGCCATGTCTTCCAGGACGAGAAACGGGTCATCCTTGCCAGTAGCCGACGGCAAGAAATTCGCCGAAGCCAGGAGATAATCAATGTAAGGAAAGAGCTTCTCCACTTCCTTATAGACCGTATCGAGGTCTGCAACGACGGGTATTCCAGCCTCTCGCGCCCATCGGGCAGCGGTCAGGCAAGCCTCGACATCACAGCCGTCGAGGTGCAGGCACCTCGATTGAACGATGGCATCTCTTGCTAGCTCGGCTGCCGTAACAGCTAAGCGGGAGTCACGGTCCCAGAAGACCGTCCGCTCACCTGTTGCTTCGTCTACAATGATGTAGCCAAACTGATTAGGCGTCCCACTAACGACGGAAGCCCGGCTTAGATCGATCCCCTCGCGCTTCAGACTTTCCAGTTGAAACGTGCCAGCCTCATCGTCACCCATCTTGCCGAGGTACCGACTCCGCAGACCTAACCGCTGGCAAGTGACAAGGGCCGTCGCGATCTGGCCGCCCGCCTGCCGGGATAACGAAGTCACCCTCTCCTTCCCCCCCAGGGCAGGGAAGCCCCTCACCAGGATAACAGTATCGGTGGCATTCAATCCTAGACCTACAACATCGACACGCGCCTCAGGCAATGCTTTGTCTCCTCGATTCTGACTGGTTCGTTACTCTACATCGCCGTACCAAGCTGATGCAAATAAATTTCGGGAAGCTTACTAACAGGCGGGGAAGCGTTTTGCACAGGCATGTCTGATAATAATTTGTAGTGGAAGCACCCAGTTAACATAATTTTGACGCACAAGTTAAGCAACTTTTCCACTGCTGCGCTCCAGTTAACCACTGATTCATGGGCCAGATATTTTGCTGGGCACCGGGGCCGGGAAGGATCCCTTCGGCGGGTGCAGGCTCGGCCTGCGCCGCTTGTCCCGGTTTGGTTTTCGTGGACGAGCCGCAGAGTTTCCCACGGTGGGAAACTCTGCGCTTGGAAGCGCGGCGTGCGTGCGCGATGAGCAGATTGGCGCGCGAGGCGGCCATGCGGCGCGGGGTGGGGCGGTAGCGGATGGAGTTGGGAACAGCATTGGCCTTTTCGAGTTGGCTTCTGGTCCACGGCGGAGATTGTGCCGGAGCGGGATGAGACGGTGGGGACGAATCAGACGGAAGGACGGTTTTCTCAGTGGCTCGGGGCGAGGCGCTTACCCGCCTGCCGGCAGGAGCCGCTCCGTCGCCGAGGCTCTGGAGCCTAAGCGACCTTCGGTGGGCGCAGGCCCGGATTCCCAGTGCCCAGCCGACGCTGGGGCAAAGACCAGCTTAACGACGCAAGGTTTATCGTCAAGCAGCCTGGCCGCCGTGCTTATTTCGTGAAAGGCTTGTCGTGTGCTAACGTTATGAGGTTGTCGGCACGCCGACCAAGGTGCCGCGTTCCACCCATGCCGCTGCGCGAAACGGAAGCCATCGTTCTCAGAACCTACCGGATCGGTGAAGCGGACAAGGTTATTTCGCTCTTCTCCCGGCAATTAGGTCGCATCCGGGCTGCCGCTACCGGCGCCCAGCGTCCCAAGAGCCGTTTCGGTGGTCTCCTTGAGCCGCTTAGCTACGTCCGCCTTTGCCTCTTCGAGCGTGAGAATCGGGAGCTTCTCCGCCTCAACTCGGCCGAGCTTCTTGAATCCTTTTTCGCCATGCAGAGCCGCGATTACCGCGTGCAACTCGCGGCTCAGTACATGGTGGAGGCGGGCGAGCGGTTCTTGCCCGAACGCGAAGTCAGCGAGCGCGCTTTTCGCCTGTTTCTGACTGTCTTGAGAGGCATGCAAGCGAGGGGAGAAATTCACTTGCCCTTGCTTTATTTCGATTACTGGATGCTCAGGCTGGGCGGATTTTTGCCGCCGCTTGACCGGTGCTTGGCGTGCGGCCGCTCTCTGACAGGCCTGGCGGCGCGCTATTCCACAGAGAGCGTGGGCTTAAGTTGTGCCGCGTGCCAGGCGGCCCCGGTGCGGCAATCCCTTGCAGCGGAGATCATAGGCCTGCTCGGACGCGTGGCAACAACGCGGCTCGACGTCTTGCTAGCCGCCGAAGGGCTTGCCCGAATGGCACAACAAGCCCGGCCCGTGCTTGAAAAGTGGATGGAGATTTCGGCGGAACGAAAGTTCGTCAGCCTGCAAATGCTGGCGGAGGAATAACGCCTCAGTTGCAACCATAGCGGCGGGTTTACCCCGCCACACGGAATGACGGCATAAAGCCGCCTGTACACGTCCGAAACTGAGGCCTTAAGCGAAGGAAGGCTGAAAATCAAAAGTAACACTTTAGATATTCGCATGGAGCGAGAAGGCTTAACATTTCAGGATATGGTTATCCATCTCAGTCGATACTGGGCGGACCAGGGTTGTGTTTTGGCTTTGCCGTACGACATGGAGGTTGGGGCGGGAACCATGTGCCCGGAAACCTTCTTCCGTGTCCTCGGTCCTGAGCCGTGGCGCGTTGCCTACGTCCAGCCTTCACGGCGGCCGGCGGATGGCCGATACGGCGAGAACCCCAACCGCCTGGTGAAGCATACGCAGATGCAAGTGATTTTGAAGCCCCCACCCGCCAATATCCAGGACTTATACCTGGCGAGCCTCACCAGCCTGGGCATCGACCTGACGAAACACGACATTCGATTTGAAGAAGACAATTGGGAAGCGCCCACGCTAGGCGCCTGGGGAATCGGTTGGCAAGTCGTCCTGGATGGCCTCGAGATCACTCAATTCACCTACTTCCAGCAGTGCGGGGGCGTGGACCTCGAGCCGATCAGCGTGGAAATCACCTACGGTCTCGAGCGCATCGCGGCGTTTCTTCAAAATGTTAATGACGTGTTTGAAGTGATGTGGAACAACTCGGTGCCCTATAAGAAGTTAAGGCGACAGGAGGAACTAGAGCTTTCGGTTTATGATTTTGAGGAGGCTTCGGCCGAGAACTGCCGCGCCCTCTTCGACCTGAATGAGCGTGAGGCCTCGCGCCTTTTGGAGAGGTTTGCCCAAACTAAAGATGAGCGTTTCCGCACGCGGTTCCCGCTCTGGAAAGTGTATGAATTTTGTCTGAAGTGCTCGCACCTGTTTAATATTCTGGACGCGCGTGGAGCGATCAGCGTCACCGAGCGTGTCGCGCTGATCGCGCGCATTCGCCGATTGGCTTGCCGCGTGGCGGCAATCGACCTGGAACGCAAGACGGCGTCTCTTGAGGCCCAACCCGCATGAGCGCCGCGACTGCCAGTGACAGTCGAGCACTAACTCATGTCGTTCCGCGACAACGGCGAGGCATGAAGATGACCCCTCACCCGCCCTCTTACGTCGGGCACCCTCTCCCTCGGGAGAGGGCTGTGATCTGCGGCCTGATTCCGGTCGCCTCTCTGAGTCTGAGCGCGTTCCGCATTTCTTGCCTCGACAGCGGGCGTGAACGTTTAGGGCGTGGCGTCTCTTCACTGCGAAGGAGAAACTAACGATCGCAGTTTTCCCTCTCCTAAGGGAGAGGGTGGGCCGCGGCCGGCGCTTTCTCCAACCGGCTCGGGCCGGGCCTGCGCCCACCGAAGGGCTTCTGCCCGCAGGCGGGTGAGGGGTACCAATCGGACTTTTCGGAGTTGAGTAGTGAGCGATCTTCCAACTACATCGTTGCTGCTTGAAATCGGCTGCGAAGAAATCCCCGCTCGCTTTTTGGAGGATGCGGAGGCGTGTTTGAAACAACAACTCGAAGCTGGGTTGCTTGGTAATCGCTTGTTGGGGTCTCCTGCAGGCCAGGAATCGGGCCCGCCGCTTACGACACAAGTTATGCACCCATCTTCGACACCTCGGCGGCTGGCTGTATATGTGCCTGGCCTTTTGGTACGCCAACTGGAAACGCCACGCCGCATCACCGGTCCCTCCGTCAGTGTAGGCATTGACCGGGACGGTCTCTACACGCGAGCAGCGAATGCCTTTGCAGAGCGATACAACGCCCAGGTCAATGACCTTAAGCGTGCGTGGACTCCCAAAGGTGAATATCTGGCGCTTGAGATCACCGAGGCCGGGCACAACGCCCTTCAAGTGTTAGCTGAAGTTTTGCCGGTAGCTATTCGAGGCCTGATGGTCCTTCCGAAGACAATGTATTGGACCCAGAAGGCAGGGCCGCGGTTCGTCCGCCCGATCCGCTGGATTCTTGCGCTGCTGGGGGAGGGAAGAGATGCTCAGGTGGTCCCATTCGAGTTTGCGGGTATTCACTCGGGTGAGTTTACGTTCGGGCACCGCCTTAAGGGAAACGCGCCAATTCGTGTGACAGGCTCCGACGACTACGTCGCCCAGCTTCGGAACCATTGGGTCGAACCGGATGCCGAAGTGAGGTTGAAACGGGTGAGGTCCGAG
>JASHOS010000032.1 GCA_030040995.1 Terriglobia bacterium | reverse complement strand
ACGGTCGGGGGCTGATCATGCCGCGTTATACGCAACCGGAGCCGGAGCAGCAACTGATCCTGCACCGATTGGGGCTTAAGCTCCCCGCCCAACCGCCGCCCCGGATCAAGGCCGCAGAGACTTCGCAGGCCGCCCCGCAAAGGCTCCTAATGTAGTGCCGACCTTGGCGATCGCCTTGCTGAAAAGACAAGGCTTAGGTCGGCTCTAGGGCCTCAACTGCGAAAGTCAGGTTAG
The DNA here is from genome assembly GCA_030040995.1 of Terriglobia bacterium. Lineage (GTDB taxonomy): Bacteria > Acidobacteriota > Terriglobia > UBA7540 > UBA7540 > JASHON01. The sequence continues at coordinate 19,114 of JASHOS010000032.1, read as the reverse complement.
CAGGTTCAGTTGAGAGGTTGGGGACGAATGGGACGAGCGAGACAATTTCTTTCAGAGCCAGCGAGGCAAGCAGTCAGCTATTAGCGGTCAGAAATGAGGGGTCATTTCCGTGAGCGTTTGATTGCGGCCTCATTGAAGTGGCGTGACCGCAGGCAGACATAAAAGGCATGTCCGCACCACCCATCGGCTTTTCTTAGGCCAGCTAGCACGCGCCTTTCGCGGTTTTGACTGGAGCCTGCCCTTAGCTGTGCTTGTGCGGCTCAGCGTGGGGCGCGAAAGTAGTAGAATTTAAGGTATGCGCGCGAATTTCGTCCTCATTGTATCGCTTATCGTGGGCGTAGGGGTCGCGTCATATTTGTTTTCGGTCCACCAAGTCCATGCGGCTCAGCAAGCCATGCGGGCCGAGGTGGTGACGCGCTCCGAGCTCCTGACGGAGAGTTTGGACGTTAGCGTTGAACCGCTCATTGAACGCCGGGCCTACCGGGAACTGAGGACGCTGGTGGAAAGGTTTGCAAACCGCGAGAGGCTGGAAGGCATTGCGATCTATGACGACCGAGGAGCACTCCTCGATGCGAACTCGCGTTTCCCTGCGAGCCTGAAGACCGTTCCGGGCGCGGTGGATAAGGCGCTCGCACAAGACCAGGGCGCGGGCGACTTTTTCTCCCTGGACGGCAATCTTTACCGCGTCTACGCGCTGCCCTTGCACCGGGATAAGAAGGTGAGGGCGATCCTGGCCGTCTTCACGGATGCCAGCTTCATCCGCGCCGAAAATGGAGAGATCTGGCGAGAGATTTTTCTTCGCATTTTGGTTGAGATGCTGATTATTGCCACGATTACGGTGCTCGTGATCCGCTGGGCGTTCATGGGAAGGATTCGTGAAGTGGCGGAATGGATGCGTGACCTCCGAGCCGGCGATGGAACCGCCAAGCCGCCGGTCTTCGAAGGCGACATGTTCAAGCCGTTGGCTCGCGAGGTGACCCACCTGACCCGCAGTCTTATGCTGGCGCGAGCGGCGGCCGAAGAGGAGGCCCGGCTCCGGGAGGCGGGCGAGTCTCTCTGGACCGCGGACCGGTTGCGCGTTTATGTGCAGAGCAAGCTGGAGGACAGCCGGCTTTTTGCCGTCTCCAACCGCGAGCCCTACGAGCATTTTCACCAGGGCCGCGATATCAGGGCGCAGGTCCCTGCCAGCGGCCTAGTGACGGCGCTGGAGCCGGTATTGCGGGCCTGCGAAGGAACCTGGGTCGCGCACGGCGCCGGCGATGCGGACCGCGAGACCGTGGACGAACATGACCGGTTGGGCGTTCCCGCGGAGGAGCCGCACTATACGCTGCGCCGCGTCTGGCTGGATAAGCAGGAAATCGAAGGGTATTACTATGGGTTTGCCAATGAAGGGTTGTGGCCGCTCTGCCATATCGCGCACACGCGGCCCACGTTTCGCGCCGAAGATTGGGAATGCTACCAAACCGTGAACCAGAAGTTTGCGCGGGCGCTTTTGGAAGAAATGCGCGGCGCCGAGCGGCCCGTGGTGCTGGTGCAGGATTATCATTTCGCATTGTTGCCGCTTACCGTGAAGGAGCGGTTTCCCTCTTGCCGTCTGGCCATTTTCTGGCACATTCCCTGGCCCAACCCCGAGGCGTTTGGCATTTGCCCTTGGCAACGCGAGCTGCTGGAGGGATTGCTCGGGGCGGACCTCATCGGCTTCCATACGCAGACCCACTGCAACAATTTTCTGGAAACGGTCGATCGGGCGCTGGAATCGCGGACCGACTGGGACCGTTTTGCGGTGAACCGCCACGGACATTTTACGTTGGTCCGCCCATTTCCGATCAGTGTCGCTACGCAGGACGGGAACACCAGTCTTGCCTCGCCTGCCGAAAGCACTTCGGTTTATCTCGAGCGCGCCGCGCTATTTAAGGAGCTCGGTGTCGAAGCGGCTTTTATGGGCATCGGAGTAGACCGGGTGGACTATACCAAGGGCATTCTCGAGCGCTTCAGTGGTATTGAACGCTTCTTCGAGAGGTATCCCGCTTACCGGGGAAAGTTCACATTTGTCCAGATTGGGGCGCCGAGCCGCACACACATTAAGCGCTACCACGACCTGTTTGCTGACGTGGAGTCCGAGGCGGAGCGGATCAATTGGAAATTCCAGACTGCTTCCTGGAAGCCCGTCGTCTTCCTGAAGAGACATCATAGCCATCGGGAGATCGATCGCTTTTACAAGGCAGCTGATGTGTGCCTGGTGACTTCACTTCACGATGGAATGAACCTGGTCGCCAAAGAATTCGTCGCCGCGCGCGAGGACGATCAGGGAGCGCTTATCTTGAGCCGCTTTACGGGGGCGTCCCGCGAGTTGCGCGACGCCCTGATGGTTAATCCGTACGACACGGAGCAAGTGGCAAGCGCGATCTATTTTGCGCTGGAAATGAACCCTGAGGAGCGCACGGCGCGAATGCGCCGCATGAGGCGGGCCGTCAAGGACAATAACATTTACCGCTGGGCCGCGAACCTGATTGGCGAGCTATCCGAAATTCGGGTGGAAAAAGGGGAGATTCTGGGCCAGCCCTCGCTCATCGGCCCGGCGGTCCGGCGCCTGCGAGAATAGAGAGGCACGATACACTGCGAAGTCAGGTCATAACCAGCACCGGGTAGGCCATTCCGCGCTTTTCCTAAACCCAATACCACTGATGAGCAATAAAAACTCACCGTCTTTCCGTCTGAACCTTACACGCATCTTGGCAACTCTTCGCCGCTCGGCAGTTGTGAGGATAGTCCCGGCCCCGAAGGGGCTTTCGGTGAATAGGCGCAGGTGCAACCTGCGGAAAACGCCAGCAATCACGCGGTCAACCCTGACGGGGTTGACCTCCAGGGGATCGCCGCGTTCGAGCCGCTGCGAAACCAGTTCCGATCCCGCAGGCTGTTGTCCCGCCCCTTCAGGGCCGAAACGTATTTTGGGTCTCATTCCCGTGGGTTTCACCCACGGCTATTCACGGTCTGCCCCTTCGGGGCAGGAAGCCGGCGGCGCTCCTCAGTGAAAATGGGCGACGGCGACATCAAGACCCGGTTCAGACGCCTTTCTCCCGGTGTTGCTCGTCACTCGCCGCAGGGTTCTGGAGGGGCGGCAAGCCGCCCCGTGTTCGATTGCTGGCACGACGTGCTCAACAGGATACGCAAGGCCCGGCACATCCTTCTGCTGCTGGATTTCGATGGGACGCTCGTGCCGTTTCAGAAAAATCCCAAGGATGTGCGGCTCGATCAGGGAACGCGCGCATTGCTGAAACGGCTGTCGCGGCGCCGCAAAATTTCCCTGAATTTCATCAGTGGGCGCCGCCGGGGTGACCTGCGCCGCCGCGTTGGGGTGGAGCAGGCCACGTATTGGGGTTTGCACGGTTGGGAAGGGCCTGCCGGCGCCCGGCTCAGTCTCTCTTCCCGCCGCGAGCTCAAAAGAATGCACCGGCAAATGCATCCACTGCTTTCCGGGCTTCCTGGCGTTCGCCTGCAAGACAAGGGAGCAGGCTTGGCCTTACACTATCGCGGCGCCCCCCGCCTGGCGGCGGCGAAAGCCCGGGCGGTAGCCACGAAAGTTCTGACCCCACTCCAGCCCGGCTTTCGTATTCTGCGCGGGAAAAAAATCTGGGAAGTGCTTCCACCGGAGGTACAAGGGAAAGGCGCCGCAGTCCGGCGGTTGACAGCATGCGCGCCCGCGGGCACGCTGGCCATCTACATCGGTGACGATACGACGGACGAAGCGGCGTTTGCAGAGCTTCCGAAAGCATTAACAATTCGCGTCGGTCAGAGAGCGCGGACGCACGCACGCTTCCTTCTGCGCAGCCCGCATGAGGTGCAGCAATTTCTCGATCGCCTCGAAAGCGAGGGGCTGAAAATGTCCGGCGCAAGCTTTAGAGGGAGTGGGTAGTGTATACGGACTTCCGGCGATAGGCGCTGCCGATCAGGGATAGTAACTTCTCCTCGCGCAGGTTTATAGACTCAACCAGGGTGCTTAATCTCCTTGTTAATAATCGATGTAAACGACACAAAACAATTGGCTTAAACTATTTTTTCCCGTCACGCTTGACAAACCTAGTCATGACCGAATAGAATTAGCACTCTGGCGTGTAGAGTGCCAATGCGGTTTATTCTCTCGCAAAGCAGTTCCAGAAGACCGGACAGCCTATGAGAAAGTGTTCAAGCACGATACGGCAACGTTTAAGGGCCGACGTCTGGCGCAGCGGCCCTTCTTATCGCCAGAATATTTCACTCGAATTCAATTAAACCAATGTATAGGAAGGAGATAGCAATATGACAGTAAGGCCTCTTCATGATCGACTACTGATCAAGCGTATTGAAGAGAAAGAAACCATTAAAGGAGGCATCATCATTCCCGACACGGCGAAGGAGAAGCCGCAAGAGGGAGAGGTGATCGCTGTCGGCAATGGTAAAAAGACCGAAGAAGGCAAAGTTGTTCCCCTTGACGTAAAGGCGGGAGACCGCATTCTTTTCGGCAAATATTCCGGCACGGAGATCAAGCTGGATAACGAAGAGTACTTGATTCTGCGAGAGGACGAGGTGCTCGGGGTGATCGAAGCGGCAAAACACTCGGCAGCCGGAGGGAAGAAGTAAGCAGAGCCGTTGATTCCGGGAGGAGTCAAGGCCAAACAGGGGAAAACGAACAATCCCAAGCCTTCTCCGTAAGCTGAGAAGGAGAAAAGAATCTGGAGGAGTTAAAGATGGCAAATGCAAAGCAAATTGTACACGGCGAAGAAAGCCGCCGGGCGATTCTCCGAGGCGTGAATCAACTGGCGGACGCCGTAAAAGTAACGTTGGGCCCGAAAGGCCGCAACGTAGTTCTGGATAAAAAATTCGGCTCTCCCACCATCACCAAGGACGGAGTGACGGTGGCCAAGGAAATCGAGCTGAAGGACCCCTTGGAAAACATGGGCGCGCAGATGGTGCGGGAAGTGGCGTCCAAGACGTCGGACGTGGCGGGCGACGGCACGACCACGGCCACGGTTTTGGCGCAGGCGATCTTCCGTGAGGGCGTCAAAACCATCGCGGCGGGAGCGAACCCCATGGCGGTCAAGCGCGGGATCGAGACCGCGGTCCGCACGGTCTGCGGGTACGACGAAACCACGAAGGACGGCAACCGGAAGCACGTCAAGGGAGAATTGGACAAGCTCTCCAAAGACGTCAAGGAAAGCTCGATGATCGCGCAGGTGGGGACGGTATCGGCGAACAATGACCACACCATCGGCAGCATTATTGCCGAGGCCATGAAAAAAGTGGGCAAAGACGGAGTGATCACGGTCGAAGAGTCGAAGACCATGGAAACCACACTCGAGGTGGTCGAGGGCATGCAGTTCGACCGCGGCTATCTCTCGCCTTACTTTGTGACCGATCCGGAGCGGATGGAATGCGTGGTCGAAAACGCGCTGATTCTTATCCATGAGAAGAAGATCAGCTCGATGAAGGACCTCCTGCCCTTGCTCGAGCAGATTGCTAAAGCAGGCAAACCGCTGCTGATCATTGCCGAGGAAGTTGAAGGTGAAGCGCTCGCCACTTTGGTGGTGAATAAACTGCGTGGCACTTTGCAGTGCTGCGCCGTGAAAGCGCCGGGTTTCGGAGACCGCCGCAAGGCCATGCTTGAGGATATCGCGATCCTGACGGGCGGCAAGGCCATTTCCGAAGACCTGGGTATCAAGCTGGAGAACGTAAAGCTTGAGGACCTCGGAAAGGCCAAGAAAATCACCATCGATAAGGACAACACCACGATTGTCGAAGGCGCGGGCAAGACTTCCGACATCGAAGGACGCGTGAAGCAGATCCGCACCCAGATTGACGAGACCACGTCGGACTACGACCGCGAGAAGCTTCAGGAGCGGCTCGCGAAACTGGTGGGAGGCGTCGCTCAGATCAAGGTGGGCGCGGCAACCGAGACCGAGATGAAGGAAAAGAAAGCTCGCGTCGAGGACGCCATGCATGCCACCAAGGCAGCCGTCGAGGAAGGCATCGTTCCCGGCGGGGGAGTCGCTCTGGTGCGCAGCATTTCAGCGCTTCAGAAGCTCAAGGCCGAGGGCGATGAGCAGATCGGCATTGATATTGTCCGGCGCGCTCTCGAAGAGCCCCTGCGGATGATCTCTCAAAACGCCGGTCACGAAGGTGCGGTGGTGGTGGAGAAGGTCACAACCAACACCAACGCCAATTACGGTTTCAACGCGCAGACGGAGACCTTTGGCGATCTGGTCGATGCCGGCGTGATTGATCCCACCAAGGTCGTTCGCACAGCCTTGCAAAACTCCGCTTCAATCGCTTCGCTTTTGCTGACCACTGAAGCTTTGGTCAGCGAGATTCCGGAGAAAGAAGAGAAGGCCCACGCTGGGGCGCCGGGCGGACCGGGCGGCATGGGCGGCGGCATGTACTGAGCCGTATCCGGCAAGCAAAGTCGTGAGCAGCAGGCGTACCAAGGGCGGGGAGTGCTTCCCCGCCCTTTTTTCTCGCAACCCATAAGCCCTTTTCCCGCCAGTGTAGTGTTCGCGAAATAGCTAGGCAAACAATCGGGGTGACAAACATGGCCGCTTTTGGCGATGTCTGCGATTTCCGCACGCCCAAACAACCCGATGACAAGTGGCGAGGCTTCAGCCGTACCATCACACGGCTGCTGAAGCAACTCGATGCATGCCCTCTTCCTTGGTCGATGGGAAACAGGTAATGGAACATCACCGTAAACGCGAACTGAATCCGATGAGCAAAAACGGCATCGATCATGGGTTATCTCTTGACATCCGCACAACCCAATTTGAGCGGGCGAACTGAGATAGATGACTTATGCACGGATTAGCTGAGCCCAGCAGCGTTATCGTGTTACCGGTTCTCCGGAAGAGATCGTTTCTTGCCGCCTGGCATAGTTTCTTGCGAATTGCGAAAGCGTCAAATATCGGTCGTCCGCGACGTATGCTGTCCCTCAACCCCAGAAGATTGAGTTGCAACGAGCGAATACAGATAGATGAGAATGCCTATGGCCACTAGGGGACAGCTAACCAGGATGAAAGCCATGAAGGGCAACGGACCAAACCAGATGAACGTAATCAGTTGAACGACAAGCCCGGCGGCGATCAAAATGCCCGCCCAGCGGATGCGGCGTTCAATCGGCAGCGCAGCCATCTTATTGGCCCTCCTTCCAGAAAGTTGCGTACTTCAGATCGTCAAGATCATGAATCGTATCGTGGCAATTACTTGTCATGCAGGACATTTGGTTGGACTTGATTTTCGCCATCATCTCCGGCGTTTTATGGTGGCCAGGCTCCTCTTCAAAAGTTCGCGCGCCGAGATGGCAATAAAGGCATTCGCGGTTATTGAAGGGAGTATAGAGCTTGATTTTGTCGGGTTTCGGAATAGTCCCGAAATACTCAACGTAGACGTGGTGAAGGCCGCGCATTTTCGAGTGGAAAGGTCCGAACAGGGTGTAGTCCGTGTGGCAGGTGTAACAAGCATGATCCCTGGGGACGAGATCGTTCTGAAAGTGACGGGCCGGGACGAAACTGGGATCGTTCACATAAAGACTTCGACCGTAATCTGACATCACATGGCAGGAAAGGCAGAAGCGCGTGCTTTCGGCGCGATCCATGTGGTGGGAAAATCCCGCCCACCCCGCCAAAACGGGAAAAATGAACAGCGCGATAAAGGCGAGGATCTTGCCTCCCTGCGCCCGCGTCAGCTCAGCCCGAAAAGCTACCAGCAGAGCCAAGACCACGGTCATTCCCACGAAAAGGTAAACCAGGACCTCCGGCGCGTTCATTCACGGCCTCCTGAGCCTGATCCCCATCCAGTAACTGCCCGACGCACTGGCACGAATCTCCCCCTGCCGTTCACTGGCCCGCCAGGCTGCGATAATATTCGACCAAGGCTTTAATTTGCTCCGGGCTGTACTGCTTGGAGAAACTGTTCATGTAAGCGCCTTTGCCCTTTTCTACAATCTGAATCATCTGGTCTTCGGACATCTTCTTAATGGTCTGGCGAATATCCTTGACTTTGTCCTTCCGCCCTTTCACCGTCTTTCCCGATCCGTCTTGAGCGTGGCAAGCTGAGCACTTGTCCAGGTACACGTCGTGGGCGCTAAAGCCTGCCTGACCATCGAGCGTGGGTGTGAACGCCAGCAGGGTCGTAATGCACACGAAGAGAGCGCCAAGAATGGCGCCGAGCACACGGCGTAGTAAGTAACGCTGCATTCAGTGAAACCTCCAATGAGTTGGATTGAGGCGACGCCTCGCTAAAAGTTCCGAGTCCATTTGATCATCAAAACCTCGGCGCCGAAGTTATTCCCCGTCACAATCTGCTCCTTATAATACGTACGCTGCAGATCGATGGATAGCCGCCCGGCCTTAGGAAATTCGTAAAAGACCGTTCCGGTGGCGTAGGGCCACGTTTCCGGGCCGTAGGCAGGGGGCAGGTTGTCGCTGATCTCTCCCACACCCGTCGTCCGGTCATAGTTGCCGGTGAACTGAATCCCGAACCGATGGCCTGGGTTGAGTTGAAATCCCGCTTGCCAGACGTGATCGATCTCCTGATCGCGCAGCGACTCCGACGGGCCGTCGGCAAACACAATGTCGCCCAGCGCCAAAATGCTATCGTAGCTGAACCCTCCAAATAACGAGAGCGTAGGGTTGAGGGCATAGTTGAGCAGAGTCGCGTTCGCCCGCACCCGGTCTTGATATCCCGTGGCAAGCAAGCTGCTGCTGTTCAAGTTCACATTGTCATTGAGGCTCAGGTTGTCCGTGAGCTTGAGGCGCGCCACCACGTTGCCGGTTGTTTCCGTCTGCGGCGTAATCGCTGTATACGACGCGCTGTTGTCAAGCGTGCGGATGTCGCCGCGAAGACTGAATCGCTTTGAAGGCTGCCAGTAGGCGCTGAAGGCGGGCTCGACGGTGTTCCAGCGCAGCGTCTGAGCCGGGTTCGCCACACCGTTGTAGAGCGCTTCAACGTTCGAATTGTCCCAACTCAGGCCGGGGCTGATCAGCAAAGACGGAATAGGCGTGAAGACCATGTTGAAATCGAAATCGCTCAGGCCGTCGCGCCACAGGGTAGCCTCCGAACCATTTGAGGCCAGCAGGCTACCATCCAGCAGGCCGTCGAATACCCCCAGGCTATCTTCCGTGTCACGCGAGTAGCGATAATCCGTGTTAATCGCCCACCAGCGATTGATGTGGTAGGTGAGTCCCTGGTCGAATACATGGTCCGGCTCCTTCACGTTGGCGCGCACTTGTTGCGAGACCGTATAGGGCGTAAAGCTTGTCTCGGCAATACTGGTGGGAGCTATGCCGTCGATGATTTCGTCCATGCTCGCCGGGCCGCTATACCGGTAATAAATGTAGCTTCCGCGCAAATCGAGCTTCGAAAGGGGCTTGCCTGCGTAAGAGAATTGGCTGATCGGCGAGGTCAAGCGGCGATACTGATCCATAGAGAGAAGCGTGAGAGGGGTATTGGCAGTGAAGGTCGCGCTGGTGTCAAAACTATACTCTGGGGACGTGGTGTTATTAAAGGTCATGCTATCCGACAAAGTCTGATACCCGAGACTGTAATGGAAGCTCCAGGAATGGAAGGTATAATCGATTCCTCCCGTGAAACGGTTCGCCTCGTCGTTTTCCGGTGCGTAAAGAACATAGGGGCTGCCCTCGGCGTAGTAGTCCCAGGTGGTGTAACCTGCACCCAGGTAGTCGGGCGCGAAGCCAGACCACGTTGCTCCGGTGTCACTCGTCCGGTAATAGTTGAAATTGAAGCGCAGGTGGTTCGTTGCGTGCAGTCTCAAGTCGATCGAGCCGAACTTGCGCACGGTGGAATACTCATGCTCGTCCGTGAGCCCCGGTATGCCGCCCGGCGTGATCACCTGCTGATCGGGAGAATAATCGAAATAGCTTTGCGACCAATTGGCCACAAGGTCGTAGAGATTGTTCTTGGAAACCGTCAACTGCGCGGTTGGGTAGGGATCGCCGCCCAGGCCACTCATGGTAAGCGAAAAATCGTCCACAAATGGATTAGGCGTCGTGGCCTGGCTAAACATGTTGAAGTCCGTCAGGCGCGGTCCTGACTGAAGGTCAAGTAGCTCAAGATACATGGGCTGGTAGCCGGTGACGTCCGTGAAGCGGTATCCAAAAGACGCCGACCCTTGGGTTTGGAAAGGCCAGAATGATGTCTCCGCCTGTTCGGACCCTTGGCCCGCATCTGCCGGCGCGCTTCCGGACTGAAGTTGGTTTTGCCCTTGGGCCTCGAGCCGGGAAGGTATCAGGAGAACTCCGGCTAGCAGGAATAAAATCAGAAAGAGCAGGAGTTTTTTCATCCGTTCCCCTTCAGTGCACGAGATCGGGGTCAAAGTTCGAGCCATGGATGGCGATATGGCACCGCGTGCAATCACCCTCGTTCTCAAACGTGGTGGCCGGGCCGTGAGGCACGCGCGTCTGGCCATGAAATCCCGTGTGACACTGGAGGCAGAGAAACCGGGTTTCTCTCCGCACCAGCATGAAATGGTTCACACTGCCGTGGGGATTGTGGCAACCTACGCAGCCCGCGATCTTCACGGCCGCATGCTCGTACACAAAAGGACCGCCCACCTCAATGTGGCATTTCACGCAGGCTTGCCAGTTCGGCTGATTTAACTGATGCGCGGCCGTAATTGTGCCGTGTGGAGTGTGGCAATCCGTACACTTCATCAACCCCTCCGGCACCCGATGGTGGAAAGGGAGCGCAAAATTCGCCTGAATCGTGGCGTGGCATTGATAGCAGAGCTCCGGTTGCGCTTGCTTCAGCATTCCGTCATGCAGCCACTGATTTTCCACCGGTAACTGGGGCACCGAGTAGTATTCCGCCTGAGTAAAGGCCAGACCCACCTGCTCGGGGTTTACAGCCGCCTCAACCAGGTGCATCGTATGGCAGGAGTTGCACGCGACGCCGTGCAGCGCGTGCGCGGACTCGCTGAAGAACTGCTGATGCTCGCTCGTGGTGTGGCAGGCCAGGCAGTGGGCAGCGGCATCGTGAGGATTGGCAGTGCGAAAGCTGAAAATCAGCTTCGCGGCGGCCGCCATTTTGGCGTCGTTCCCGCGAGCCGCCTCTTCGGCTTCGGTGTGCACTCGGTCCGGTCCGTGACACATTCCGCAACCGGTCACGTATTTTTGCTTTGGAATTGCGAGGTGGGCGTGGACGGTCTTATCAAATTCCAGATACTCCGGCCGGTGACAGTCTTCGCACCGGTCCGGACTTAGATAGTCTTTTGGACTAGGTTTTGGGATTCCCTTCCAGGCCACCGATGGAGGAGAAGACGGCGTCGGCTGTTTCTGGGCTCGACAAGGGCTGACCGTAACTAGAATCGTAATCCCCAGCGAGAATGGGATTAGTGCGAAACTGAAAGTGGGGGAAAGAGCGTGACAAAAGTTGAAGCGGTGTCGACAGGCTGCGCCGGTACGACTCACAATGGCCTACCTCCGCTCTAACTTAACTGCTTAGAATGCCGCTTGATGTGATCCACGTCACACGGAAGCGTGACCGTGCTCACAGAACGTGCCGACCAACTGCAATAAGCTCTGATGCTGTCGGTTGGGGCCTTGGTCCGGACAGAGGTAGGGCTCTGCTGGACCGGGGTTTCCGGCCGATAGCAATCTATCACTGCCGCGTATTAAGAGTCAATAATTTTCGTAGTGGGTCAGTTTGATGTAGAGGCGGCTTCATGCCGCCATCTGGCGAGGTAAACTCGCCGCTACAAGTCCAAACTGACCCACTACTATAATTTTCTGCAGAAAGTAATTTTTTCTGGAGCACGGCAGGAATGAAATACCCAAAAAATCTGGTCCAACGGTCACTTGAAAAGTTCATCAGCTCCTGTTCGCCACGGCCCTATACATGTCCACGCTCCGAAGATGGATAATCTCACCTGTCTCGGGATTCATCTCCGGCAATACTTGGTAAGAATCTAGACGGGCTGCATAGCCCTCAGCCTCTAATTCAAGCACACGGCGGTGAAACACCTTCGCATCCCACTCGCGAACCGTAATCGTCTCGGATTTGCTCATGATTTTGCTCGCTCGACTCTCGTGCCCGATCGTCCAAGAATCGCGAGGCCGGGCACAACCACTTATTCAAGTTGAAGCTACAGGTTGTCTCGAATGAAGTATGTGACGCGGATCACACGATTTCGAAGCGGCCAGAAAATGGTGAGAGGGCAGAATTTCCGAATGCTCCGGCGGCTAAAGACCCTGCACCTGAAGAGCTTAGTTCGACAACCCAATCAAGGTAACCATGCCGAGGACGGCCAGCCCGGTGAGAAACCCAAAGCTTTGCCTGCCTGTTTTTCGGCCCCCAATCGCATAGGCGTAGCATCCCTTCGCGACATTATTGTTGGCCGTCGCGATGACGATGCTCGTGGCGGCCGCTTTAACCGTAATCAGCGCGCCTAACGCTTGTATCATGCCTGTAATGAACTGGGTGATGTCCGTGACCCTTCTCTACTCAATATTCCTCCACGAGACTTAAGGGTTCTTCTGGCAGATTACTATCCGTTTTCCGTACTGCACGATATTTTCTACAGCTCGCTCATGGCGGAACATCGGCAGAGGGTCAGGCACATGGAGAACGCGATTGGCCATCTGGAAAAAGCTGTAACGAAGCTCGTCCATGACGTGAACCTGCTGCACAAGAAAAAATCACTGAAGAAGAAGTCGAAGTGATTATGCTTAGCGCCATGGAGTCCGAAGCCAGCGGCCCACTCCAGCACCCAACCGGAGGTCCCGTCTGACAGCGACGAGCCTGAGAGGGCAAAAGGCTTTTGCCTGGAGATCACCCAGACAATTCATGCCCAAATCCTCGCCTAGCATTGTGATCCAGATCACGGCGCTTGGCTCGCGCCCACCGGAAAATGGGGATGAAACAGGCTGGGAGGCGTGATTCCCGCTGGAGGTTATATGTACACGATAGATTTATATGCGGCTTGCGTGGGGTTAATTCTTCTAATCGGAGCGGCCCTATTTGCTGGTTGCGCCGCCCTACTCATTCTTAAAGACGTATGCCTCATGCTGGTGGGTATGACAGGCAGAATTCTAGCCCGTGCGCATTTCTCGGCAACGCAACTGCTAGCCTCCCGTCCCTTACCCCACTTCGAGGGTTCTTATCGGGGGGGATGGACTGGCGTGGCTGTGTGCCATAGAGCAGTTCCGGCCCGTAGTTTGATGAGGATGCGGCTGGAGCCCGCAGCGAGGGCAAAACCCGTTGTTAAGGAGGACAGCAAGAAACACGCGTCATGCAGAGCTTAGTGGACACACCCAAAGTCGCGTACTTTTCCATGGAAATCGCGCTGGAATCGAGTATACCAACCTATGCCGGCGGGCTGGGTGTGCTCGCGGGTGATACGCTGCGCTCCGGAGCCGACCTCGGCGTGCCCATGCTCGGCGTCACTCTCCTCCACCGCAAGGGTTACTTTGAGCAGCGGCTCGACGGACAAGGAAATCAAACTGAGCTACCGGCCATCTGGAAGCCCGAGCGTGTTCTCGATCCGATGGAATCCTGCACAACCATCAGCATCGAAGGGCGCAAGGTACAGCTTCGAGCCTGGCGGTATGTGATTCGCGGGGTTGGTGGTCATACTGTGCCGGTTTATTTGCTCGACACGGCGCTTGCCGAGAACAGCCCCTACGACCAAACGTTGACGGATTTTCTGTACGGCGGAGACCATCATTACCGCCTCTGCCAGGAAGTAATTTTGGGGATTGGCGGTATACAGATGCTCGATGCTCTTGGGCACAGCCACCTCGAGATTTACCACATGAATGAAGGCCACCCAGCCTTGATCAACCTTGCACTTATCCAGCAGCAGCTCGCGGGCCGCGCATTGAGCTCCGTTACCGAACAAGACCGGCAAGGACTCAGACGAAAATGTATTTTCACCACCCATACGCCGGTGCCGGCCGGCCACGATCAGTTTCCGAAGGATTTGGTTCGCCAGGTATTGGGAGCGGAGCAGGCCGACGCTCTCGAAGGCGCCGGCTGTTTCACCGATGGCACGCTGAATATGACGTACATGGCGCTGAAATGTTCCCACTATATTAACGGCGTCGCGATGCACCACGCCGAAATCTCGCGTGGCATGTTTCCCAATTACCCGATTCGTGCCATCACCAATGGCGTTCACGCGGTCACCTGGACGTGCCCTGCGTTCCGCGATCTCCATGACCGGCACTTCCCCGAGTGGCGGCGCGACAACCTTTATCTCCGCTACGCGGTCGGAATCCCGTTGGCAGAGATCAAGGCGGCGCATGCGCTGGCAAAGCGAGCGCTTTTAGAGGAGATCAAGAACAACAATGGCGTTCAGCTTGAAGAATCTATTATGACTATCGGCTTTGCGCGCCGTGCTACAGCGTACAAGCGTGCCAATCTCTTGTTCACGGATTTGGACCGCCTCCGGCGGATTGCGGACCGGGTCGGCCCGTTTCAGATTGTGCTAGGCGGCAAGGCCCATTTCCAGGATGCGGCGGGGAAAGCAATGATCCGGCGAGTGTTCGAGGCAGCGGCTCTGCTCAAGGACAAGATCAAAGTCGTTTACATGGAGAATTACGACATTCACTGGGGCCAGTTGATCACCAGCGGTGTTGATCTTTGGCTGAATACTCCTGAGAGACCTTACGAGGCCTCCGGTACAAGCGGGATGAAAGCCGCCTTGAATGGCGTTCCGAGCCTAAGCGTTCCGGACGGCTGGTGGTTCGAAGGGCACGTGGAGGGGGTCACCGGCTGGGACGTTGGTCAAGAAGAGACTCCAGAGAGTCCATCTCAGGAGGTGTCTGATCTTTATAACAATCTGGAGCAGACGATCTTGCCCATGTTCTACGGCCGCCCGGACGCCTACACTGGGGTCATGCGCTCGACCATTGCGTTGAATGGCTCCTTTTTCAACACCCAGCGGATGGTGTCTCAATATCTCCTGAACGCGTTCCGGGAGGAGCCGGCACTAACTGCTCCGCAGGTCCTCGTCGAACTTCTCAGACCAGAGAAGACGATGCCTGGGCAAAGTAACAAGACCTCAACCTGAAGGGGACAACACTCTCGAAGCAATCAGGCCGACATATGGATCACAAGCAGTTCCGTCCAGGACGGGCGGTGGAGCGACTTCTAAAAAAGAGCTTATGCTGAAGATCGAAAGAATTCTTTGTCCCGTAGACTTTTCGGAGTTTTCGACGAAGGGCTTTGAGTACGCCGTGTCATTTGCCACGCGATACAAGGCCAAGCTTTATGTTCAGCACGTCATCGAGCCCGTGACGGCGTTGTTCACGTATGAGAACCTTCCCGGGTGGAGGGAGGTCTACGCCGAATTCCGCGGGGCGGCTGAGGAGGCCCTTCAAAAATTAATCGCTTCCAGAGTGTCTCAGCAAGTTCAGCCTCAGGCGGTGGTGCAGGTTGGTGACCCGGCCGACTTGATCCTGAAGTTCGCCCACAAAGAGGGAGTGGACCTGATCGTGATGGGATCACACGGCCGGCGTGGCTTGGATCGGTTCCTGACCGGCTCGGTGACTGCGCGCGTCTGGCGGAAAGCTCACTGCCCTGTCCTCGCCGTTCGGAAGCCGATTCAGAAGTTTGGCTGCCAGGCGTCGGATGGCGGCCTCGAGATCAAGGGAATCTTGCTTGCCAGCGACTTCTCGGATCATGCACATCATGCGTTCAACTACGCCCTGTCTTTAGCCACCGAGTACCATGCCGAGTTAACTCTTCTACATGTATTGGAGGATATTCCTCGCGGAAAGGAGCTTGAATGCGAGACTACGCTGATGGTCCGCGAGCTCGAAGCGCCTCTCCCAAGCGGCGCCCGGAACGGGTGTACGATCAAGAGCATCGTACGGCTGGGCAAGCCGTATTGGGAAATAATTCAGCTTGCAACGGAATCTCAGACCGATTTGATCGTCATGGGAGTGCGAGGCCGCGGAGCATTAGACATGGCTGTGTTCGGATCCACCACACAACGTGTCCTGCAACTGGGCCCTTGTCCTGTATTATCGGTGCCTATTTGAGCGCAGATGAGGCGAGACGCGACCGAACGTAAGTCTGAAGAAGTCCGATTGCCGATTTCGGCCAGAGGCCTATGGAAGCGGAGCAAGCTTATAGCTTCGCGTTCTTTTCTGTTCATGCGACAGGCGTCACACTGCTTCTCTACTCGGACCGACTTATAGCTTCAAAGGGCTTGGCAATAGCACCTATTATCTGCTCGAGCCGGACCGCGTTCACTATCGCGACGAGACAGGCACTGGCAACACGCTGAACTGCGCGAGCCCGGGTACACCAAGAGCACTTCCAGGCGATCTCCATGGATGCGATACATTATCAAGCCCGCGCTGTGTTTAGGCATGGCGACAGTGTAGTATCGGAGTTTCGTTAGACCTGGGTCGTACGGTTCGACACACCTCCGAATCAGATTTGGTGCTTTCAGGATGACGCAACTCATGTTAGAGGGTCTGAGTGTCGTTCAGCCCTTTGGTTACGAGTTTGATGAGATCTCTTACCCGGCACGAATAGCCCCACTCGTTGTCGTACCACGCCGTGACTTTTACACAATTCCAGTCGATGACTCGGGTGAGACTCGCATCAATGATTGCCGACCGCGGGTCGCCTTGAAAATCGACCGACACAAGTTCTTCGTCGCAGTACCCGAGGATGCCCTTCAGCGGGCCTTCCGCAGCCCGCTTCAGGGCGAGATTGACGTCCTCAACGCCTGTTGGCGTCTCAACGAAGGCGACCAGGTCAACGAGCGAGACATTCGGTGTGGGTACCCGCAGCGCGTAACCGTCCAGCTTGCCTTTCAGTTCGGGCAAGACCAGTCCGACACTCGTGGCAGGCCCCGTGGTCGTTGGGATAATGGAAACCGCCGCGGCACGCGCTCGCCGCAAATCCTTGTGAGGCTGATCCAGGATTTTCTGGTCGTTGGTATAGGCGTGGACCGTGGTCATGGATCCGTTCTTGATCTTGAAGGTTTCATGAATCACTTTCGCCACCGGCGCGAGACAGTTCGTGGTGCACGAAGCATTTGAAATAACGTGATGCTTCGCCGGGTCGTACTGACCCTCGTTAACGCCCAGCACCACGGTAATATCCTCGTTTTTCGCGGGCGCCGTGATGATGACCTTCTTGACCGAACCGTTGAGATGTTCGCGGGCCTTCTGCCCGTCATTAAATTTTCCTGTCGACTCGACGACGAGCTGGATGCCGAAAGAGGACCAGTCGATCTCCCAGGGTTCCTTGTCCTCGAACGCTCGAATCGATCTGCCATTGAGGCGAATACAGTCTCCGCCATAACCTACTTTGGCATCCAGCGTACCAAGCACAGAATCGTATTTCAGCAAGTGTGCAAGCGTCTTTGAGTTCGTAATATCGTTTACCGCCACAACGTCAATTTCAGGATCCCCGAAGGCCGCGCGCAACACGTTCCTCCCGATACGCCCGAATCCATTGATTCCCACTTGTACTGGCATTTTCAAATCCCTACCTTTCTGCATAGACATTCTAAGTTCTCACCGCGTTGACCTCGGCTCCCCGTAAGAGCAAGCCAGGCCGCTCGAGCTTTTATCCGTCCACGCTGTCAACAGCGTATCCGTTGCCTTCGCCATGCACAGTGATCCAACGCACACTTCAGTGTGATCTCTGTCACTGCGAGCCTTTTCGGAAGAAGCCAAAGTAGAGCTTGATAAATGACCAAAAACCAGGTTTGGCCGGCCTGTCCCGCTGGGGCAGTAGCCCAAAGCGCCTCTGCTTATTTCCGGCATTTGGCACGTTTGACGTTCGGGTTCTGCTAATAGAAAAGGAGGCTGAGATGTTCACGGCGAAGTCGTCGTTGGTCGTTAGTCCTTCCGAGCGAAGCAATGCCCCTCACGGTCCGCTCCCGGGCGCTATTGTGCGTTCGGTGTCAACGAGGCCGTGGTCCTGCGTTCGGTCCTTGCCCCTCCCAAGTAAGCCAAGGGTGCCCTTGCTGAGTGGAAGCGTGTTAGTGCTGCTGACGCTATTTCTACCCGTGGCGTATTCGCAGTGTGGCAGTGTCCGCTGGACCGGGAGCAACTATCTGCTTGGATTCGGAACCTGGCCCGGCTCGCTCGGCGCGCTGTCCTACGCTGCTGGCCGCGTTCCTTATTTCATCACCCTGCTCCTTGCAGCTCTGACCCTGCTCCTCGTCTTGGCGGCAATGATTCGCCCTTCATTCCTGCGTAAATCGGACATTACCGCACGGTTATTCATTGCTTCCGGAACGCTCTCTCTGTTCATGATTGGAGACTTCTTCTGGTTTCAATTGGGATCTCGAATCGGCAGCCTTTTCGATAGCGGGCTGACACAGTCAGGTCAAAACCTCTTCATGATGATGCTGGCTGATTTTATGCTCGTAGGGTTGGCTACCTGCCTCAGTTCCAGGTTCCTTCGCAGGCAGCGTTGGATTGCCTGGCTCTTGGGAATCGCGGGAGGCATTTCCCTGTTCATGATGGTCAACTATTTTCTGGCCTGGTGCGGTGCTTCGCCCCTCATTTCTTCGGGCTGGGCTCTGTTCTTAACGATCAGCCCGTCGATCCTCTATTTTGTCGTTCCTCTCGGCCTTTGGTGCCAATTTGGTTTGGCGCGGCAAGTAGGTCTTCAGGAGCAGTGGCTGGGTATTCGGCGCCGCATCGCGTTGCTGTATTTGCCGGCAGTGGCTTTCGATCTATTTGTACTCGTCCTGGAAGCGAAACCGGGCAGGCTATGGGGTTTGCTGCCCTACTTTGCGGGACTCGGTTTGATTTTTTGGGGATACGCCGCCCTCGAACGGCTGCCGAATTTTGCTGTCAAAATCCTGCAGGGAGGCGCCTGGGAGCTAACCGCCGCGGAGCCTTCGCAACAAATGCTGTCGGAAAGTGGGGAGGCGAAGCTCATCACCAAGGCTTAGGCGAGTCACAATGGGCTGTGATCGAGATCACAGCCGATATCACGGTCATTAGTTAAGTTTAAGTCGTCAGGTCCGCAAATTACGGAGCTGGCCAATCCATTAAGGAGGTTGACATCATGGCAGCACAATCAGTCGCGGTAATACAGCCGAAAAAGGAGGTGGAGCTTGCGAAGAAGGAGGGCGACTTCTTCCAGCGGTTTC
>JASHOS010000262.1 GCA_030040995.1 Terriglobia bacterium | reverse complement strand
CTACCCGCTGCGGCAGCCTTTGGCAGCGCGAGCAGCAGCGGGAGGTTTCGATCGATCTGGCAGAGAAGCAGGCTATTCATGCGCAGGTGAAAGGATAGCAGTTTCGATTGAGACGGTGGGGACGGGTGAGATGGACGGGGCGATTTTTTTGCACCGTGCGGCCGAGTCCGTGTATCCGGACCTGACCGAGCGCGACTACCGCTCGTTCATTAAAGCGATGCGTGCGTAAGCGGACTCATCTTAATCGTAGGCAAACGAGGTTGTAACGAGCGGCTATTGGTACATGATAAAGCTCGGTTGGGGAGAGAGCCGTAGCACTTGCCCAGGCGTCATGAGAATGCCGCCCCATTTCACGTCGTTTTTGTAGAACAGCTTGAATCCTGTGAACTGCACGGGCTGCCTGGCGATGAAGTCCCTATAAGCGGCGAGCTTCAGGGCCGGCGATCCGAAGCCGTCCATATCCATCACGATCTCTACTTCAGGCAGCGGCCGGATGGCACCGAAGTCTGTGACCATGCGCTGAGTAAAGCGGTGGACAACGAGGATTTTCGGAGGCAGATGATTTTGCTGAACGATTTTCGCCAGGAACCGCGCGGCAAAGTTGATGTCCGAGGCGTTCATAGTGCCTCTCCACGCGCCGGGCCGCTTGCTTTCGGTCAAAGCGAACTCGGGGTCGAGAGCAAGCTCTACGTTGGGCAATTTGAGGTAGGGCGCGAGACGGGGCACTTCAATTTCCACGGTACTCCAGCCGGGCTGTACGTCAAGGAACAGCAGCCCGTTGACCTGGTTCGCCATGCTGATCGCCTTTTCAATCTGGCCCGGCGGCATGCGCATTCGGTACATTCCATCGCGCCAGGGCACATGCTGGGCGGCGACCACGATGTAATCGAGCGCTGGCACAACAGGCGTCGAGGGATCGGCCTTCGCCCATGCTGTCGCCGCCGAGCCGAGCATCGCGAGCACCTTGTCAGGGGGATATTCGCCCAAAACCCCCATGCGCGGAGAATAAAAGTTGCCGTAGTAGGCGACGATTCGCTTGAAGGGAAGGAGGGCTCCCGCGTTAGGGTAGACGGTATGAACAGGCCATAGCGCCGCGGGGCATGGATGTGGCACGGCCCGATGCGCGACAAAGGCCGCCGGCTTGAATGCTGCGGTTCCTGGAACCTCTGCGGACGCCTTAGCCGGCGAAACGGTCGTGCCTGCCGCGCAATTGGTCCGCGGCGGTAGATTCGCAAGCGCAAGCATTTTTGCGTTATACGCCGCCTCATCCACGGTGGCAGATCGGGCAGGAGCGACCACCGCCAATGGGCCGGCCATGGGCGAGGTTTTGGTAATCTGGCTTCGACCTGTGAGAACCGGGCTACCAATGCCGGCGATTCCAATGACGCAGAAACGAACGATGAGTCCCCTCCCAGTCATACTCTCCTCTCTAACTCGACTTGGTATGAATCTACCTAACTCCGCGGCGCGCAGGGCCCTCTCGATGCCACCATCCGCTGGATGGGACCGGCGGGCAGCGCCAATTCGCGCTCGCTATGCCGCCGCGCTGCCGGACGCGACGAAGCGATAAGCGGCCCCAGAGTGGAACATCGGCAGTAACGGATTCCAGTTGAGCGTCTTTGAGCCTAAAGCCCGTATAGCTGGTGGCCGCGATCATCGCGGGGTCGCTGCGGCATAGGAGGGCGCCTCTGATTGCGGGATGCCGTCGAATAAAAACTTGGTCGCACCGTCGCGCGCTGTACTAGAAGCCCAGAAAGCCGCGTCTGATTCTAAACGATTTCCGGGCTTAAGTACAGTGCCTTGTGTTTCCGGTGGTGTCCGTTTATCACTTGAAACGCAACTGAAGACATGCCAAAGAAACCAGCGAAGAAAACCCCGAGGCGTGGACCGTCCGAGGTCGCTAAGAATGCCGAGCGCCTGCCAAGAGAAGATTTCAATCAACCGGCGGTCCGAGTTGCCCAAGAAACGATCCACCGCCACGAATCCGCCGATAGATAGGTCGCTCGCCGAAAGTGTGTGCCGCACCGCCCTAGGTTCTTGTTCGTTTGCTTGGAAACCCGACGGCGTGTGCGCAATTGGATTCATCTTGCTGGTAAGGCGTTCTACGAATCTTGGGGATTATGATCTGATACGGGGGATTATTGCGAACTATCGGGAATACATTCGCTTATAAATGTAGGACTCTCATCGGATGTAGCTTGGGATTGCTCCAACTCTTCTGGAAACGAAAATCTTCCAGTTGACAGAACCGCCGTGAGGTGTCATAATGGTCATGTCAGAGCCGGTACGCCCAAAACTAAGGCTAATGGAGACACAATGCCCTACGAAGTGTTTACACGTAAAACCCGCAGATCAGGAACCCCTACCTTGTCTTTTTCTAAGCTCGGACAGATCACATTCAACCAGAGCTCTGCGAGCATTCTCCAGAAGGAAACTATCGAGCATGTACTGTTGTTATGGGATTCGTCCGCAGGAAAGATGGCTATCAAGTCTACGAGCAATAAGAAAGACCCGCGTGCTTACCGGATTCGCTACAGTTCTAAGGGGAATGGTGCTTCCTTCTCAGCCAAAACGTTCGCCGATTACATCGGCGTGGACCTCTCTGAGAGGAAATCAACCCCAATAGATATCACTCCAAACAGTGAGTACATCATTGAGGTGAAGATTCCTGAGGAGTTCTTCAGGAGGAGGCAGCAGCAGCATCCTAAACTAGTGGAGAAGGTAAAGACGGGATAACGCCCATAAAAAGCTAGAGGCCCCGAATGTGGGTTCGGAGCCCCTATACGACCTTGAAGCCGATTCCAGTCCACTTGTCAGAGCCAGAAAGGAACACACATGCGTGCGGGCTTCTCTATAATTCTACGCATTCGCGGTCCACCAGTCAAGAAAAATAGGTAAGTATAATGATGGCAACCGCTTGGATGCCTCCGGGGAGCGGTTTGTCTTTCGCTCCCCGGCTTGCGGTGACGGTAGCTTAGCAGGCAAAGCGCCCGATCTGTAATCGGGTGTCACGGGTTCGAGGCCCGTCCGTCACCCCAGCTCTTTTGATGCTCGTTCTCGGTATTTCGCCCACCGAGCGTTGACCGCCGTACGTGCGCTTTCGCTGCGCTCCGCAGGAGTCATTTTTGCTGCCCTAGCTGGACCACCCCTTTTTCCGCCTTTCCGCCCGAGGGCTACAGCATACGGGTTTTTACGCTTTCCCGCCACGTAATTATTATACGTGAGCGGTCAGGAAAGTCAATAACAACATTGTGAGCCATACTCATTTTTCTCTTGACATACGTGAGCGGTCACGCATAATAGAGCTGTAGGTAAAAAGCCCCGCTAGTTGCGCTAACCTGACTTTCGCAGATACGGCGCGGTGCGGAGCGAATTTGATCACGGCGTCGATCTAACCTCTTCCGGATCAGTTCACCCTTAAGGCGGGCGGCTGTAGTGCCGACCTACCCCCTTTACATCAATGCCCAGGATTTGCCAGGATGCGCACTGACGATGTTTTTGCGCAGCAAGAAGCGACGGAAGGACGGCAAGGAGCACCGGTATTGGAGCGTAGTGGAGAATCGACGGGTGGGGACGGGGC
>JASHOS010000261.1 GCA_030040995.1 Terriglobia bacterium | reverse complement strand
GAAAGCACCGGCCGCGGTCCACCCTCTCCCGAGGGAGAGGGAAAACCGCGGTTCTTACTTCGTCTCCATCAAGGCAATAGCTTCGCAAGCTTCGCTGCCGCGCCTCAGGGGCTGCGCCAGACAAACCCGAATCCCGACCTCCGGATCCCGGTCGCCGAGGTAGTGCAGACGGCCGTCTTTGCGGTCTGCGGCTTTTTGCGCGGTCCAGGTCTGCGTTGGCGTTTTTGAGATGATAAGCCGCGGACCTCACCAGTGGAGGTCCGCGCCACCCACTCGTCACTCCTTCTGAGAGGTGATCCATGCGACGTCTCCGAGCTTGCTTCTTCCGGCTGGCGGGCCTGTTCAACAGAACGCGGCGCGACCGTGAGTTGGCCTCCGAGCTTGAGAGCCATCTCCAGATGCATACGGAAGATAATCTCCGCGCGGGCATGAGGCCGGAGGAAGCCCGGCGAGAGGCGTTGATCAAGCTGGGCGGCGTCGAGCAAGCCAAAGAGCGTTACCGCGACCGGCGCGGCATCCCGTTTCTCGATACGCTCGCCCATGATATTCGTTACGGCCTGCGCCAGCTTCGCCGCAATCCTGGGTTCACGGCCGTCGCCGTAATCACCCTCGCCCTCGGCATCGGAGCAACTACTGCGATCTTCAGCATTGTCAGCGCCGTAGTGCTACGCCCGCTGCCCTTTCCTCGCTCTCATCAGCTCGTCGAGGTCACGGCAGCCGTGCGCCACCGTGACGCCAACCAAACCGGAGCTTCGTATCTCGACTTTCTCGACTGGCGGAGGCAAAACACTGTCTTCGCTGACATGGCAGCGTACGACCAGACGTTTTTTACGCTGATCGGGCGTGGCGAGGCGGAGTTCATTTATGGAGCCGCCGCAACGCCGAGTCTCTTCTCGATTCTGGGCGCAAAGCCGCTGCTAGGCCGAACGTTCACCTGGACAGAAGAGAGCACCCACGCCGCACCCGTGGCCATGATCAGCGAGCATCTCTGGCGGCGCCGGTACGGCGCGAGCCCTGCTGTAATCGGAAAGACAATCGATCTTAATAAGAAGGGTTTCACAATTATCGGCGTCATACCTTCTAGCTTCAGCTTCCCATTCCAATCGAAGCGGTATGACATCTGGGTCCCCGTCAGCCAAGACCCCACCTTTGGCGTGTTGTCCCCGATTCGCGAAGCTCATTATTTGCACGTTGTCGCCCGCTTGAAGACTGGCGTAAGACTGGCCGCTGCGCAGGCGCAGATGGACACCATCCTGGATCGTTTGGCGCGGGCGTACCCAAAGGCCGACGCAGGCTGGCACGCTCGGCTCACTCCTTTGCAGAAAAAGATCGTCGATGGCGTTCGGGACCCACTTCTGGTACTGCTCGCCGCTGTGGCTTTCGTCGTCCTCATTGCGTGTGCCAACGTGGCTAACCTGCTGCTGGTGCGCGCCATCGCTCGCCAAAAAGAATTCGCCGTCCGAGCCGCGCTTGGCGCAAGCCGGCGCAGGCTGATCGGCCAAGTGTTACTGGAGAGCAGCCTTCTAAGCTTGCTGGGTGGTGCAATAGGCCTTCTTCTCGCCTTCGAAAGTAGGGGAGTGCTGTCGTCTCTTGTTCCGGTTGATGTGCCACGCATTCATCCGATTGGGGTGAATGCCTGGGTGCTGAGCTTCACGGTTGGCCTTTGTCTGGTTGCGGGAGCCTTGTCGGGTCTGGCAGCGGCGCTGCACCGGCCTCAAGGAGGGCTGGGTGAAGCGCTCAAAGAGGGTGCGAGGGGCTCAGGCGGCTCCGGTCGCCAGCGAAGTCTCCACAGCATCTTGGCGATAACAGAAATTGCTTTGGCCCTGGTTTTGCTTGCCGGCGCCGGCTTGCTGATTCGAAGTTTCCTGGGCCTGGAGAAGGTCGATCCGGGCTTTGACACCGATAACTTACTGGAGGCGATGGTCTCGCTGCCCCGCGCACAGTACAGACGTCCGGGCGACTGGACCGAGTTCTACAGCCAACTCCTGGGCTGGCTCAACGCATTGCCAGGGGTCCGGGGCGCCGGAGCCACCCTCGTGCCGCCGCTGAGCGGAGGCGTGGTTCCAATGGAATTCACAGTCGAAGGCCAGCCGGCTGAGCCTGGCAGGTTTCCATCCGCAAACTATTCAGACGTGAGCGCGAACTACTTTCGTGTAATGGGAATACCGCTGCTCCGCGGGCGATTTTTCACTCAGGACGACAGGTTCTCCGCCCGAGCTGTGGCGCTTGTGAGCGCAGCTTTCGTCCGTCGCTACTTCCCGAACGAGAATCCGATCGGCAGGACGGTTCTCATCCAGTACCCCTTGCTGAACTTGCGCGCGAGAGAAATCGTCGGAGTTGTTGGTGACGTCCGGTTTCGTAGCCTCGCCGAAGCGCCACCACCTACGATGTACACACCCTACAAGCAGGCCGCATTCCCGGTGATTTGGGTGGTCGTCCGTACGGTGGGCAATCCGGCGCGAGTCGCATCGGCGGTCCGCGCACAACTATCCCGCATTGATCCCAATCTTCCTTTGGCCGATGTTACGACGGCAGCTCGACAAGAGCGTGGCACGATGGCCCCGCCACGGTTTCGGACTTTGCTGCTTGGCATGTTTGCAGCTCTGGCTCTGGTGCTCGCGACCGTAGGGATTTATGGCGTTGTCTCCTATACGGTCGCCCAGCGCACGCACGAAATTGGAACTCGTATGGCCTTGGGAGCGCAGCAGCGGGACGTGCTGAAGCTTGTCGTAGGGCAAGGGCTGACGTTGACTGTGATGGGAGTGGGCATTGGCGTCGTCGCGGCGCTCGGCCTGACGCGCTTCCTCTCCAGCATGCTTTACGGCGTGACGGCAACAGACCCGCTGACCTTCGCTCTGGTTTCTCTAGGACTTGCCGCCGTGGCGCTGCTCGCCTGCTACATTCCGGCCCGACGGGCGACGAAAGTTGACCCTATGGTGGCCCTGCGGTGTGAGTAGGTGTCAGGTACCAGGCGCCAGGTCTTAGGAAGCCGGGTATCGGGCTTCGGGATCCGGGATTCGGCGTTCGGGTCTCCGCGAAACCCCTCACCCGGCCCGCGCCGGCTGGAGAAAGCGCCGGCCGCGGTCCACCCTCTCCCGAGGGAGAGGGAAAACCGCGGTTCTTACTTCGTCTCCATCAAGGCAATAGCTTCGCAAGCTTCGCTGCCGCGCCCCAGGGGCTGCGCCAGACAAAGCCGAATCCGGAACTCCGGATCCCGATCGCCGAGGTAGCGCAGACCGCCGTCTTTGCGGTCTGCGGCTTTTTGCGCGGC
>JASHOS010000260.1 GCA_030040995.1 Terriglobia bacterium | reverse complement strand
ATATTCCCACCGAGCTTCTGGCCTCAACCCTCGCCTCTCGCGGCGCCGCGACTGGCATCGAGCCTTGGGCCATGCTTTCCGCCGTGGAAGCAACTCGCGCCATTCGCCGGGACTACGCAGAGGCCGCCAGCCAGGAATGACAGCTATCAGATCCAACGTCGGTTATGGCTTATGGACGGGTGGCGCAGATACCGTCTTGTGACGTCTGCGAATCGCCGCCATGTCTGCGCCACCCAACCAGAGGAAAGTGCTGCTCTCTTCCTCTGACTGCTGAAAGCTGATCGCTGACTGCTGATTGCTATTCGTATGCAGTACAACACGCTCCGGCTCGAGCGCCACAACGAACTCGCAACTATCACTCTAAACCGTCCGGAAAAGCGCAACGCCATCTCTCCGGAGATGATCGAGGACCTTTTCAGCGTACTTGACGAGGTCGAACAGGGCCGCACGCGCGCGGCGATCCTTACCGGCGAAGGAAAGGCATTTTGTGCGGGAATGGACCTGAGTGTGCTCAAGGCAATGGCCTCAAAGGCTTCCCGAGCCGCGGTCAGCGCCGAAGAGAAGGCCCGCCAGCCCGAATCCGAAGAGGCAGCACTGATCGAAGATGCGCGGCGGATGGCGCAACTTTTCCGCCGCCTCTACACGTTTCCCAAACCCTTGATCGCTGCCGTAAACGGGCACGCCCTTGCCGGCGGTTGCGGGCTGGCAACACTTGCGGATTTCACGCTGGCAGTTCCCGAAGCGCAGTTCGGGTATACCGAAGTGCGAATCGGATTTATGCCGGCGCTGGTCACCCTCTTCCTTATCCGGCAGATCGGAGAAAAGCGCGCCAGGGATTTGCTGTTGAGCGGCCGTCTCGTGAAGGCCGAAGAGGCTCTCGATCTGGGGCTCATCAATGAGATTGTTCCCCGCGAACGGCTCCTCGATCGCGGGCGCGAACTCGCCTTAAATCTGGCGGAGTCGAGCCCTCTAAGCCTCACCGCCACCAAGCGCCTGATCGGCGAATTAGGCTGTGAAGAACTGGACCGCCAGCTCGAAATCTCCATCCGAGCCAGCGCCCGAATGCGTACCACCGCAGATTTTCGCGAAGGGCTGAGCGCGTTCCTTGAAAAGCGAAAGCCGCGCTGGGAAGAGTGAGCTAAGCCTTGAGCCCGTCCGGGACCAGGGGTAGCGAGAAGAGAGCGGTTCCGGTGGCATCCATGATGGCGTTGCGGACTGCCGGCGCGATACCCATGATCGGTGATTCGCCGGCGCCCGCGGAGGGCTGATCCTTACGGTCAAGCAGGACCACTTCAATCTCGGGCATGTCGCTGAAGCGAGGAACACGATAAGAGGAAAATTGGCCATTCAGAATGCGGCCGTTCCCGAAGCGGATCGCTTCAAACAAGGCACCTCCTAAACCCATCATTTGCGCGCCCTGAATCTGGTTCTTGAGTCCGTCCGGGTTCACGATGGCGCCGCAGTCAAATGCCACGGCAACGCGAATCACGCGCACCATGCCGGACGCCCGGTCCGCGGCAATTTCCGCGCAAGTGGCAACATATCCGCTCTTCTCCGTTCCGCAGGCCAGGCCAAACCCGTGTCCGGTGCGCTTGGGTGAGCGGCCCCAGCCAAATTGCTTCGTTGCCGCGCCCAGCACTGCCAGCAGGCGCTCGTCGTTTAAATTCTTCCGGCGGAACTCCAAGGGGTCCATGGCAGCTTGGCGTGCCAGATCATCCATGTGGCATTCACGCGCAAAATTATTGGCCGTCGCTGCGAGGCAGCGGTAGGAGCCCTGCCGAAGGACCTGCTTGCAAGGGTGGAACTCGATTTTCTGGTTCGGCACTTCATAAGGGGTCATAATGCCCGCCGAGCCGGAATTGAAGTTTTGAAATTCCCAAGCCGTCAGAGTTCCGTCGCGATCGATGCCACTCGAAATCTCGATCACTCCGGCCGGCCGGAAGTACGCCCAAGCAAACTCCTCTTCGCGCGTCCATACCAGCTTGACCGGTCTTCCTGCAGCTTTTGCTAGCCGCGCCGCTTCCACAGCGCACTCGCCGGTGTGCTTGCCGCCGTACGCGGCGCCCGTATCGGGAACAATCACACGAACCCGGTCGAGAGCCATCTGGAACGCGTTCGCCACATCGCCTTGAACGCCGAAAGGCCGCTGCGTCCCAGTCCAGACGGTGACGCTGCCGTCTTTCCATTCCGCAAGTGCGGCTCGCGTTTCGAGCGGAGCGTGAGCGATATAAGCGGCTGTGTAGGTCTGCTTCAGCCGGTGAGCAGCCTTAGCGAGCCCGGATGTCACGGAACCCATTTCGTGGCTGGTGCGGCCTTCCCAGCCCTGCGAATTCCCTTCCTCCGTGTTCTGCTTGAAGTAGCTGAAAAGCTCGCGGTCCGAAATCTGGGGCGCGGTGTTCCAGGCGGCATGGATGAAAGCGAGCGCCCGCTCCGCCTCCTGCTCGGATGGCGCAGCGACCCCAACAAAATCGCCATCGCGAACGGCCACAACGCCCGGCATCGCCTTCGCCCCGCTCAGATCAATGGATTTCAGCGTGGCGCCGAACGAGGCCGGACGCAAAATCTTTCCATACAGCATTCCGGGCGCGCTCATATCGGGTGAGTACTTGTGTTCACCCGTCACAAATTCGCGGCCATCAATCTTCGCCACCGATTCGCCGGCTACGGTCCACTCCGTGGCAGGAGTGAGCGGGTCGTCTTCAATAATCGCCTTCGCCAGGGCCGATGCCTGGGCGAGCTCCGCATAAGCGAGGGTCTGTCCGTTTTGGCGGTTCATAATGTGGCCGTCGGCAGCGGCTAGACTCTCTACTGGCACGTTCCATCTCTCCGCCGCCATACGAACCAGCACATCGCGCGCCACTGAGGCCACGCGGCGCAATTGCGTGCCCATCTGCGGCGTAGTGCGGCTTCCAAAGGTTCCCATGTCCCACGGCGTCAATTCCGTATCGGCCATAACGAGAGTGACCGAGCCGAGGGGAGCACGCAATTCCCCGGCGACGGCCTGGCTGAGCGAAGTGCGAATGTTCTGCCCCATTTCCGCCTTGCCGGTATAGACGGTCACCGCGCCGTCGGGCGCGATGTGCAGCCATGCTCCCAGATTTTGCGGCAACTGCCGCTGGAAGCGGCTGAATCCTTCGCCCGATCGGGCACCGGATTGGGGAAAAGCCCGGAGGGGTTTGAGTACGAGGAAGACTGCGACGCCACCGCCCAGCATTTTAAAGAAGTGGCGCCGGTCGAGCTCAAAATGATACTGCGGCGGAGCGTCAAGCTCGTACCGCTCCGGCTCGTTCATTGCTTGGGTGATGCTCCCCAGGTTCATGCGTTGCTCTTCTTCATGAGGTCTGAGGCGCGGCGGATTGCCGCAACAATTCGATGATAGACGCCGCAGCGGCAAACGTTGCCTTCCATGAACTCCCTGATTTCCTGCTCGGAAGGATCGGGCCTGGCGCGAAGCAGCGCCCACGCGGTCAGGATCATGCCGGAGGTGCAGTATCCACACTGCAAGGCCTGCTCGTCGAGGAAGGCTTGCTGAAGGGGGTGGAGACGGCCGCCCGTTGCGAGTCCCTCAATGGTGGTAATGCGCTTGCCACTCACCGCGGCCACCGGCATGAGACAGGATCTTTGAGGAATGCCGTCCAGCAAGACCGTGCAGGCGCCACACTCGCCTTCCCCGCAACCGTATTTTGTGCCGGTCAGGTCGAGTTGGTCTCGCAAGACGTGGAGCAGGCTGGTTTCCGGGTCTGCATCGATCCGGCGCGCGCTCCCATTGACTTCGATTTCGGTGATCCGCGCCATACGTCACCTGAATGAACAGCTCCCTAAGCCCGATCCTACCTCGCGGATATATCAAAAACAAGGCGGTTAGATGGCCCTTAATCAGTCGATAACACCGACCGGACATGTCATGGTCGACTAGCCATGTGCCCGTGGCCGTGCCCCGGATCCACCCATGAGGTAAGCAGCGTAGGGGTAGGGATTGACCTATCCCGGTTAGTTTTCCGGAGCGGCAATCAAGGGAACGGCAAGCCGTCCCCCCTACATCAACATCAACCTCGGTTTGGGTGGATTGGGGCTGTCGGGTCGTGAGGCGTCGTTGCCAGAGCGAGCGAAATACACTAAGCTACTACGTCGCGATCACAGCCATGGAAAACATTGTGAAGAACTTTCAATCGCTGGCAGACCTCTACCCGTCCAGACGTGCCGAGATACTGCGCCAGGGGCTACTCGTCGGGTCGATTGCAGCTTTAACATTCGTTCTCCACGCCCTAGTAGCCGGGCGCTATGACATTTTTAGAAACGAGCTCTATTTCATCGTCTGTGGGCGCCACCCGGCTTTCGGATACGTCGACCAGCCCCCCCTGGTGCCTTTACTGGCCGCCGCGACCCAGTGGTTTGGCCTGAACGTCTGGCTTCTCAGGTTGCCCGCTGTGGCTGCGGCGGTCGCGATCGTTCCGCTATCCGCTGAATTCGCCCGGCTACTCGGAGGCCGCACCGTCTCGATGGTTATGGCCGCAGTCGCCGCCGCCATCGCGCCCGGCTTGGCTGCGCTAGCCGGAACCCTGACAACTTCGACGTTCGAGCCGCTCGCCTGGACTGCCTGCGCCTATTTCGTGGCCCGCGCCGTCACTCGTCGAGACCACCAGGCCTGGACATGGGCCGGGGTAATTGCGGGCATATCAATGGAGGCCAAATACGGTATTGCCATGTGGCTGATCGGCATCTTCGTGGGTCTCCTTCTTACGCCGAGCCGCCGCGTACTTGCAGAGAGGCATTGCTGGTTCGGGGTGGAAATTGCCGCCGCGATTGCGGCGCCCAGCCTGATCTGGCAAACCGTCCACGGATGGCCGTTTCTCACCGTCATTCTTCACCATCACGCCGCACACACGAATTTTACGGGCAGCCCCTTGATATTTGAAATTGGGCAAATCCTGGCGATGAATCTGCTCCTCGCTCCCTTGTGGGTGGCTGGCGTCGTTGCTCCATTCTTGGCTACGGAGTTGAAGCCGGTTCGCTTCCTCTCGATCGCATTCGTCGCGGCGACGGCCATCAACGTGGCGGCGGGCGGCAAAGATTATTATCTCTTTGCCGTTTACCCGGTGATGTTCGCCGCCGGCGCGGCCGCCTTCAGCCGTCTCCGGAGTTGGATAGCAGCATTGTGGATGATCGCCGCAGCCGCCAATTTCGCGCTGGCGGCGCCGATTGTGCTTCCCGTTCTCAGCCCGCCAGCCCTGGCGCGCTACTTCTCCCGGACTCACCTTAAGCCGCGCCCGGACGAAGCCGCCGGAATCGGCGCTCCACTGACGCAAGTTTTCTCCGATGAGATGGGTTGGCGCGCGCTGGAGAAGCAAGTTGCGAGCATCTACCGCTCTCTGCCCGCCTCCGAGCAGAAAAACGCCGCCATCCTGGCATCAAACTACGGGGAAGCCGCGGCGATCGATGTCTACGGCAAGGCTGATGGTCTGCCGCCGGCAATTAGCGGTCAGAACCAATACTATCTCTGGGGACCGCGTGGCCACGACGGCAGCGTGATCATCCATATTAATGGCGACCTGGATTTCTGGCGCCACTTGTGCCAAAGCGTCGAGGTGGCCGGTACATTTGGCGCTCCCTACGCCATGCCCTACGAGAACGGCCGTCCCATATTCGTCTGCCGCGGCTTACGCTTCAATCTCATCAGAGCCTGGCCCCATTTCCGGCGCTATTTTTGAAGCCGCTGGAGCACGGCAGAGCCGCAACACGTACGGTGCCCTGTCTTGAAAATCTCGGCGGAACCCCCTCACCCGGCGCTGCGCGCCGCCCTCTCCCCCAAAGGGGCGAGGGCTCGTCCTGACCCAGGGCTTTCGCCCTGGGCTATGATATTTCGGCCCTTCGGGCCTTCTCGAGAAACATTCAACCGTCAGCAGCCCCATACCGGTCGAGACGTCACGAGATCACCACCGCACTCCGCCTCTCCAATAGAGCATCAGGGCAAGAACGGCCAAGCCGATCAGCACCATGACGGCGCTGAAAAATATCAGGCTCTTGATCAATGCCCGGTTTTTTGTCTGCTGATAAACCAGAGGCAGATCGATGAGCGCGCTTGAAATAGAACACAGCACAACTCCCACTGCGGCAATTTCCGGCTTAAGCTGGCCCCGCGCGGTCATAATGGCGGCGGTCGCGGCAGTGCTCGAGCTGCTTGCGAAACCTCCCACAAGACTGAGCGCCAGGAACCCCCCATTGCCCAGGAGGCGCTCCGCCAGCTTTCCCAGTACCTCGATTACCACAAACAACACTCCGAACGTCAGAATGCGCCGTACCGACAAAGGAGAAGCAAGATCGAGCTGCTTCAGCCGCCGCGCTCTGCCGCGGCGAAGCCATGCCACGAACGCCGCAAAGACGCACATGGCAGCGAGAGGCCCGAGGGCTACGGTGAAAGCTGGCAACGCAAATATGGCCACGATGGCGAGATTCCGCATGAACATGGCAACAGAGGTAAGCAGAACGACGGCCTGACCAAATCCGCTGGCTTCTTCTCCCGCCGCCGCCAGGGAAGGGCTCAGC
Organism: Terriglobia bacterium; assembly: GCA_030040995.1. GTDB lineage: Bacteria > Acidobacteriota > Terriglobia > UBA7540 > UBA7540 > JASHON01. The sequence goes on along the minus strand of JASHOS010000260.1, from coordinate 5,389 downwards.
TCGACGACAGTGGCCGTGCTATTCACGATTCCGCCAAACGTTGCCGTATAGTAAAGCCCCTTTGTCCCGTAGAGCCGCAGCATGACGTAATTCACAAAGCCGATCCCCGCCACAACGATAACCACGAGCCAAACCTCGCGGGGATTGATCAATTGCCATGGATCAACAAAACGATTGGGCAGAAGAGGGAAAATCACAAAGGCAATGAGGCCGATGAAGACGGCGCTGCGAATCTCCTCCGGGCTCAGTCCCACCGCAAAACGGGTCAGCTCGGTTTTCCAGGCGAGGAGCAGCGTAACCAGAATGGCCGCCGTTATGGCCGTAAAGAAATGGCCTTGGCCCGCCAACACACCCAAGATCAGGCTGACCATCAGCGCAACCGAGGTGGTTATTTCCAGACTCCGGGTGACGACCAGGCTGCGAGCGTTGACGCAAACGACCAGGACGAAAACTCCCACAAATGCGGTAACGGCGAAGCCGAATCCCAATAACGAACTGAGTGCGCCAAGAAGGGAGGTAATGGCGAACGTCCTGATGCCAATATCCTTCTGCGCCCATTCGCGCTCCAGTCCCAAGGCGAGGCCGATCCCCGCAGAGATTGCCAGCCTGGCAGCAATTTCAGTGGCAGGAAACTTGTCGGCGATATAAAAAGCGAGCGGTGAGCTTTGTGTCACGAGCGACATCACAGCTTCCAGGAACAATTTCAGTACTTTCGGAGCACTCCAATCACCCGCCCTTGAACCTGCACTTGTGGGGCCGGAAAGACCAGAGGATCCATCTGGGAGTTTGCCGGCTGCAATCGCACATTGCCATTTGCCTCACGGAAGAACCGCTTCAGGGTGGCGTCGGACCCATCAACCAACGCAACCACGATCTCACCGTTGACCGCCTCGCCGGCGCGTTCCACCAGAATATAATCACCGTCACAGATATGGTCGTCAATCATCGAATCGCCCTTCACCCGGAGCACAAAGATATTCCCCGTCGCTCGGGCGAAATCTCCCAAAGAAAACGTCTCCGGCGTAGCAAAGGCCTCCACCGGACGGCCAGCGGCAATCCGGCCAAGCAAAGGGAAGTCAAGCGGCTGCCCCGCCGGCGTGGGTGCTAACGCCATCGGCTTGGTTCCCCGCTTTCCCCCGCGCCCCCGCTGGGAAAAAGATTTTGCGAACGGCCCTTCGCCCGGCACCGCCAGCACGTCGATCGAGCGGCTTTGATTGTAGCCACGGCGAATGAATCCCTTTCTCTCCAGGTTCTCAATGTGTTTGTGAACCGTCGCCAGTGAGGAAAGACCCAGCGATTGTCTAACTTCGTCGAAGCTCGGCGAATAGCCGCGCCGGGTGATAAACGCCGCGAGGAAATCCAGCACCTGCTTCTGCCTCCGTGTCAAAGCCATACGTAGCTCCTTTCCAGTGTTGAGCGAAACCCCAGCCTGCACTATTATAGGCGAATAAAAAGCGAATTGCAAGCGTCCGCTTGCAATTGATGCCGCAATGCGCCATACTTCCCTCATACCATGATGTCTGGGCAAGCTAGCGCGGACCTCCGTCCCGCTTGGCGGGAAGGCCGCGGCTTGCCCCTGCTGTCGTCGCGAAGGGCCTTGGAGTGCGGCAGCGACGCTTGTAGAGCTGCCGCACTCCAAGACGCCGCAGACCCCGCAAGCCGCGTGGGTTTGCGCTTCCAACGGGTGGTGACCTGTCATGTTTTCCGAATGGATGATTGCAATTGGGCTGCGAATCAAAACGCTGTTCCGCCGCCGGCAGCTTGACCGCGATTTGGACGACGAGCTGCAATTCCACCTGGCCATGCGCGAGCAGAGGCTTACGGAGTCGGGCGTGCCGGCCGAGGAGGCAACGTATGCTGCGCGCCGTGAGTTCGGCAACGCGACGAAAGCTAGAGAAGCCAACCGCGAGATGTGGACGTTCCCTTTTTTAGAAACCCTCTGGCAAGACATCCGCTACGGCCTGCGCCAGCTTCGCCGCAAACCAGGCTTCACCGCCGTTGCTGTCATTACGCTCGCCCTCGGCATTGGCGCAAACACGGCGATCTTCAGCATCGTGGACGCGGTGCTTTTGAAGCCATTGCCTTTCAAAAATGCGGACCGGCTCGTTTTCGTCACGCAACGCTCGCCAAACGACCGAGTCGGGGCCGTCTATGACACCTACCGCGAATTCGAGCAATGGGCTCGCTACAGCCGCAGCTTCGAGAAAGTGGCCGCGGTGACTTGGGCCCGGGACGCCGGTGCGGTCCTCTCATGGCGTGGTGAAAAGCTGGAGATCCTGGTGGTGCCCACGACCGTGGATTTTTTCTCGATGCTTGGAGTCTATGCCGCGCAAGGCCGCACGTTCGAACCGGGCGATCTGAAAAGGCCGTGTGCTGTAGTGCTTGCACACCAATTCTGGCAGGAGAGGTTGGGCGGCACACAGGGCTGGGTGGGAAAGAGCCTCATATTGGATGGGACCGCTTGTACTGTAGTCGGTATCATGCCCAAGGATTTCTCGGTTTACCCCAAGCAAACCAAGCTCTGGACGCTCATCACGCCAGGGAGCGCATTTGCTAAGCACCCTTGGGACATGCCCGCAGTTGTCTTTGGCCTTCTCCGTCCCGGCGTCAGCCGCGCGCTCGCGCGGGTGGAGCTTGCGGGTTTGGAGAGCCGGATAATTGGTGAGGAGCCTGCTCTCGCTGCGATGAAGCTCCAGCCAGATGTGCTCGATCTGCGATGGATGTTCGACTGGCTGACCGGCCGCAATCTTCGCAGTAGCGTCGCCATCCTTTTTGCCACCGTTCTCTCGGTCCTGCTGATAGCCTGCGTGAACGTGGCGAATCTGCTGCTTGGGCGCGCCGCGGAGCGCCAGAAGGAGCTTGGCGTTCGTGCCGCGCTCGGCTCAGGGCGCAGCCGGCTTATTCGCCAACTGCTCACGGAAAGCGTCGTACTCTCGGCGAGCAGCGCTCTTCTCGGGACGCTTGTTGCGGTTTTCGGCGTGCGGTACATCGATGCCGCCGAAGCTACCCAGCTTCCGCCGGGCAATCCTGTCTCCGTGAATTGGGAAGTTCTGGCATTCACGGCCATCCTTGCCGTCCTGACGGGTATATTGTTCGGTCTCGTTCCGGCTTGGAAGGTGTCGCGGCTGGACCTGAACGAAGTCCTCAAGGAATCTGCCCGGACGGCCTCGCGCAGCGCGCTCGGCCACCGGGCAAGCCGCCTTCTTGTGGTTGCCGAAATGGCGCTTTCGTTGGTCGTGCTCGTGGCGGCGAGCTTGCTTATTGAGAGCGCGTATCGGCTCACAACCGCGCCGCTCGGCTTCGAGCGAAACCACCTGCTTACCACGGAGCTTCGCCTGCCATCAGCTTCCTATCCGAAGCCGGCGGACTGGATGAGGTTCTGGGACGGTCTGGGTCCTAAAATCACGTCGCTCCCAGGCGTAAAAGCGGTCGCCTTCTCACCGCCCTTTGGCTCCGCTTCAGACACAAGTCCAATAACGGTCCAAGGCACCGGCGCGTCCTCCCCTCAGTTCGGTCATTCGGCGGATGAAATTCCCGTAAGCCCCGGATATTTCCGCGTGATGGGCGTTCCGCTTCTGCGAGGCAGAGTGTTCGATGCGGGGGACGGGAAGGGCTCAATGCCCGTGGCAATTGTGAATCAGGCTTTCGCAAAGGAATTTTTCCCAAGAAAAGATCCTGTCGGGCAGCAGATCAAGCTGGGTAAGCCGGAAACAAACAAGCCGTGGCTCACCATCGTCGGAGTGGCCGGCAATGTCAAGCATACAACGCTGTACATGGCATACGCGGAATCCGCTTACGTCTATCTTCCGCTGCCGCAGGATCCGCAACCATCGCTTGCGGCATTCGTCCGCACCGCAGTGAGCCCTCGTTCCCTGGAACCCATCATTGCACGAACCATCACCCAGGCTGACAACAACCTGCCCCGGCCAGAAGTTGACACAATGAGCCAATGGCTTTCATGGTTCACAGCCGAGCCGCGCTTTCGGGCAGAGCTACTGGGAATCTTTGCGGCACTTGGCCTCGTTCTTGCCATGGTAGGAATTTACGGCGTGCTTTCGCAGCTTGTCACCCAACGGACGCATGAAGTTGGCATTCGTGTGGCGCTTGGCGCGCGGCCCGTTGACGTGATGCGACGGATTGTTACTGAAGGTCTAAAGCTTGCCGTTGTTGGCGTAACGGTTGGAGTCGCCGCCGGCTTGGGCCTGACGCGCCTTCTTTCGAGCATGCTCTATGGCGTCAAGCCGGCCGACCCGCTGACGTTTATCACCGTCTCGCTGATGCTCAGCGCCGTCGCACTGCTCGCGTGCTATATCCCCGCGCGCCGGGCGGCAAAAGTCGATCCAGTGGTCGCCCTGCGCCACGAATAACGCAGTGACGAGTGATAAGTGATGAGTGACGAGGAGTGGTAGCCACGGCGAGCGGTTTTTCTCGCCGTGGGCCTGTTATGCTTTTGGCCGGGTGGTGCAGACATCGTTTTGACGATGTCTACGATTCCACCCTTTCCGCCTCACAACCTGCCTTCATTCCACGCTTGCTCCCGCCCCGCCCGTTTTGTAGCGCCGACCTTCAGGTCGGCATTTGGCCGGATGCCGGGCTGAAGCCCGGCGCTACGTGAACAAAACCGAGGTACTACCGCGGTGAGAGCATTTTTCTCTTGTTTCCCCATAAGAAGTGTGGCATCTTAATTATGGTTATCCAATAGGAGGAATATGGGAGAAAAAGCGGATGTCTGGCAGGGAACGCTCTCGCTCATGGTCCTGAAAACCCTTGAAGTCCTGGGGCCCCTGCATGGGTACGGCATTGCCCGCCGAATCGAGCAGACCAGCGGCAATTTGCTGTCGGTGAATTACGGCACATTATATCCGGCGCTTCTGAAGCTCGAGCAGGAGGGTTACATCGCGTCCGCCTGGGGCGTTTCGGACAAGAACCGCAAGGCTAAGTATTACCGGCTCACTCGGGCCGGCCGAAAGCAGGTGCAAAAAGAGACGCGGGAATGGGAGCAAGCCACCGGGATCGTTGCCCGATTCCTTGCGCCCGCCGAGCGGCCATAGGTCGTGTTTCGGGATTCGGGGTTCGGGTCTCGACGAAACCCCTCACCCGCCTGCGGGCAGAAGCCGCTCCGTCGCTGAAGCTTTGGAGCGTAAGGGACCTTCGGTGGGCAAAGGCCCGGCCCGTGCCGGCTGGAGAAAGCACCGGCCGCGGTCCACCCTCTCCCGAGGGAGAGGGAAAACCGCGGTTCTTACTTCGTCTCCATCAAGGCAATAGCTTCGCAAGCTTCGCTGCCGCGCCCCAGGGGCTGCGCCAGACAAAGCCGAATCCGGAACTCCGGATCCCGATCGCCGAGGTAGCGCAGACCGCCGTCTTTGCGGTCTGCGGCTTTTTGCGCGGC
>JASHOS010000259.1 GCA_030040995.1 Terriglobia bacterium | reverse complement strand
TTCAAGTGTGGAGTTATCTGAAGATTGGAGAAATTTTCGACGCCACGGGCCAGCGCGACCGAGCGCTGAATGAATACAACCGGGCGCTCCACACGAACGACGATACGCAAGGCGCTCTGGAATTGGCAAAGCGCTATATGCAGAAGCCCTTCAGCCAACCCTCAAACCAAATCGGCGCCTGAGCCGCCGGGCTATTCCCGATTTCCGGCAGAGACGCTGACGTTCGTGCCGCGGGCTACGTCAATAAGTTTCACTCTTTTCGACGTCCTGCGCCTCATTGCTCAGCCTTTTCCCGTTTTGGACTTTCCGATGCCTTCACCCACCGCAGCGTGCTGAAACAATTTCTGACAAGTCAAGGTTCCCTACCCCAATAAACGGCGCAAACTCCCCATCGACGATGTCCCCTGCCCCCGGCTGCGCTGCCTCCGATGTGGCCACGTTCTCCCTTAGCAGCTCCTGGTACCCGAAACGCAAAGCGTGGTGATAACATCGAATGAGCGTATCAGCACATACCACATGTAGAGGTGGTTAACATGGTCCAACGCAGGCTTCGTATTCTTTTGCTGATTCTTTTCACCAGCGGGATCTGTGGACTAGCCGCAGCGCAGGAGCCGCCGCCGACCCTCGCCTTGGGATCTCCAGCCCCGAATTTCTGCCTGCCCGGCGTTGACGGCAAAACACACTGCCTCAAAGATTACGCGGCAGCCGATGTCTTGGTGGTCATCTTCACCTGCGATCATTGCCCGATGGCGCAGCTTTACGAGACACGCATCAAGGAACTGGTGAGCGATTACCGAAGCCGAAGCGTGGCATTCGTCGCTATCCAACCCAATAATCCCCAGGCTATCCGGCTTGACGAGCTTGGTTACACGGACGTCAGCGATTCATTTGCGGAAATGAAGATTCGTGCCGCTTACCGGCACTTCAATTTCCCTTATCTTTACGATGGTGACACACAGAAGGTGGCCCGCGCCTATGGGCCCACCGCGACACCTCACGTTTTCGTCTTTGACGCGAAGCGCAGGCTGCGCTATGAAGGCCGGGTGGATAACAACCCTCGCCCGCAATATGTCACACGACAGGACGCGCGCATCGCCATTGATGAGGTTCTAGCAGGTAAGCCCGTCCTGGTGCCCCAAACACCCTCAATCGGCTGCTCAACTAAATGGATCTACAAGGAGTCAGGAAGCGCCGCCGAACTCGCCCATATTGAAAGCGATCCGGTGACGGTGAAGCGAGTCAGTGCCACCGATTTAAAATCATTGCGCAAGAATCCCACGGGCAAACTGCTATTGGTAGACTTCTGGGCCACGTGGTGCGGCCCTTGCGTGGAGGAGTTTCACGACCTCGAAACCATGTACCGGATGTACGGTCATCGTCCCTTCGACCTCGTGACTGTCAGCATCAATTATCCTGACGAACAAGCGGGCGTCTTGCAAGAACTCAAAAAACAGCACGCCACAACCGAGAATCTGATTTTTGGTACGCCGCAGCCTTACGACCTGATGGCAGCCTTCGACCCCAAGTGGAATGGCGTGGTGCCGTATACGATGCTGATCGGCCCCGCGGGCGAAGTGCTTTACCAACACCAGGGCTCGATTGATCCACTCCAGGTACGTCGCTTGATCATCGCCAACTTGCCGGATGATAACTACATCGGTCACCAAGCCTATTGGCATCAGGCGGTCTACGGGAAGATGTAGGGGCGGCGAAAGGTTTCCTTTGCGTCCTTACTGATACGGAAAGAGGCGAGAAATCGGGGCGCGTGTGTTCATCACACGTTCTTCCTGCGGACTCGGCCGAACAGCATCCCAACTTCTTATCGAGGAAGAGTAGCTGGCCGCCCGGCATTCATTCCGCTGGTTAGACGCCAAGAAACGTCATGGTACGAAGACGTTTAGCCGTTTTTATCGCAACCATTCAGCTCGCTCTCTGTTTGGCGCATTTCCTCCTCTATGAGACATGGACATTTTCCCCGGCCGGGAGGAATATCCCCGGGGCGTTCTGGATCAAGCTGGCACTTGCCCTCTTGTCAGTGACCTTTGTCCCCGCTTCGCTACTTGCTTTCCGCTATACCAATGCTGCGGTCCGCGCGATTTACAGGGTTGCCGCGGTTTGGGTAGGCCTCGTCACCTTCCTCGTTCTCGCGGCGGTTTCCTCGTGGATAATCCTCGGAGCGGCACGTCTGGCTGGCTTGGAAGTGAGCTTCCATCGGATCGTCGAATTGCTGTTCGGCGCTGCGCTGCTGGCCGGGCTCTCGGGGATCTTCAACGCAAGCTGCACGCGGATTACGCGGATCACAGTGCAACTCGCAAATTTACCGGCAGCGTGGCACGGGCGAAGAGCGGCGCTGGTCAGCGATTTGCACCTAGGGCATGTCCGAAATGGTGGTTTTCTGCGGCGTGTGGTTGCGAAGATTTTGAAGGAGGAGCCGGACGCAGTTTTTATCGCCGGAGACCTGTATGATGGGACGGCCATCGACGTGCGGCGAGCCGCGGAGCCGTTGCGCAAGCTTGCTGCGCCACAGGGCGTGTACTTCGTGGCGGGAAATCACGAGCAATTCGGGGACGACAGCAAATACCTGCATGCCATTGCCGCGGCCGGCGTCCGCGTGCTCAGTAACGAGAAGGTGGAGGTTGACGGTTTGCAGATTCTTGGCGTGTCGTACCGGAACGCGGCGCGGGATAGCCGCCTTGCATCGGTGCTACGCGGCATCCGCTTGGATCGCACTCGCGCAAGCATTCTGCTGACCCATGCGCCCCACCACCCGGAGGTCGCAGAAGCTGCCGGCGTTTCCCTGCAACTATCCGGGCACACGCACCTCGGGCAGTTCATACCTTGGAGTTGGATGGCGAGGCGAGTCTATCGCCAGTTTGTCTACGGTTTAAGCCGCCTGGGAAAGATGCAGATTTTCACCTCCAGCGGAGCAGGAACCTGGGGACCACCGCTGCGACTGGGATCGAACCCCGAAATTGTAGTGCTTGAATTCAAGTGAAGTTCAGCTCGTGAGTTGTGCAGGTGTTTTTCGCTTCCTCGCGTTACTATGACAGGACGCACCCCGGCACGCGGAAGGGAGAACTCAATGCAAGGGACGGAGTTCGAATTTCGTCACCGCTTCTGGTTTATTGTCGGAATCTTTGCAGCAGCGTTCGGCTGCTACGTTTTCGAGCCGGAGAACGCCGTCCAGTGGAGCCTCAAGGTGCTGGGGTATCCCGCCGCAGGAACACTTCCCAAAACAATAGCAGTGCGCCTTATCTTCGTTGTCGGCGCCCTCCTTGTGGCTGCGGCAGCCTGGATGCGTACCTGGGGAACCGCTTACCTCAAGACGGAAGTAGTGCGCGATTCGGTCGCGCACGGCGAACGCCTGGTAGCCGACGGGCCCTTCCGTTACGTCCGAAATCCGCTTTATCTCGGCAACATTCTGCTAGCCCTGGGTTTGTGCGTGATGGCCAGTCCCGTCGGCGCGGTGGTCCTGGTGGCGGGCATGAGCCTTTTCGTTCTGCGCCTTATCGGGTGCGAAGAGGCTCTCTTGCTCGAGCAACAGGGTAACACCTTCCGCGATTATCTTGAGCACGTCCCGCGCCTCTGGCCGGCAATCAGCCCGCGAGTTCCGAGCGGCGGCGCGGAGGCTCGCTGGGGCCAGGCCTGGGCGGGGGAAGCGTGGATGTGGGCGATTTTTGTCGGATCCGCGGCGTTCGCGTATACGCTCGATGGGAAGCTGTTTGATTATGTCGTCTGGGGCGGACTCATTGTGTTCTACGCGCCGGGTCGCATCCTCTCGAAGCGACGTATGCGGCTCGATGACCACAGCACCGATCCGCGATGCTGAGCCAGTCGAGCGAATGGCCGGACGATGCGCGGATTGCAATCAACACCCCCTGAGACATCCGGGCGCGAACTTTTCGAGTCTCTAAGGCCAGTCCTGCGCGGCGTGGTAGATGCGCGAGATTTCGACGGCGTGCTCCTTGACCTGGTAAACAGCAATATACGCCAGGGGAGGAAAAACGAGCTCGCGCCGTCATTTGATGCGTCCGGGGCGTCCACGGTGAGGAAAGTTCTTCAACGCCTCACAACCGTCATAGATCGCTTTCACCGTGTCGCAGGCGGCGGCCGGGTTGTCTTTCTCGATGTGCCGGAAGATTCGTTCCATGTCGTCGGCGGCGAGGGTTGACCAGCAGACTTCCATCAGGACTGAAACAGCCGCTCAAACCGTTTTCCTACTTGCTCGTGAGTAAGGTGCTTACCTCGCTCCAAAGCTTCCTCGCCTCGCTGCACGGCTTCCACGAAACGCGCCTCTTCATCCAGATAGCGGTTGATGGCCTCCTGCGCGAGCGCGCCGGCGTCCCGGCCTCTTTGGGTGGCGAGTTCGGCAAGTTTATGCTGCTGCTCAGGGGTGAGACGTATTTCCATACCGCCAGTGTATGAGCGGGCAGGCTGGGTGTCAACGGGCGTTGCCTCGGCTGTCGCGGGGCTGCCAGGGGCCTGGAGGGTTGGAATTACTGCTCGCCTCGGCTGGTTGTTCCGGGTGGGCGGCCGAAGATCACCTTATGAACCTTAGCAAACCGTAAAAGGTCTCTCTCGATCAGGGGATCTACGGCGGCAAGAGTGAATGAAACCCCCATCCATCCGTTTTCCGCAATATTCAAATCCACATATGCCGTACCGCTTTGGACGGCAAAATGAATGATGCGAATCGGTGTCTCGGTCGGCATCGATGGATTCTCCGCAGTGGCTTCGGCGCTTGCAAAACCACATCGTTGACATGCATCACGGTAATTCTCTTTTTGGCGAGCGGCGCCGACGCACTAAATTGGGGCGTGTGGGGCTGACTGCCGTTGAACCAATTGGTTACTTCCGACAGGTATTGATGAGGATCTTTCGGGACCACAACCGCGAGGGCGCTCGTAGCAGATCCAAACTGCACGAGGATATCCAGTTCGGGTAGCTGGAAAGGCGTGCCTTGCTGGTCGTACTGGACGGGCGAGAGCTTCAGGGTTCCGGTAGCCGACTTTGGCAGAATAAAAACGTAGTCGCGCATGTGGAAAAGCTTCGATGAGGTAGGATTGCTGCCTGTGTTCCAATTCGGATCATGAGAGGCTTTATCTGACGCAAGCCTTTGGCCCGCTTGGTCGTCAAGCTCCCAGCTCACATCGCCCACACTACCTGCCGCCGTCGCCGCAATATCGACGGGATTTGTGATCAGCACGTTCGCTGTCACTTGCGGGACGCATACGCTCCTTCCGGTGTTGCAGAGAGCGTTGGCCGATGAAGCCTGGGGCTCTTGACGGACGGAGCTTGATGGAGTTGGCGCGGAGGAGGAACGCGGGGCAAGAGCGCAGAAGATGCCGACGAGCCAGACCTTGTTCCACAGGCTCAGCTTGCTCACACTGTTCTACCGATCCGAGAGGACATACGTCACCGTAAGCACGTTGGCCGGAGAAAAGACGCGGACCACAAAATCGGTGGTCCGCGCTACCAGCTGTTCTCAGGTGAACGTTTACGCCAAACAAGGGGTGCCAGTCATTCCATAGTGCCGGGCCTGATTTGCACTCCATTATTCCAGCCAGGAACGAACTGGCAGCGTTTCGGTGGCTGAAGCAAACCGGATGAGATCGGGCCGATCGCGAGATGTTGGATTAGCACCTCCCGGCGAATCTGACCCTTTGAATCTGTAATCTCAACCTTAACCGGGAGGTTGACGCCAGACGCAACCCAAACTTTAACGCGGGAGACCTTTGGGCTGGGCTGCTGGACCTCAAGAACCCGGCACATGACGCCTGACACCCGCTCCTTACCGAGCTGTGTAACCTTTACTGTTGCCGATGGCGTCCAATCTGAAGCCTGAGGAAGGAATTCCTTTAGTGTTCTTAACCCCGATGCTTTAGCAACTTCATTGGCCGGCATATTCTGCACGACGCAGCCATGTATTGCCGGTTGCATGAGGTACGAGCGGCCGCTTTCATAGAGACGCAAAACTACCGTGAAATCCTTCTTGGCGTCGGGATCGCTCGGAGGAGCGGGCACGTCCTCGCGCAGCACGCCGGGCGAGACGTAGAGACGCATCGGCGGACCGGTGAGCCCGAAGGCGGCAAACGCAGGATTCTTTACATCCGCAATAAAAGGAATAAAGACGTTGGGGCTCTGGGCCGGCAGAACGGCCGCGAGCCCCACTGTCACCAACACTAAGACCTTTATGGAAATCCGCTCCAACATTTTTGGGCTTCCCCTCTGCAAAGGACGGGCGACGCACGCTTCGCCGCCCTCCTCTCCCGCAAGCAGAAGATGGCTGGGGTAAGGACAAGGGCAGAGGCTCTTTTCATGCTTCCCTTCTAACAGTCTTCATCCGTAGGAATTAACGTTCTGAACCGGTGAATCGGAAGAATGAAGCGAAAAAATCGTCAGCGGTTGAAGAGCTCAAAACGCGAGGTGTCAGTGTTGCTCAGAGTTGAAATCGAGCTTGGTGTTTACTCTGAATAAGTGATAGTTAGTGTAGGAAGAAGTGTTTTGATACTGGCGGCCGTTTACCTCAACGGTCACTTTCACCTGCCGCGGCAGCCAGAGCGTATCCGCTACGCTTTTGAAACGCACCGCGCCGTATTCAATTTCCGTCGTCTGCTTCTCCAGATCCAACCCCGGCGGAGGCGCCAGAAGCTCGGTGCGGAGACGTACAATCTGGTGACTGTCGGAGTCAATCCATGCCACACCCTGCACGAGCACGGCGGCACTCTCCTGCCCAATTTGGGCCTGTTCGGCATTCCATGGAACGGCAGGATTTTGCGCGAAACCAACGACGTTTTCAAGACGATGGTGGGAAACTTGTTGCCCCAGATACCGGAACGTGCTCCAGGATTGAGCCGCCTTATCAAAAAATACCGCATCGGTGGCAAACCCTTTGGTGAGAACAAACGGGCCTTCGAAAGATTGCTCCTCAATTGGCCTTCCCTTATTGTCCGTCCGGTACTCTTGCAGACGTTCGTTCCCTCCGCCGGGAGCCGCCACAATAAGATAACGAAAAGTGCGAAACCGACTGGTGAAAACTCGCCCATGTCCGTTAAATGCCTGCTGCATGACCTTCTCGGTCGAGGTAGTATTGGGGAAATCCCGGAAGAATACGGCAACGTTATTTCCCACATTCCGCAGAATGAGAGGCAGTGCGGTGTGGCTGACCGCTGGCGTGAGACCTTTTAGTTCCGGAATGGCGTGAATGATTTCCGGCCAGGACCAATTAATGATCGATCGCGCGTGGGCATAGTAGGTCACCTCGTAGGGATCCAAAAGCTGATGTCTAATCTCCACTTGCGAGAGCGCGGACCGGGCCGGCCAAAACCCGATTAGTCCAGGACCAGCGGAAAACATCAGAACAATGAGGAGACAAAAGAAAGTCCGCATTCAAACCGCCTCGTAGAGTGGCGCCCCTATGAGCGACAGGCCAGCAGCGATCCCAGGGGTTGTCCCTATGGGTCGATTCTAAGACAGCGAATACTGTAAAACAAATGTGAACCTCTTCAGGTGGAGACCTTAGCGCCCGCGGTAAACACATTTAGACCGTGAATCGTCGCATGCGAAAAGATTACCTGAATGCGCTGGAATTGCAGCGGGGCGCCGGCAATGTTGGACACTTCGGGACCCGGCCAAGCGAGCCTAATAGTCGAAGAGCATAGGACTTGGCGTCCGCTCCCACGCACTTCCGGCCGGATCTCGATCATTTGGAACGTGTCGTGCCCAGAATCTTAGAGGGCGGCAATTCACAGCGCAACGAAAAAGCCCTTGACGCCGCCCCAAAACGATTACAAAGCACGGAGGCAGAAATGACGAAGAAATTCTGGATACTTGTCTTAGGCATGACGCTCGGGTTAGTCGGCGGCTATGCACCCGCAACTGCGAAGCTCGCATTTGCGGGCTCGGCCGCCCAAGTTTCTCAAGGAACGGTAGACTCGCCCGCGGCGCAGCAGTTGGTACTTTCGGGAAAAATTCTCGTGGAGCACGGACACTACGTCTTTTATAACCTGGATACGAAGTCCACTTTCATGATAGCGAATCCAAGCAAGGTAAAGCAGTTCAAAGGCGATACGGTAAAAGTCCAGGGCAGGTTCGTCGCGAAAACGCACCACTTGTATGTGACGAAGATAAACTCGATCATGTAGCGACCATTCCATCTACAACTGAAGGCGATCTAGGGGGACGGCTTGCCATCCTCTTCTGATTGCGTTCCCGAAAATCAAGTAGGCTAGTCGCAATTATGGATTCAAGACGGAGGTGCTTACCACCTCAATCCACCATCCCCTCCATGTGATCGAGGCGGCCAAGGCAGGAGCCCACATTGGAACCATGCCTTATAAAGTATTTCAGCAACTCTTCGTCCACCCATTCACCACCAGCGGCCAAGACCTGCACCTGAAGGATTGGGAGAAAGTGAAGGCGCAGGTTGCCTGAGTGCCGCATTCTTCACCTTCGGTAACGGACGAGAGTGCCCCTCACCGCGGCGTTCCGCGCCACATCATCCGTGAGAGAGAGGGCCGGAATTCGAAAGTTTACCTGCTAGTCGGGCAGAATAGGCCGATGATATACTAGCTACGAGGAGTTACGAACTGATGAAGAGGAAACGCATGGTCGGCTGGGGAATTTTGTTTGCCCTGTTAGTTCTTTGCGTACCAGCCGAATGGGGCCAGGACGCGCCCACCTTAGCTCCGGCTCCGCAGACCGGCGCCGGCTTGCAGAACAGCCTGAAACAATTCAGCGCCGTGTACAAGCTTGTGGAGCAGAACTATGCCGATCCGGTGAGCCCTGACCTCCTCATTTACGGACCTTCAGACAACAGCAGACTCGGGGCGATCCCGTCGATGTTGAACAGCCTGGACCCACATTCCACCTTTTTCGACCCTACTCGATACGCCGCGTTACGCGAGGAAATGGAAGGCGACTACTACGGTGTTGGCATGCGGATTGGTCAAGGCCCGGGGAAGAAAATGGTCACAGAAGTAATCTATCCCCTGCCAGACTCGCCGGCATTCCAGGCCGGGCTGCGCCCCGGAGATATCATCACCGAGGTGAATGGCCAGTCCACTCTCGATATGGATTCACTCCGCGTTGCCGATATTCTTAAAGGCCCGAAGGGCACGGTCGCGCACATTGCGGTGTTGCGTGAGGGTTCGAAGCACCCGCTGGATTTTACCCTGACCCGGCAGAAGATCACGCAACTGAGCGTGGATAGTGCCTTTATGATCCGGCCGGGCATCGCTTATATCCACATAAACACGTTCAACGAGGTTACTGACGAGCAGCTCACTGCCGCGCTCGACCGGTTGGGGCAAGACAATTTCAGGGGCCTGGTACTTGATTTGCGCGGCAACCTGGGGGGATTGCTCAATCAGGCTGTTGCGGTCGCCAGCCATTTTCTGCGCACGAATCAACTGGTGGTCTACCATTACGGCCGAAGCTCATCGATGCGCCGTTATTATGTGACTCAGGGCGAGCAAGGACCGCAGTATCCCATAATTGTCCTGATCGACAGCAACACGGCGAGCGCGGCGGAAATCGTTACCGGAGCGTTGCAAGACCATGATCGCGCTCTCGTTATGGGCCAACCAAGCTTCGGCAAAGGCCTAGTTCAGACCGAGTTCCCTCTGACCGACGACACCATGTTATTGCTCACCACGGCGCGTTACTACACGCCGAGCGGACGGCTGATCCAACGCGATTATTCCCACATGTCGCTCTATGATTACTTCAATCACTATAATCCGGAACCGTTGCCGCATTCCCAGGCCCGCCTGACCGACGGCGGCCGAACGGTTTACGGTGGCACAGGAATCACGCCCGACGTGACTGTGCCACCCGTCAAATGGAATACCACCCAGCAGAAGCTCGGGGAACCCTTGGATATCAACTCTTTTTTCGAGTTCGGGCCCAGCTATCTCTCCTCACATAAAAGCGTTCCGGCGGATTTCGAGCCTGACCGCAAGGTCCTCGATGAGTTCAAAAAGTTCATTGCTTCACAGAATATCCCGGTTTCCGATCAGGACTTCTCTTCGAATGTGCAGTTCATTCGTGAGAATATCCGCGCCCAATTAATCTCTGTGATCTATGGCCAGCAGGCAGGCCAACAGATTACGATTGAGAACGAACCCTTGGTTCTTAAGGCGCTGGATAGCTTCGGTGAGGCCCGCGCGCTTCTGTTCAACGCCCGGCGCTACATGGCGAGACGCGGCCAACAATAAATAGCCTACTCTTCCTTTTCCTCCTTGCATCCCTCACCCGCCTGCGGGCAGGAGCCTCTCCGTCGCTGAAGCTCTGGAGCGTAAGCGACCTTCGGTGGGCAGAGGCCCGGCTCGCGCCGGCTGGAGAAAGCGATACCCCTCAGCTCCGAATACCAATAACCGCCATCGCGCGCCCTGCGGCTGCGCCCTCCCTGCGGTAAGAAAAGAACATATCATTCCGGCAAGACGTGCAGAAGTCCATCACGTGAATGCGCCGATCTGGAACTCCGGCGCTTTCGAGCTGATCTCGCACGGCGCGCACCAGATCGAGGCAAAAGCCCAGGCGCGGCAGGCGATCGTGGCCGGGCGGCATTCGGGAAAGGAACCCTGGCTGGGCTGGCGCCGTCGGTTCGGCGCTGGCTCGGGATTTGCAGAAGAACTCCTCACCTCGAACGAACTCCCCGCAGAAAGCGTCTGCTACCTCCTGACCCACTTCATAGCAGCAGGAGCGAATGGACGGGCCGAGCACTGCAATGAGATCTCGAGGCTTGGAACCGAAGATGCGCCGCATATCGCCAACCGTTTTTTCGGCGGTGCGCTTGAGCGCGCCACGCCAGCCGGAATGCACGGCGGCAACAACAAGACCGCGCAAGTCGGCAATGAGCACGGGAAGGCAATCAGCCGCCGAAACGGAGAGAAGTACTTCCGGCTCATCCGTCACCAACGCGTCAGCATAAACCCCGGAAACGCCGCCAGCAATAGGGTATCCCGCCGGACGGTATTCCAACCGAGTTCCGTTGCGGATCACTTGCACTACAGTCGAAGAATGAATCTGCCGGACCGCAACCAGATCAAATTTGCGAGCACCGAGCTGCAACAAAAATCTCTGCCTGTTCTTCCGGAGCACGGAGGGGCGCACGCTCGCAGTGCCGGCAGGCCGCGGGGTATCCGGTGAGCGGAGATCTCCGCACGCGCGGGTACTGAAGGCGTGTAAAATCCAAGGGACTCTCGCCATACGAGGTGAGGCAAACCAGAGCGGATCGCTCGCGTGGCGAAAGATGGCGGATGAGCGCTTCAAGCCTCAATATAACATTCGCTACTTGGATGAAACTATTGTGAGGTCGCCTTCCTTTCGAAGGACGGTGAGGCTGACGTCTCCCCTGACGCGGTTAAGTTCCAGGTCTGCCAACGTGCTGCCCACTCTCAGATTCTTAATGCGCACTTGAGAGATGGGTGGCGGCAGCAGAGCATGTGTGAAGCGGACTTCGGCGGGAGAACCTTTAATCGAAATGTTCAGGCAAGCGCCCAACAGCATGAATACGGCGGCGGCCGACCAGGCCTGAGGCGAGCAGGCGACGGGGTAATCCACCGGTCCTTCCCCAGGACGCCTGGCAAAACCGCAAAAGAGCTCCGGCAGGCGATGCAAATCGAAGAAGAAGGCCGCGTCGAATAGCGCGAGGAGCAGCTTGCCTGCCCCGTCGCTGAATCCGTAGCGCGCCAATCCGCTGGCAATGAGGGCGTTGTCGTGCGGCCAGATTGAGCCGTTGTGGTAGGACATCGGATTGTACCGGGATTCCTGCGTGCCGAGCGTCCGTATCCCCCAGCCGCAAAACAGATCGCTGCCAAAGAGCGTCTCCACAACCGGGCGCGCATGCTCCGCGGTGGCGATGCCGGCAAAAAGCGAATGCCCGGCATTCGAGGCGCGCACGGCACAAGGTTTCTTCTGCCCGTCCAGCGCCAGAGCATAGCTGCCCAATTCTTCACACCAGAATGCCTCTTCAAAATTTCGTTTCAAAAGTTGCGCTTCATTTCTCAGCCGGGCCGCCAAGCCTGCCTCTCCCAAACCGGCGGCTATATTCGCGGCCCCGCGCTTCGCGGCATAGACATATCCTTGAACTTCGCAGAGAGCGATGGGAGGCTCGGCAAGAGCGCCGCCTGAATGGAATATTGAATCGCCCGAGTCTTTCCACCCCTGCTGTTTGAGGCCCGCAGCGGATTGAGAAGCGTACTCGACAAAACCGTCGCCATCCTTGTCGCCATAACAGTCGATCCATTCAACCGCAAGACGGATGTTGGGCCATATCTTCTCGATGAAATCCCGGTCGCCGGTGCTTTCGTAATAAGCTGCGGCAAGCATGGCGAACAGCGGTGTCGAGTCCACGCTGCCATAGTATTTGGCAAAAGGAATTTCCTTCAGGGCCGCCATCTCACCACTCCGCGCTTCGTGAAGGATCTTTCCCGGCTCGGCATCAGCTTCGGGATCGGCTTCGCGGGCCTGGTTGGCGGCGAGAAACGCCAGCACTCCCTTCGCAATTGCCGGATCGAACCAAAGAGTCTCCAAAGCCGTGATAATTCCATCCCTGCCAAATTCGGTGCTGAACCACGGAACTCCGGCGGATGGATAAGGTCCGGTGGGAGTTTCAGAAAGGAGCATGCGCAGGTCAGAACTCGAACGATTGAGCCAATCATTAAATGCGGCATTATCCGTATCGATTTCGCAGCCTTCCTGCTCGTTCTTCTTCAAGCGGTCTGCCGCGGCAGAATATGCAACATCAAAAGAGCGGAGGGCGCCCTCGTCAGAGCCGATATGGCACGACAATGTTAAAAAGATATTCTCTTCGCCCTTGGGCTGTAACTGAAAATCAAACTGCATCTCGCGAACCGAGAGGTGCTGCGGTTTATGCGAGCACTCCAACTCCGAGATCCGCGTCACGCCGTCGAGTCCCTGATAGGAGAAGACCACGCCGTTTTCGCCTGCCACCCTCGACTCGCGCCGGCCTTTGCGCCCTCTCTTAATTCCACGCACCTCGAAAACGTCGGCGAAATCGGCGTCGAATTCGAGGGACAAGACTGCGTTTACCGGAGAGAGGCTGTAACTGGTGACGCGGATCCTCTCGTAACACACGCCCTTCCACAAGAACTTGGAGCGGCTGATGTGCAGAGTCCCTCGCGGAATTACAACGCTTCCCTGCGCGTAAATGTCCGGATTGGTCAGGTTGGCAGCCAGACGAAGATTGTTCTCCTCGACCGAGGAGCTAAGAAGCAGGGGGCGTTCTCCTTCAACCTTGAGGATGGACTTCGAGAGAAAGCGAGTCTCTTGGCGATAGATGCCGTGATGGCCGGGACCGATGGGAGCAAGGTCACCCAGCCGGTCGAACACCGCAAACGTGTCGTCGTTCTTCAGCACCTGAGTGCGGTTATCGGCGAGCGACGAAGTAGCCAGTATGTAGTACTGATCTCTTACGCGGATGAAATCGCCCAAAGGTACCTTTCCTGGGGAAACTGCTGTCAATCGTCATCTGGAAGGACGTAATTTCTATCAATCACTGTTTCCGGTGACCCCCTCACCCACCTGCGGGCAGAAGCCGCTCCGTCGCTGAAGCTCTGGAGCGTAAGCGACCTTCGGTGGGCGCAGGCCTGGCTCGCGCCGTCTGGCGAAGACGCCGGACGCCTGCTCGCTGCGCTCGCAGCCCTCTCGCCCAAGGCTGAACGTGTCCCACATTTTTTGCTGGACACGGGGGGGTATCAGGGCACGGCTTCAGCCGTGCCGACCGAAAGCCAACAGAATGCCGGCTTTAGCCGCTGCGGCTGGCGGTCAGGGGCTAAAGCCCCGTCCTAAGAGCCAGCTTCCCTCGGCACGGCTGAAGCCGTGCCCTGATACAAGGCCCTTCGCAACCCGCTGCGTAGTAGCGACTTCATGTCCACCCCCCGTGTCCAGCCGGAGATATGGGTAAAGCTGAGCCCCAAAGGGGGCGAGGGCGATTGTCAAAACTTGTGCGAGACAGGAAGGTAGTATAACCATCTAATTTGCAGCCGATTGCTGCAATCCGACCCTAAAGCTTGGGTGCCAGCTCGCGCTGTAATTCCATAAAAACCGTCTCGCGGCGCAGAAGGCGCTCGTAGATTCCTAAATAATCCCGGCACATCCGCTCCGCGGTAAACCGTTCTTCGAAACGCTCTCTACACCTCTGACGGCTCAAAGTGGAAATCCTGTTTAGAGCCGCCACTGCAGTATTAACGTCCTCAGCAAGAAAGCCGGTGATGCCGTGCTCAATCACTTCCGGCGCCGATCCGCAACGGAACGCCACGATGGGCGTACCGCACGCCATAGCTTCGATCATGACGATCCCAAAGGGCTCGGGCCAGTTGAGAGGCAGAATCAGGGCGAAGGCGTTTCCAAGAAATTCGTCTTTCTCCCGGTCCGTTATTTCACCAATGTACTCGACCCAGCGGCTGTCCATCAATGGCCGGATGGTTTGTTCGAAATAGCTCTGGTCAACCCGGTCTACTTTGGCGGCAATCTTGAGCTTGATTCCGGTCCTCTTGGCAATCTCAATGGCCTTGTCAACGCCTTTCTCAGGGGAAATACGGCCGAGAAAGGCTAAATAGCGTCCGGTCTCCGTGTGCAGCGTATAGAGCTTAGACGGAAGGCCGTGGTGAACCGTTGCTTGCCAGTTGAGCCACGGAAGCGGCCGGCGTTGTGCATCCGAGATGGATGCCACAGGCATATCATCAAACTCGCGGTATAAGGGAACGAGATCAGGGATGTCGAGACGGCCATGAAGCGTAGTCAGGTGCGGCAGATTGCTCCGGCGGCTCCAGGGGAAGTGCAGATAGTCGATATGGAAATGAATCAGGTCAAAATCGCCGCAGCGCTTGAGCACCTCTTCCAGCATCAGGACGTGGTGCGCAAATTGATCGATGCAATGGGGGTTAAGGCGCAATGCCTGCGGGCAGCGGGAGATAAGCTTCGCCGTGGTTGAGGAATCACCACTCGCAAACAGCGTGACCTCGTGGCCCTGCCGCACCAATTCTTCCGTAAGGTAGGAAACCACGCGCTCCGTGCCGCCGTAAAACCGCGGAGGCACACTTTCATAAAGCGGCGCAACTTGTGCGATCCTCATTCGTCTGGTTCCTAAACAGCCAAGTCGTTATTAAATATTTAGATGTGAGGCGCCCTGAAATGGGATTCTCAGCCAGGTAGCGCAGTCTTGGTATCGAGTATACTTTTTCTGATGAACCTGGAAGAGAAGCTCCGGCAATTGCAAGAGCTTTGCAAGAAAAGCGAGCAAGAGATAAGCCTTGAACGCGAGCTCCAACATCTACATCGGCTGGACCCAATTTCAAAGCCGCTTGGCACGCAGCGTGTGGGCAGGAGGATTGAAGAGTACGTCGAAGGACGGGTAGAGCATCGCAATGAGGGCGCGTTTTTCCTGGCAGAGCAAGACCTCCCTTTCGGCAGGCCTTACGGGAAGATGCGGATTGGCGATCTCGCCGCTTCGGTTCTGGCTCCCTTGGACCTCTTTCTCAAGGGCGCCTCGCTTCCTGATCCTTCGCGGCTGGTCTTCCTGGATACCGAGACAACGGGTTTGATTGGCAGCGGAGATGTCTGCGCCTTCATGATCGGACTGGGAACGGTGGAAGGCGCCGGTTTCGTGGTGCGGCAGTTTTTTTTGCGCGACTCGTGTGAAGAGAAGGCGGCGCTCGCGGCGCTCGCTGAAGCACTCGATGCCCGGGAAGGGCTAGTAACCTTCAACGGCAAGACGTTCGACGTGCCTCTACTTGAAACCCGTTACGCTTTGTGGCGCCTTCCGTCTCCCTTCAGCCGGCTCATCCACCTGGATCTGCTCCACCCCGCACGCCAAATCTGGAAGCTACGCCTGGGGAGTTGCCACCTTACTCATCTCGAAACGGAGATCCTGGGAATTTCCCGCGACGGCGATATTCCGGGGCCTGAAATTCCCGGAATTTATTTCGACTACTTGCGGACCGGAGATCCTTGCGGCCTTGAGGCTGTCTTCTTCCACAACGCGCTTGATATCATCTCGCTTGCCGCACTTGCTGCGGAAATAGCCGGACTGATTAGCGATGCACGCGGGGACAGCCAATTGCTTTCCTCCCGCGCCGCGTTCGATCTTTTCAGTCTCAGCCGTATTTTCGCGCGCGCCGGAATCACCGAACTTTCCATATCGGCAGGCAAGCGAGCCGTCACTGCCGGACTTCCGGAACTCGTGGAATTTCGCGCCCTGTGGCACCTGGCGGCCCAGTACAAACTTCGTGGCGAATACGAAGCGGCAACTGGCCTATGGCTCGATCTCGCCCGCCGCAGCGTCCGCCACTCCGTCGACGCCTATCGCGAGCTTGCCGTACATTATGAGCGCCGCATCGGCGATCCGGAAATGGCGCTCGAATTTACCGAGTTAGCCCTCGGTGTTCTGAGCGCTCATTCACCGTCGGCAGACGCCGGGAGGCATTCTCGTCACCTCGAGAACTTTACGCGCCGCCGTCTGCGGCTTCAAAAGAGGCTTGGACCGCGGCGCGCTACACAACCAAAAATCGGAAGCATTCCCTCCCTTACGAGTCCTCACGAACCCGCCGCAACACCCAGTTCTGATCCTTCTCTTTACCAGTTCAGGCAGAGATAACCGAGAGAGCGCCATGCTCTTTGCGAGTGGGCCGGACGGTGATTTCAACGTCCTGGCGCAGGGCCGTGAGGAACTCCATGAGGCGGCCAACAGAAAAATTGCCCGCGCGATTTCGCATCAACAAAGAAACCTGAGGCTGTTGCACGCCAAGAATTTTAGCGATCTCCGCCTGGGTCATGCCGCTGTCCTTGAGAAGCGTGTAGATTTGCAGCGTGAGCTTCGCCTTGAGCAGCTCTTGCTCGGGGTTGGACAGACCAAGGTCCGCAAAGACGTTTCCGCTGCCTTCCATCACGCGGGAAGCTCGACTGTGTGCCTTTCTGGTTTTGCTTTTCATTCTAGTTCTGCCTTTCCCGATAATCGCGCTCGGCGTCCGCGAGCCGTTGTTTGATCAAACCGATCTCCCTTGCCGGTGTCGCGATTCCTCTTGTGGATTTCTTCTGGAATACATGCAGCACATACACGGCATCCGGGAAACGCACGGTGTAAACGGCCCTCCAGGCATTGCCGCGACCCGAAGACACAATTTCGAGCACGCTGGCACCACCGAAACCCTTAAGGGGCTTGGCGGCAGGATCAGTCTCTCCCTCCTGCGCTACGTAGAGTGCTTGCCCAATATCGGTCCGGACCTCGCGAGGAAAAGCCCGCAACTCCCGAAGCGATGTTCCCATCCATCTGACGGGCTTCAACTCGCCTCCATCCGTATGCTAGTATATATATTTATATATATCCGGTCCAGCTAGCGTATCGATTGCTGGCCCATCGATTCGGCGCGAGTTATACGGCTGAACGCCTTCGCATTTATGGTTCCGATAAAAAGTATTGATTGCAGCGCGCCTAGCGATTCACTCATAATTAGATCAACCCTATGATTACGGGCCTATCTCATGGCGAAATACCCGGACGCACAATCCGAGAGGGAGCTTCCGCATCAACGGCGATTCACGTCCGGCTTGCCTTCCGCCCGTGGTCTCTACGATCCGCAGAATGAGCACGATGCATGCGGAATAGGTTTTGCCGCCAGCATCGAAGGCCGTAAATCCCACCAGATTATTACCAAGGGCATCGAAATCCTCATCAATCTGACTCACCGCGGCGCCTGCGGCTGCGATCCGGAAACGGGCGACGGAGCAGGGGTTCTGATTCAGATTCCACACGCCTTTTTCGACCGCGAGTGTTCGCGGCTAGGCTTCCGGCTTCCTCCTCCGGGGGAATACGGAGTGGGGATGATTTTTCTGCCGGTGGGCCGCCACGAGCGGATGCTCGCCGAAGGCATTGTGGAGCGGGTGGTTCGCGAAGAGGGTCTGGAGGTCCTGGGCTGGCGCGACACGCCGATTGACGCTAACGCCATCGGCCGCTTGGCGCGGAACTCTCAACCTTACATCGAGCAGATTTTCATCCGCGGACCCAAGGGGATCACTCAGGACGCGCTGGAGCGTAAGCTCTACGTGGCGCGAAAGCGGGCCGAATCCGAACTCTCGAAAAGCGAGCTGAAGGAAAGGGATTTCTTTTACGTTCCATCGCTTTCCTCGCGCACGATTGTTTATAAGGGCTTGCTGCTGGCACCCCAGATCGCGCATTTCTATAAGGAACTTTCTGATCCCGAAGTGATGAGCGCGCTTTGCCTGGTCCACCAGCGTTTCTCGACGAATACGTTCCCCACCTGGCACCTGGCGCATCCTTATCGCTATCTTTGCCACAACGGGGAAATCAACACATTGCGCGGAAATATCAACTGGATGTACGCCCGCCAATCCGTGCTGTCTTCACCGCTGTTCGGGGACGACATCAAGAAACTCGTGCCCATCATTACGCCGGGCGGCAGCGACTCCGCCATGCTCGACAATGCGGTGGAGCTGCTGGCGCTCGGAGGCCGCAGCCTGCCTCATGTACTGTCAATGCTTATTCCCGAGGCCTGGGACAACGATCCCACCATGCCGGAAGACGTTCGCGCCTTTTACGAATTTCACGCCTCTCTGATGGAGCCATGGGATGGCCCCGCTGCAGTTGCGTTCACCGACGGGCGCGTGATTGGCGCCAAGCTTGATCGCAACGGGCTGCGCCCCGGGCGGTACCTCGTCACCAACGACGGCCTGGTTATTATGGCCTCGGAGGCCGGAGTGCTTTCCGTTCCTCCGGAAACGCTGCGCATGAAAGGGCGCCTCGAGCCGGGGCGCATGCTCTTGGTGGATACGGAGCAGAAGCGCCTGATTTCCGACGAAGAGATCAAGAAACAGCTCGCCTCACGCCAGCCTTACGCTCAGTGGCTCCGGGAGAATCAGATCACCCTCGACCATCTCCCTGCGCCCGCCAACGTTCAGCCTACGAATCACGATACCCTCCTGATGCGCCAGCGCGCCTTTGGGTATACGAGCGAGGATTTGAAATTCATCCTTGGACCCATGGGGCTTCAGGGTGAAGAACCGGTCGGTTCGATGGGCGTAGACACGCCTCTGGCGTGTCTTTCGGACCGACCACAGCTCCTTTTCAACTATTTCAAGCAGATGTTCGCGCAGGTTACGAATCCCCCTACCGACCCGATCCGGGAAGACTTGGTGATGTCCCTGAACACCTATATCGGAAGCGAGGGAAACATCCTGGAAGAGTCGCCGCGAAATTGTCACACGCTGAAGCTCCGTCATCCCATCATCACGAACTGGCGCCTGGAAAAACTGCGCCGGGTGAGCTGGGGAGATTTTCTCGCCACCACGCTCCCGATGCACTTTCCGGTTGAGGATGGGATTGTCGAGATGGGCAAATCCATTGACCGGCTTTGCCGCCGGGCGTCCATGGCGATCAAGTCCGGCTACCGGCTCTTGATCCTTTCCGATCGCGGTATCGATCAGGAATATGCGCCCCTGCCGAGCCTGCTGGCGCTTTCGGCGGTCCACAACCACCTCGTGCGGGAAGAAACGCGCAACCAGGTTGCGCTCATCGTGGAGTCCGGAGAGCCGCGCGAGGTCATGCACTTTGCCCTATTGCTCGGATACGGCGCGAGCGCCGTAAACCCTTATCTCGCTATCGAAACTCTGGAAGATTTGTTCAAAGACGGCTATTTCCCGCCGGACTATGCGTTCGATAAAATCCTGAAAAATTATATGAAGGCGGTCGATAAGGGTCTGTTGAAGGTGTTCTCGAAGATGGGCATCTCAACGCTCCAAAGCTATCAGGGCGCGCAGATTTTTGAGGCGATCGGTCTCAATCGTCCTTTGGTTGAACGGTACTTCACCGGCACGCAGTCGCGGATCGAGGGCGTAAGCATGGAGGTGCTGGCGCGCGAGGCGCTGACGAAGCATGAGTTCGCGATGCAGCCGGCGGGCGACTCCGGGAGAGAACTGGATATCGGAGGTGAGTACCAATACCGGGTGGGTGGCGAGCGCCATTTGCTAAATCCGGTGACGGTGAGCAAGTTGCAACATGCGGTTCGGAAGTCTGATTTCGGGACATTCCGTGAGTTCGCGGAGACTATTAACCAGCAAAACCGCGATCTGATGATGCTTCGCGGCATGCTCGATCTCGTGCCTGCGGGTCCGGCGGCGCCGCTTGAGGAGGTTGAACCCGCGGCGGAAATCGTCAAGCGCTTTGCCACGGGCGCCATGTCCTTTGGCTCGATCAGCAAGGAAGCGCACGAGACACTGGCCATTGCTATGAACCGCATGGGAGGCCGTTCGAATACGGGCGAAGGCGGCGAAGATGAGGCGCGTTTCCAGCCGGATGCGGATGGCGCGTTGCGCCGCAGCCGGATCAAGCAGGTGGCGTCGGCCCGGTTTGGCGTTACGACGCATTATCTGGTGAACGCCGATGATCTGCAAATTAAGATCGCGCAGGGCGCAAAACCGGGCGAGGGAGGGCAGTTGCCAGGCCACAAGGTGGATGACGTGATTGCCCGCGTGCGCCACTCCATTCCCGGCGTCACGCTGGTTTCGCCTCCGCCGCATCACGATATTTACTCGATCGAGGATTTGGCGCAACTGATTTACGACCTGAAAATGGTGAATCCCGCGGCGCGCGTTTCGGTGAAGCTGGTGGCCGAAGCCGGAGTCGGCACGGTCGCGGCAGGCGTGGCGAAGGCACATGCTGACGTGATTCTCATTAGCGGATATGATGGCGGCACCGGCGCCTCGCCCGTCAGCTCGATCCGCCATGCGGGAATTCCCTGGGAACTTGGGATTGCAGAAACGCAACAGGTGCTGGTGATGAACGATCTCCGCGGTCGGGTGCGGTTGCAGGTGGACGGCAAGCTGCAGACTGGCCGTGATGTGGCTATTGCCGCGCTTCTCGGAGCCGAGGAGTTTGGCTTTTCGACCGCACCCCTGATCGCGATGGGATGCATTATGATGCGTAAGTGCCATCTGAACACCTGTCCCGTAGGCGTGGCTACCCAGGACCCGGAGTTGCGCAAGAAATTTCAGGGACAGCCCGAACACGTGGTCAATTATTTCTTTTACGTGGCGGAGGACCTGCGCGCCATTATGGCCCAACTCGGTTTCCGCAAAATGGATGAAATGGTGGGCCGGGTGGATTGCCTCGCCCAGCGCAAGGACGTGGACCATTGGAAGGCAAGGGGCATCGATCTCACGTCGATTCTCTACAATCCGCCCGTGCCGGGCCACGTGGCGCGCCGCTCGAAGACAAAACAGGACCACGGCATCGAGAAGTCGCTCGACGTGAGCCTGATCGAGCACGCGCACGACGCCATCCGTCATTGCGCTCCGGTCTCGCTAAGTCTGCCCGTACGCAACGTGCACCGCTCGGTAGGCAGCATGCTCAGCGGCGAGATCGCCCGCCGCCATGGCGCTCGAGGACTGCCTCCGGATACTCTGCAGGTGCACTTTACGGGCTCTGCAGGGCAAAGCTTTGGCGCGTTCCTGGTCCACGGGGTAACGCTGACGCTCGAAGGAGAAGCCAACGACTATTGCGGCAAGGGACTTTCTGGCGGCCGGCTGATTGTTTACCCGCCGCGCGGTTCGGAATTTCTCCCGGAAGAGAACATCCTCATCGGCAACGTGAGCCTTTATGGCGCCACTGAGGGCGAGGCTTTCTTCAACGGTATGGCGGGCGAGCGCTTCGCGGTACGGAACTCCGGCGCGACCGCGGTCGTCGAGGGAGTGGGCGACCACGGGTGCGAATATATGACGCGAGGCCTCGTGGTGGTGCTGGGTAAGACAGGCCGCAACTTCGCCGCCGGGATGACCGGAGGAGTGGCGTTCGTCCTCGATTCTACCGGCGAGTTTGCAGCTGTTAAATGCAATACTCGCGAGGTCGACTTGGAGCCGGTGACCGCGCCAGAAGATTGCGAAATGCTGCAGCAGCTGATTTCAATGCACAGTGAGTATACGGGAAGTCCCCAAGCGCGCTGGGTCCTGGAAAATTGGGAAGATATGCTGGCGAAATTCGTTAAGGTTTTCCCGCACGAATATAAACGCGTGCTCGGCGTCCCGCGGTTGCCGGCGCGCGCTGACCGCTGGCCGTCAACCGCGCACCAGCGTTCTGTCCCGCTTAACCTTTGACAATCCCCCCCGCGCCTTCGGGGGGCCGCTCGCGCTTAGCGTCTTGACCAGCGCGAGGGGGGTACCCAGGGTCTACGACCGTTAAGAATACACGGGACACACTAGAAATCCCGCTGCCGTTCTTCCCTTCCGGGTGGAGGGCTAAGAGCGCGGGTAGCGAAATGCTGATCGCTGACAGCTGACTTCTGATCGCTTCTTCTATGGGTAAGATCACCGGGTTCAAAGAATACGAACGGGAAACTCCGGCACGCCGCGCCGTGGAAGAGCGGGTGAACGACTTTTTCGAGGTCTATCATCCGTTTCCGGAGGAGAAGGTCCGGATCCAGGCAGCGCGCTGCATGGATTGCGGCATTCCCTTTTGTCACGCGGGCTGTCCGGTAAACAACATCATTCCCGATTGGAACGACCTGGTCTATAAGAATCGCTGGCGAGAAGCCCTCCGCGTTCTACACTCCACAAACAACTTCCCCGAGTTCACAGGGCGCATATGTCCGGCACCTTGCGAGGCGGCCTGCGTCCTCGGAATCAACGAGCCGCCCGTCACCATCAAGACGATTGAAAAAACCATTGTGGAGCGCGGCTTCAAAGAGGGCTGGATTGTGCCGGAGCTTCCGGCCACGCGATCAGGACGCCGCGTTGCCGTTGTCGGCTCGGGGCCGGCTGGCCTTGCCGCCGCGCAGCAACTCAATCGCGCCGGACATAACGTTACGGTTTTCGAAAAGGCGGACCGGATCGGTGGCCTGCTGCGGTATGGAATTCCCGATTTCAAGCTGGAAAAGCACATCCTGGACCGGCGCATCGAGCAGATGATTGCTGAAGGCGTGCGGTTCGAAACGTGCGCCCATGTGGGCAGGAACGTCGCAGCGGGAGACTTACGGAAGGATTTCGATGCGCTGCTTCTCGCCGGCGGCGCGGAAGAGCCGCGGGACCTTGCGGTTCGAGGCCGGGACCTTCACGGTATCCATTTCGCCATGGAATTTCTTCCCCAGCAAAACAAACGCAACGCCGGCGATGCGGTCGAAGAACCGATTCTCGCCACCGGGAAAAACGTGGTTATTATTGGTGGCGGTGATACGGGCGCGGACTGCTTGGGCACGACGCACCGACAAAGGGCGCGGTCGGTTCGCCAATTCGAAATCATGCCCATGCCCCCGCTCGAACGCTCGCCGCTTACCCCTTGGCCGCTGTGGCCTCTCCAGTTGCGGGCCGAAAGCTCGCACGAAGAAGGCGGCCTGCGGGACTGGTCGCTTGCTACGACGCGCTTCACGGGAGACGAACACGGCCGGGTGCGCCAACTGCACGCCGTCCGTGTGGGCTCGCCTCCGAAATTCGAAGCCGTTCCAGGGACGGAGTTTGCTATCGACGCGGAGTTGGTGCTGCTCGCGATGGGCTTTACCGGCCCGGTGCGCGGAGGCGCGCTCGAGCAATTAGGCGTGAATCTCGACGCCCGTGGCAACGTGGCCACAAACGCAAATTACATGACTTCTGTTCCGGGCGTATTCGCGGCGGGCGATACGCGGCGCGGCCAGTCCCTGGTCGTCTGGGCGATCCACGAAGGACGCCAAGCCGCACGGGCCGTTGACCGCTTCCTTACGGGTTCAACCCGCCTGATGTAGTTTCTCCGGAGTTGCCTGCTACAGCGTGGACGGCCAAAGTGGGTTTTGTCCTGACGCTATGGCTCGTCACCACCTTCAAGTCGCGCGCAAAGTCGCCGGGTGGCGCAGACGAGTGTCTGCGGTCTCGCCAAGCGAGAGGTTCTTGCTGGCGTCATGCGGGCCAACAGCGCTCCCAGATCGGGAAAACGCGGCCGGCGGGACGTGTTGGTGCTTAGTTAGCGAATGTGATGCTCGCCGTAGTATCAGCTGGTCATGTCGCATCGCGACACCCGCGAAGCTACGAAAATAACCTCTGCCATCGCCCCCTTGGGGGGAGAGGGCGGCGCGCAGCGCCGGGTGAGGGGGTCCTGGCCGAGATTTTCAAGACAGGGCGGTTGCGGCGCCATCCCAACCCCTCTCAGCTTCGCTGATCGCAGACATTAAATGACAATGTCTGCGCCACTCGCCCAGCTTTCCCCCTGCCACGGCGCATTTCAGTTCAAACTGTCCTCGGGGCGCCTCCCAATTCGCCATCTGAGCGTCAACCGATAGCCTACCCAGAGCGACGCGAAACCCAGCGAGGCTCCCACTGCGAAGAAAATTAAAGCAAGTCGCCACGGCATCAGGTTTTGGCTCACCAGCCATATAAGGACGCTCACGCTGGTTATCAGCCATAAGCCTGCGGTTATCTCTGCCCTCCGGCGCAGTCGGGCCCGATAATCGCGTATTCGCTCAGAAAGGTACATGGAAATCTGGATTACACCCAGGAGGCCAGCCAAGGCTAAATAGGCAATTCCGAGGGACAGCAGAGGCCATCCGAGCACCTGATGTCCTACGAAGTAAAAACTAATGGCCCAAAAAACCATACCTCCAGCATACCAAGATGTATATTTTTGCCGGACCGTCATATTCTTCCTTTCAAAAGGTACTCATCGTAGCCCTCGTGACTACTGGCATGACCCAGGCACGTATATCCGCCCTGTCGCGCCGTAATACGCCCCTTCGCCAGCAAGGCCGAGGCCTCCAAGCCCAACCGGGCCAGCAATTACGGCGGAAGAGGGAACTAAGTAGATCGCCACGGAGGAAGCCAGGGCTACACCTGTTCCTGCCACGATCATTCCGGCGGCAGGTACGATGCGTGCTTCAAAGGGAGCCAAGGTTTCGTCGATTGAGAACAATTGTGTCAATTCGTTGTGCGCTCGGCTGACAGTGCAGGACACTCGCCGGAAAGTTCCGGGCTGACTTGCTGGCAGCGCCTGAAGGCTCGGTGCAGTCAGTCTGGGCAACGGGAGCGCGCCGCCCGCGGCGCTTCCGCCGGACTGGGCAGCGACTTGAGCGCCGAACGTTAGGAAAGCGTTGCCGCTCGAGAGGTCGATCTCGCCAGGAGACGAGTAGTTGATTCCCAGCGACTGCTCCGTGCCCGCTTCCGCCAGTAACCCGTAGTCACCCCAGCCGGATGAGAAAATATCCTCTCCGGCAGACCCAGGAATCCCCGGCACGTAGATTGTCCCGCCCGGCCCCGCGTTGGATACCGGGATATTCATCAGGTCGAAGGGATCCCAGGTACTGTCGCCGAGCGAGCTCTCAGCCATGATGACCCCGTTGGCCTCAGTCTGACACATCCCCAGCCCGTGGCCGTATGTGAGGCTACCACAGTAGCCCACTTGCAGCCCTATCGGGTCAATCAGTGTTGTGGGGTTGTTGAGGGCGTAGGCGTAGCGGTTGAGGGACTGCGGATTCGTGATCTGCCCCCCCCCCAGGGGATCCGCCGTCCACGAGCAGGTTCGACGGTTTTCAGTCGCGGAGATGCGATCCCTACAAACGAGGCCGCACAGAAAAAGCCTTGTCGCGTGCAGGTTTGGTTGCGGCCGGAAGGCCGCGCTGCACTAAGCGCTCAGGCGATTCAGACGCGGATCTCCCCGACAATCAGTGGATCAAAGACATAAACGCAGCGAACGCGAAGAACACGCCACACAGCCTGACAAACAGCACTACGTTTGGAGCGGCCGATGGCGTTATTGATCGCCCGGCGGGCCAGACGCGTTCAAAGACCGTCACGGCCTTTGCTGGGAAAACGGCCATCAGTACGCCTGCTGCGATCACGAAGATCGAAAGCGCCGTTATGCTCGGTGCCGGGGTGTTGTGAAGCGTCCCGCTCGTTGGCCGCAACGCGTGGATTGTCGCTCGCCCAGTGAGCACAAGATAAATCTCTGAAGACGCCATGTACGCGAACCAGCAACCCACCGCTAGAATAACCAGACCGGCGATGCGGTTGCCGAACCGGAGAAGGGGACGCGGGCGTTTGCGGCTCGGAGCGGTCCAGCGAGGGGCGAAGCTCACCAGTTCTGTAAGCTTCTCCCATCGCGCAGGGAAAAAGCACATCAGGGATCCCCAAAATCCAGCGAGCAACCCGATCAGCAGCATCATTACCAAGATCAGCATGCGGTTCCTCCCAATGACCTCTCGCTTTCTGTTACGGGACGGTCATGCACCCGCCGTATGTGAACGAACCAGAAAGCCCAACACCAGACAGGGTTGGTCCGCCGATAGTTCCAGAGGAATTGGTTGAGGCTTGGTACCCCACGACCAGGTTCGATCCAAAAGAGTAGCCGCGGCTGCTGAGGACGTTCGTCCAGTTCAACATATTGCCGCTGTTGTAGACGCCTACGGTAATCGCTTTAGTTGGTGGGACGGGAACCCCAGCGCCTAAGTTGGCGCAGACCGTCTTCGTCGACCATTGCATGGTAAATTGCGCCGCAAGCATTTCGTTCACTGAGATGAACACCGGGTGACTTTTCAGGTAGCCTAAACCCTGCTGGAGCCAACTCCCGTTGTTTGCAGCGCCGCTCCCGCCCGCGGCGCTTCCGCCAGTAACCCGTAGTCGCCCCAGCCGGATGAGAAAATATCCTCTCCGGCAGACCCAGGAATCCCCGGCATGTAGATTGTCCCGCCCGGCCCCGCGTTGGATACCGGGATATTCATCAGGTCGAAGGGATCCCAGGTACTGTCGCCGAGCGAGCTCTCAGCCATGATGACCCCGTTGGCCTCAGTCTGACACATCCCCAGCCCGTGGCCGTATGTGAGGCTACCACAGTAGCCCGCCTGCAGCCCCAAGGGGTCAATGAGCGTGGTGGGGTTGTTGAGGGCGTAGGCGTAGCGGTTCAGGGACTGCGGATTCGTGATCTGCCCACCGAGCGGGTCCGGCGTCAGCCAGCGGGCTCGACGAGGTTCGCGCGCGATCATACAATCCCTTGAGGCCCCACATAAAAAGCCGCAGAGTCTCAAAGGCAGAAACTCTGCGCTACCCGCTCGGGCTCATTGTCGCTTGTTCGCGGACCTGATAGGCTCTGCGCCAGACGCCGTTTCTAACCTCCCTCAGCTTCGCTGATCGCAGGCATTAAATGACAATGTCTGCGCCACCCGCCGGGCAGGGCGGCTAAAAGGGGATGCGCCCAGACGCGTGTCACAGCCAGGGCTTGATTCCCATGAAGAGGCAAAAGCCAG
>JASHOS010000258.1 GCA_030040995.1 Terriglobia bacterium | reverse complement strand
TCCGGCAATCAGGAAATTTTCCTCGGTGAGAATGTCCTTAGCAGCCCAAGCCAAACCCATTTTCTTACCCCGAGCCGAGCGCTCAAACTCCCCCATCAGCAGGTTGGAATAAAATAGAAAAATGATAAAGCCGATTTCGACTACGGCTCTCCAGACCTTATTCTTCATAAACCGTACCGCATCTCAACGCGCTTTTCTTCTTGTACAGACCGGGCGGGGTGTTTCGTGTTCGTCCGCATTTATGATATTGTGTCTTCGCCATGAAAAACAAGAATACGCTTTCACGCCGTTCATTTCTCGCCCTTGCAGCCGCGGCCCCGGTCGCAGCCGCGAAGGGCGCCAGCCGAAGAATCCCTGTTGGGCTGGAGTTGTACTCCGTTCGGCATCAACTGGCACGAGACTTACCGGGAACGGTGCGGGCAGTAGCCAAAATGGGCTATCCTTGCGTGGAATTCTTTGCGCCTTACTATAGCTGGACACCCGATTACGCCCGGCAAGTCCGCAAGGAGTTGGACAAGCTAGGCATTAGCTGCCACTCCACTCACAACGACCTTACATCGTTCACGGCGGAAGGAATCGGCAAAGCTATCGAGCTTAACCATATTCTCGGTACGTGGTACGTGGTACTGGCGTCTCCCGGCGACGTTGCAACCCTGGACGGGTGGAAGCGGGTGGCCGAGACATTAAATAAGGCTAACCGCACGCTCGAGGGGCACGGGCTGCACGCCGGCTACCACAATCATGATGCCGAATGGCGGCCGATTAACGGGCAAAAGCCGATGCACGTGCTGGCCGCGAACACCGACAGGAGCATCATGCTGCAACTTGACGTAGGCACCTGCGTCGCCGCAGGAAGCGACCCGGTGGCCTGGGTCAACCAGAATCCGGGCCGCATCCGCTCGATGCATTTAAAGGACTGGTCGCCTCAGGGGGGATACAGCGTATTATTTGGAGAGGGCGTGACGCCCTGGAAGAAGCTCTTCGCCGCAGCCGAGAGCCGAGGGGGCGTTCGCTATTATCTGATCGAGCAGGAAGGCAGCAGGTACCCGGAGCTCGAAACCGCCCGTCTTTGCCTCGAAGCCTACCGCAAATTGCGCGCCTAAAAGCACATCTATGCTGCCTGGCTGTGCGGGGTCGAGCCTTGCGCGGAGAAGTGGGCGCCCCACAGCATAACCATTGAGCCGACGTAAGCCCAAAAGAGTAAAATTACCGGGACGGCGAAGGGCCCGTAGGTTTCACGGAACCTGAAGAGCGGAAGCGTCAAAAAATAAATCACCTTAATGATTTCGGTTGCGATGCCAGCGACGATTGCGGCAGGCAGCACTTGACGCGCTGCGACTTTGCCGTGGGGCAGCACGTAATAGATCGCGAAGTAGATAACAATCATCAGTGGAATGGACAGAGCTTCCAGCGCGATGCGGGAAAAGGCGTTGACAATGATGTGCCAGGGAAGCCAGCCGAACAGAAAGGACAGCGCGTGGAGAACGCCTCCTGCGGCTGCGGCGGAGAGAAGGGCAACCAGTCCGGAAAAGATTGCCAGGCAGAAGGAGATCAGAATATTCATGAAGAGGTTGCGATTGCGCTCGATGTTCCAGACCTTGTTGAGCGCTACCTCCAGAGGCAAAAAGACTCCCGAGCTGGCGTAAAACATGAATAATACGGACACCACTTGAACCCGCTGACGGCCCCCAACCAGCGCCGTGAGGTCGTGGACCACGAAATCTGCCCCGGAGGGCAAATTAGCCCGAAGCAGGTCGAGTATCGCGCTATAAGAGCCTTGCCAGTGCAGCCAATTCCGGCAAAGACCGAGAAGGATCAAGACGAATGGAAAAAAGGAGAGCAAGGCATTGGCGGCGATGGCGAATGCGTAGACATGCGCCTCGGTTCCCATCAAGTAGCGGAGGCTCGGCCCAAAGTGGCTTTTAGCCTTCCAGGCGCGGATTGCCTCGGATATGCCGGCCGTCAGTTGCCGATATAGGCGGCCTGCCTCGAAACGTCCGGTGGGGGTTTCGCCCTGCAACGATGCCCCTCCCGATTACTTGAGCTCGGCGAGAATGACGGAGATGTTGTCAGGACCTCCGTTCTCGTTAGCGCGTGCTACCAATCTTTCGGCTTTGGCCTGGAGCGATACGGGAAGGTCGAGGATTTCAATGATTTCTTCGGCGGCAACCACTTTGTAAAGGCCGTCGCAGCAAAGCAAGAGACAATCGCCACGAGCAAGCGGCGAATGGGTGAGTGCGACGGCGACCTTGGGTTGAGCGCCAACTGCCTGAGTTAGCATATCTTTCACTTGGGCGCTCAGCGATGAGCCGCGATTTTCCGCCTGCATCAGGTTCCCGACCGTTTGATCTTCGGTAAGAAGCACCAATCCGTTTTGCCGGAAACGGTAAGCGCGCGAGTCGCCCACCTGAGCCAGCTCGACCTGGCTGCCCGTGACCCATGCGGCGGTCAGTGTAGTTCCCATGCCGTTCAATTCGGGCTTCTGTCCGGCAACCGTGTAGACGGCTTCGTTAACCGTCTGCACAGTCTCGCCAAGAAGCGTGGAAGAATCCTCAGCGGGGATGCGGCCGTCCGCAACCAAGGCCAATATTTCCCTGGTCAAAGCCATCATGCAAAGCGCGCTCGCGACCTCTCCAAACTGGTGTCCACCCATGCCGTCGGCGACGGCGAGGAGAACGCCTAAAGGTCCAAGGCTGAAGGTCGCAGCCATCGGGCCGTCGTAGTTCCTCTGCTCGTCCAGCGAAAGGACAAGACACTTATCTTCGTTGTTTTGCCGTTTGCGGCCCGTATCCGTCTGCGCGGCAATCGAAACGGAGACCGCCGGAGGCGACGCCTGTGGCCTTGAAGGGACAGGCTGTGGGACCTCGATGGACAAGAGCAGTTTCCTTTCACAATGGGCGCGTGCTTTCGAAGAGGATAACACGAAACCCCAATCCGTCGATAACACCGGCCGAATGTGGTAGTCCGGGTAGCGCAGACTCTCGCATTTCAGAGAGTCTGCGGCTCTTCTCGAGTTCCGGGGATAAAAACCGCAGACCTGTAAAAAACGCCGGCCTGCCGGTGCACGAACAGAGCCCCTCACCCGGCCCGCGCCGGCCGCGGCCCGCCCTCTCCCGAGGGAGAGGGAAGACTCCGATCATCCAGTTTCTCGCGAGGACACGCCCTGCACGTCCACCCTCCGTGCCCAGCCGAAGATGTGGGTAAAGCTCAGCCGCCTAAGCGAAATGGGAGACTATTAGAATTTTTCTCCGGGATGCAGCCGCTCGAGGGCCGCGGTGACCTGGCGGTGAACGGCCTTTCGAACCAGGCTGTTTCCGTTCACGGTTTCGGCCGAAGCTTTCCGGTAGAGCGCCTCTCCGTTCCGCCTGTCGCCGAGCCGCATATAAATGCTTCCTGTCAGCAAGTCCCAGAAGGGGTTTTCCGGAAATTCCTGACGGAGCTCCTGAAACAGTTGCAGAGACTTGGTGAATTGAAGCTCGCCCTTTCGCGTAAAGTCTTTAGCGAGGTAAAACTTGGCTTCAGCGCGAACGAATTGCCCCTGCTGCGCGGCCTTATAGAGTTCCTGCAAGCCCACTTGCCGGCTGCCGCCCGGCAACCCGATCAGAAACCGCAGCATTCTGACGATGGCAGGCAGCGTCGCTATAAAGTAGTTATATAAGCCGAGGCCGGCGTCGGCGTCCGTAAGGCTGGGATTGAGCGCAAGAGCTTTGAGCAATAGTGCGCGCATCTTTTTGCCCGCGCGCGCTGTGGCCAGGTCTTGCGCTCGCAAACCTGCGAGGCGGGCTTCGAGCGCGTAGGACATGCCTTCATAAAGGCAGCTCTTTGCCACCTCTTGCCTGGCCTGGATTCTGTTCTCCGCCTGACGAATAGCGGTCTTCACCAGGCTGTCGAAATGCATGTCGTAAGGCGTGCTCTCCGAATAGACCACATCGAAAACGTCGGGATCGATGAGGTTTGCGGTGCTGTAGTAAATTTTCCACCAGGTAGCGTCTGCCTCAAGAAGATAGCCGAGGGGAGAAGCCGGATCTTCTCTTTCGATGCCCTGGAAAGTCGAGACGGCGGCGTTCAGGCGGCCATTCATCATCTGGCGCACGCCTTGTTGCGCCTGAAGTTCGGCGTTTCGCTCAATTTTGGCGTTTTCGGGCGGGTGGGTTTGACTGAATGCCCGGGCCGCTCCACCGAGGAGCGTCAAAGCGACGAGTGAAGCGGCTGGGACAACCATCCGATTCCATTTCATGGTTTTAATATTACACGCGCCACGGCATTGTTTGGTTTGCGGGCATAAGGTATGATGATTTCTAACGGTCGCCGATACCACACCCGAGGCATTTTCAATGGCGGAAGCTAAAGCAGAAGTTAAGGTTGGCTTGCAAGGAGTGATCATCGCCCAGTCGGACATTTGTTCGATTGACGGCGAGCACGGCAAACTTACGTATCGGGGTTACGACATTCACGACCTTGCGGTTCATTCGACGTTCGAAGAGGCCGTCTACCTCCTCTGGCACGGGAGGATGCCGGGCCGCAAGGAACTAGATACCCTACAGGAAGAATTAAGTGAGAACCGTCAGCTTGCCGGGGAGATTCTCGCTCTTCTGAGAGAGCTCCCGCCCGCGCAGCATCCTATGGAGACGCTGCGAACTTTGATTTCCGCTCTGTCCCTTTACGATCCTGAAGCGGAGGATATGTCTCCCGAGGCCAATCGCCGGAAGGCGATGCGCTTGACAGCGCAAATGGGAACGCTCGTGGCGGCATTCGCCAGGGTAAGGAACGGCGAGGAGCCTATAGCGCCGGACCCCACGCTCAATCACGCCGCCAATTTTCTCTACATGCTAAAAGGCGAGACTCCGCACCCGGGCGACGCTCGCAGCTTCGACGTAGCCTTGATTTTACATGCCGATCACAGCTTCAACGCGTCCACATTTGCGGCGCGCGTGACGGCCTCGACCCTTTCCGATTTACATTCCGCCATCACCTCCGCTATAGGCACTTTGAAAGGCCCTCTTCACGGGGGCGCCAACGAGCAGGTGATGCGCATGCTGCTGGAAATTGGAACGCTGGACCGTGCCGAGCCTTTCGTGCGCAACCTCCTCGAGCAGAAAGCCAAGGTGATGGGCTTTGGCCATCGCGTGTACCATACCGAGGACCCGCGGGCGACCGTTTTGCGAAAGATGTCCGAGGATTTGGGACGCCGCACCGGCAACCTGAAGTGGTTTGAGATATCCCGTGCCGTGGAAAACATGATGATCCGCGAAAAGAAGATTAACGCCAACGTCGACTTCTATTCCGCGTCAGCCTACTACGTGCTGGGAATCCCGGTGGAGCTTTATACGCCAGTTTTTGCGGTGAGCCGCATTGCGGGCTGGACGGCGCACGTGCTCGAGCAGTACGCGAATAATAAGCTGATCCGGCCTCTGGCGGAATACACAGGGCCTGTAAATCAGAGATACGTCGCGATTGATAACCGCTAGAGATGGCAATTCCGAAGGCTTTTCCGCAGCCTGTTTAGCCGCGGCTGTTCCCGCACAGTTTCATGTTGAATTCGCATTGGAAGATTGACGTGCTTCTGGCGGGGAGCTGGCGGGGCGCCAGTTCGGTGCTTTTATCGAACGGCAGCGAGCGGATTCTGGTCGATACCGGCCTTCCCCACGATGCGCATCAACTTCTAACCGCTTTGGAGCATCGAGGGCTCGCGCCTTCCGGTATCAAACGCATTATCAACACCCATTTCCACATCGATCACGTTTCGAACAACTCTCTTTTCCCCGGAAGTTTGATCTTTGCCACCCAGCAGTCCTTTGACTGGTGCCATTCCCTCTATTCGGATCTCGCATGTACAGACTGGGAGCGGTTGGTTTTGAAGTATTACCCCGAGGTCTTCGAATATGAAAACGCGAAGCAGCGTATGGAGAAGCTTCGCAAAATCGCCTTGCGCTGGTGGAACAGCGAACACGTGGGGTCACGAACACAGTTCCGGTGGATCGAAACGTGCGGTCTACCGTATGGCATCGACGTTATGCTGACTTCCGGGCACGTTCCCGGACACGCTTCGCTCATCCTTAACACCGATCAGCAACAAGTCGTGATTGCGGGAGACGCTCTTCTGACACGGGCTCACGACGATCAGGTGCTAACCATGATCCCCTACTGCCGTCCCCAATACCAGCAGGATCGCGAGCGAATTCTCGAGATCGCCGGAGTGATTGTTCCAGGACATGATCAGACGTTTCAGAACGCTCCTTCGAAGATCCTAGCCACGGTAAAGTAAATAGTGTGGGGTTAATTCACGCGTTCTCAGTTTCGGTGCGTGGGAGGCGGCTTTATGCCGCCATTCTGTGTGGTGGGGTAAGCCTAACGCGGTCCAAATTAGCCGAACCGCGCCGGCCCTTAAGAGCGGCTATGCCGCCCGTCGCCTCGAAAGATCTGAGACGTAATTTGGACAAACGTGGGGTAGACCCGTTGCTACGATTGCACCCGAAACGGAGAGATTACGGGGTCCGAGCTGGGACTCCGATCGCTTGTTGCTGACCGCTGGTAGCTGATAGCTGGTATGGCTATTGCGCGCTTTTTTTTGATTTCCGGGTGGGTGCAAGGGGTAGGATACCGGTTCTTTGCCGAGAGGGAGGCGAACCGGCTGCAAGTGCGTGGCTTCGTCCGAAATCGATCCGACGGCAAGGTGGAAGTTTATGCAATCGGCGAGGAAAGGGCGGTGCAGGATTTCAAGTTGCGCCTCTCTGAGGGGCCTTCCGGAGCGCGCGTGACGGGCGTCAAGGAAAAGGAGGCCCAGGTGAATGCTGAATACTCGCGCTTCGTGATCGAGGCGAGCGTCTGAAGCCGGGTAAATAACCAGGAGGACGTGTGCAAGAGCTCAAGCGGCTGATCCGCGAAGTGCCGGATTTCCCCAAGCCGGGAATCCTGTTTTACGACATCACGACGCTGCTTAAGGATCCCATCGGTCTGCACCGCGCCGTAGATGCATTGGCTAATCACTACGTCGGAAGAAACATTGACCGGGTTATAGGGATTGAAGCGCGCGGCTTTATTTTCGCGCCTATGGTTGCTTACCGGCTCAATGCAGGCTTCGTGCCCGTGCGCAAGGCCAAAAAGCTTCCGGCAGAGGTTGCGAGCGCGGCCTATCAACTTGAATACGGTACTGACTCGCTGGAAGTCCACCGCGACGCCATCGGGGACGCGAACAGCGTTCTGATAATTGACGACCTCCTGGCCACAGGGGGAACGGCCGCCGCCGTAGCGGGTCTCGTTGAGCAGCTCAATGGCCGCGTAGCCGGGCTAGGGTTTCTCATCGAGCTCGAATTTCTCAAGGGCCGGGAGAAAATCCGGCAGTACGACATACACGCGGTGTTGAAATATTAGGGCGGCTCGGCGGTCAGCGGAAGAGGCTCTCAATGTCCCTCGCGCCGTGAATGACGCGAAGGACGACTATGGCGTCCGTGAGCACCCTATAGAAAACGAGGAACTTCTCGAAATCCCGCACGCGCCACATTCGAACGTCGTTGAACCTGCCACTTCGGAACTCCTGCGACACTCCAATTCTCGGCATCTTGGCGAGAGCCAGAAAGGTAACTTGTGCAGAATCGAGGAACCGTTCGGAGACCTGAAAACTCTCTTCAGCGAGAAAGGATGCAACTTCAGCGAGATCCCTTTTGGCGCGAGGCGTTCGAAGAACCCTCAAGCTCATCAGGATCTTCGTTCCGCGCTCCGTTCGCGGACCTGGCGACGGATATCCTCCCAGTCTTCTTCGGTCATTGCCGTCCCGGGACCGCTGTCCTCCGCCTCTTGCAACAGCTCCTCCATCCGCGCCTCCGTTTGGTCCTTCTCCCGCAGGAGATGCAAGGCATCTTCAACTACCGCTTCAGGAGTTGGGTACAGCCCGAGCCGCACTTTGCCATTCACAAGTTCCTCTAGTTCCGGGCTCAAGACCACTTTCATAGGCTTCACCTCATCGACCCCATCCTTTACGTGATTCTACGCGAAGCGTTGGGTTCTGTCATCCGTCCTGATAGCTTTCTCAACCCTAGGTTATTTGGCGTCGCGCCAGTTCAGGCCCACGCCAACTTCCACCCGTAATGGAACCTTGAGCGCGTAAACGCCCTCCATTTCCTCCCGTACAGCCGCCATTGCGGAGTCCACCTCGGATTGCGGAGCCTCGAACACCAGCTCATCATGGACGGTAAGGATCATGCGCGTTTGCATCTTTGCTTCCTGCAGCCGGACGTGCGTTTTCACCATAGCCAGCTTCAACAGATCGGCGGCGGTCCCTTGCAGGGGTGTATTCATGGCCTCGCGCTCGGCGCGGTTTCGTGAAGGCGCATCATGGCTGCGAATCTCGGGGATGGGCCGGAGCCGGCCAAAGAGAGTCCGCACTTCTCCTGTCGCGCGCGCCTGCTCCACGCAGGCTGCGAGGAATTCGTCCACCTTGCGGTAGCGGCGGAAGTATTCGTCAATATAGTGCTGCGCCTCGGTTTTGCTCGTCCCAGTTCGCTGCGCAAGCCCGAACGAGCTGAGACCGTAAATCACGCCGTAATTGATGGCCTTCGCCATCCTGCGGTGCTCGTGGGTTTGTAATGCGGGCACGACGCCAAAAAGCTCCTGGGCCGTCCGGGAGTGAATGTCCTCGTTGCGGGTGAACGATTCAATCAAGAGTGGGTCTTCCGACATATGGGCGAGCACGCGCAGTTCGATCTGCGAGTAATCCGCGGTAATCAGCCGCCAGCCCGGCTCGGCGACAAAAGCCGAGCGGATGAGCAGTCCGAATTCATCGCCCACCGGGATATTCTGCAAGTTAGGATTCGAAGAAGAAAGGCGCCCGGTGCGCGAGCCGGCTTGATTGAAATTCGAATGCAGACGCTGTGTTTCCGGATTGATGAAGCGAGGCAAAGCATCCACGTAAGTGGATTTCAGCTTGGCGCGCGTCCGGTATTCGAGAATGCGGCTCGGCAGCTCGTATTGCTGCGCGAGCGCTTCCAGGACGGCTGCTTCCGTGGAATACTGGCCGCTCTTACGAAGCTTCTTCCCGCCGGGCAGTTTGAGCTTGCCGAAGAGAATCTCGCCGAGCTGGCGGGGCGAATCCACGTCGAAGGCTTCGCCGGCAAGGCCATAGATCTGTTGCGTCAGCGTGGTGAGATTTTTTTCGAACTCGCGCGACATTTCTCCGAGAATGGCTGGATCGATCCGAATCCCCGCCGTTTCCAAATCCACAAGCACTTCGGCCAGCGGAAGCTCGATCTGTTCATAGAGCGGCCGCAAGCCTTTCTGGCTGGCTTCTGGACCGAGCAAGTCCGCCAACTCCCAAGCGCAGGCGGCGGCCTCGCCCGCGGAATCGGCCGTCTTCACTCCCTTGCGGCGCAGCATGACGTCCGGCAGAGCGTGCGACGCAGCGAGCGGTTCGAGCAGGAACGAGTAAAGCAAAGGATCGTCCGTGACTTCGGAAACGGCTACGCCTTCCTGCTTGAGGAGCAAGCGAAGCAGTTTGGAATTGTGGACGATTTTCCTGCGGCCGCGCTCCTCAAGGAAAGGGCGAAGGGCGGCAATGATTTTCTGGCGGGAGCCGTTCGTTTCCAAGGGCGCCACGGCATGACGGTGACCGTCGGCCATTCCGATCGCTGTCAGTCGGGATCCGAATCCTTCTTCGCCTTCAAT
>JASHOS010000257.1 GCA_030040995.1 Terriglobia bacterium | reverse complement strand
ACACGATTTTCCAAACATCGCGCGGGCGGGCGCCAAGGGCCATGCGAATGCCGATTTCGTGCGTCCGCTGGCTTGCACTATAGGAAATCACTCCATAGACGCCGATAATAGCGAGGATCAACTCCAGTATTCCCAGCGCGGCGGCCAGGTATGCGCCCAGATGAAAGGCATAGAACCCCGTGAATCCGCCATTCAGAGTCTGCTCCATAGTTTGGACGCCGAAAACGGGCAATCCGGGAGCAAGCTCGTGAATTTGTTTTTCCACGTCGCGGATCATCGGGCCGGGCGGCCGCAAGCTGCGCACTTGCAGCGTTTCGAGCGAAATATAGTTCTGAGCCAAGGGAACGTAAAAATAGGAAGGAGCTTTGGCCAGCGCATCGCGGTACTTGCTGTCGCGGGCGATCCCAACAACTTCAATCGGATGCTTCGACCCACTGTAAGTTGTGAACTGCCTTCGCATGGCATCTTCCCTGGGCCGGAGCTGACCACCATTGCCCGGCTGCTGACTGCTGAGCGCTGGTGGCTGATCCTGATTCGGCAATCGGCGATCGAAAATCGACAATCATTCGTACCGCAGCGCGACGACCGGATCCACCTTGGTGGCGCGGCGCGCGGGTATATAACACGCCAGGAATGCGACAGCCACCAAAACGAAGGACACAACGATGAACGTAAGCGGATCCGTCGCGCTGATGCCGTAAAGCATGTTGGCCAAGAACTGAGTCGCGAAGAGA
The DNA here is from genome assembly GCA_030040995.1 of Terriglobia bacterium. Lineage (GTDB taxonomy): Bacteria > Acidobacteriota > Terriglobia > UBA7540 > UBA7540 > JASHON01. The sequence goes on along the minus strand of JASHOS010000257.1, from coordinate 3,764 downwards.
GCGGCCATCATTCCCGCCGCAAGCCCGCCCAGAGCCAGCGTCATGCCCTGCTTGACCACCCAAAGCAACACGCTACGCTGCTGTGCGCCCAGTGCCATCCGGATGCCAATCTCGTGGGTTCGCTGAGCCACCGAGTATGAGATCACGCCATAAATCCCGACCGAGGCCAGGATCAACGCCAGCGCGGCAAAAATGCCGAGCAACAGTGCGGTAAGGCGCTGCGCGGCCAGGGACAAACGAAGCAGGTCGCTCATGGTATGCACGTCGTTCACGGCCACACCGCTGTCGATACTGTGGACCACACGCCTGACTGAAGCGGTCACACTTTCGGGGTTCACCGAAGTGCGCACCACAAGTGTCAAGTTCACAACGCCGCCCATCCGGTAAAACTTGTCGGGAATCTGTGCCATCGGCACATACAGTGCCTCATTGACTTCCCAGTTTCTGGGACCGGCGGGCCCAAAATGCTTAATATGATGGACGACACCCACAATGGTCCATGGCGCCTCGAATCCTGGAAAAGGAATGGCAATCTGCTGCCCGAGCGGATCTTGATGAGGAAAGAATTTGCGGGCCAGCGCGTCGTCGATTGCCGCAACACGCCGCGACCTCAGCGTGTCCTGATCAGTGAAAAAACGGCCGTGAAGCAGGCTGATGCCCATCGCGCGCAGGTAACCGGGGCTCGCCATGTAAAACATAGCCCAAGGCAGGTCCTGAGGCTGAGGCTTAGGCCTTCCCTCGACGTAGAAGTCCCATTCGCTGTCGTTACTGGTCATCGGCATGTCTTGATTTGTGCCTACGGCGCGAACGCCAGGCACCTGACCCAGGCGGTCAGTCAGCTCCTTGTAGAAAGCCCGATTAGCAGGGCCAGCCTGATACCGCGCGGGCGGAAGGGATACGTCGAAGGCCAGCGCACTACTGGTATCAAATCCGGTGTTTACGTGATTGAGGCGCAGAATAGTTCGCAAGGTCAACCCTGACGCCATCAGCAGCATCAAAGCCAAGCCAACTTCGGCTACCACGAGTCCATTCTGAAGGCCGTGACGCCGGCCCGTCGAGCCCCGGCTGCCTTCCTGAAGCGAGCCAACCAAGTCCGTTTGGGCGGAGCGGAACGCAGGGGCGATCCCGAAAAGCAAACCGGTGATGACCGAGACGGCGACGACAAAGAGAAGAACACCCACGTCTAAGCCCACGTTTTCGGCGCGCGGCAGTTCCCCCGGGACGAAGGAAAGAAGCCCGTGCGTGCCCCAGACGGCGAGCAATATTCCGAAGGCCCCGCCAAACAGCGCCAGCAAAACGCTTTCAGTGAGGAGTTGCCGGACCACTCGCGTGCGCCTCGCTCCGAGCGCCGCGCGGATGGCCATCTCCTTTTCGCGCGTCGCCGACCGGCTCAAAAGCAGGTTGGCTACGTTGACGCAAGCAATCAGCAAGACGAAGCAGACGGCGCCGAGCAGGAGGTAAAGCGTGGCGCGAATGTTCTGAACCGCGTAGTGGGGTAGTGGCATCACCGTGATACCACAGCCGGCGTCGGCTTTGGGATACTCTTGCGCCAGGTGACGGGCGATATCCGTCATATCCGCCTGCGCCTGTCCCGCCGTCGCGCTGTGATCGAGACGAGCCACTACCCGAGTTCCATCCCGCTCATCACGATTTTTTAGCCACGATCTGTCATAAATGCCGATAGGAACGTAGACGTCCTGGCGGTCGAAGAACCAGAAGTTTTTGGGCAGGATGCCGATCACACTGTAGCTCTGGTCATCCATCGTGATGGATTTACCTACAATGTCAGGATTGCCGCCGTAGCGCCGCCGCCAGAAGCTGTAGTCCAGAATCGCGGTGGGCGCTGCGCCCAAATGGTCATCCTGGGGCGTGAATTCGCGGCCGAGAAGCGGCGGGATACGGAGTATCCTGAAGAAGCCGGCTGACACCATCCTTGCTTGAACCACCTCGGTACCGCTTCGGCCCGACAGGTTGAAGCTATCCTCTCTATATATTGCTAACTCTGGGAACGAACGCTGTTGCCGCTGCCAATCGAGAAAATTCGGATAAGAGACAGACATTTCCTGCAATTTCGGCGAGTTTTCGTAGAGAATGGAGAGCCGGCTAGGGTTGGGGTAAGGCAGCGGCCGCAAGAGCACGCCATTTACCACGCTGAAAATAGCAGTAGTGGACCCGATGCCGAGTGCGAGAGTAATGATAGCGACAGCCGTGAAGCCGGGATACTTACCCAGCATTCGGATCCCGTAGCGGAGGTCTTGGAAGAATATGTTCATCAACTTTGTTCCTCCGTCATCTCGGCAACCTTCCCGTTCCGATCTCTCAATCGGCAATCGGTATCGAAAAGGCAATTCTTAGTCCAGCCTGATTCTGTCAAACGCCTCCCAGCGCGACATATCCGATAGAATCACTTCGTCGCCTACCTGGAGGCCTCTGAGGATCTGAACTTCATTGACAGACGCCTCTCCCACTTGCACATGCGTGGCCACAGCTTCTCTGCCGCCGTCAACAAATCTAAACAAGGTTACTGTGCTGTATGCCTCGGCGAAAGCTGGACGGCCAACGTGCAGCACATTGGTGAGATGGGAAATCTCAATCGTGCCATCGACGCTAAGGTCAGGCCGCGCGCCCTCTGGCAACTTTCCCTCGAGCTTCACGTCCACGGTGACCGTCCCATTCACCACCGCCGGATCGATTCTTTCGACGGTTCCGGGGATGATTCCGTTATGTGTGTCGACCGAGGCACCCTGGAGAAGCTGAACGTCCTTCGCCTGAGTTTCCGCAATCTGAAGCTGAGCTTTAAGGTTCGAGGGGTCCACAACCTCGGCCAGCGTCGTTCCCGGCGTCACCTCCTGTCCCACTTCAACCGGAATATCCGTCAGCACGCCGTTGTAGCCTGCGCGAACCGTCAGATCGTCCAGTTGGCTCTGCTTGAGGGCGTACAAGGCCTGGTCCTGTTCCACTTTGGCTTGCAGCGCCGCCAGTTGCGTTACAAATGATGCGCTGAGCGTATCTACCCGCTTCTTTTCGATGGCCACCTGGGAAGCCAAGCCCTCCGCCTTGGACCGGTCCACATCCGCGGTGAGCTGCGCAGTGATTCCCTTCGCCGCCAGCTTTTCATCTACGCCGGCTTGCAAGGCCGCCTGATGGTATTCGGCTTCAAGATTGGTCAAGGTAGACTTCTCATTGAGCAGGTCGTTGTTCAGAGTTGATTTTTCACTTGCGAGGGCTGCTTGGTCCGCCTTCACCGCCCACTGCGCGTCTTGCGTTTCCTGCTGAAGCTGAGGATTCGCAAGCTGCATCAACACGGTGTCCGGCGTTACCTTGATGCCAGGAAGATGAAACCGCTGCACCACTCGCGCTTCGGTGACGGCAGAAATGTATTGGATTTGCTCCGGAACAAGTGTGCCGAGCCCGTGCACTTGGACGTCCATGTCTCCCCGCACCACCGTCCCGTGCCAAACGGTCGAGCCATCCACGCTGGGCGGCGCCGGCTTCAGCCGGGAGAGCCCCATCGTCACTCCCACCACACAGACGACCGCCACGACGCTGTAAGTAATCATGCGAATTTTGCGTTTCCGCGCCACGCCTTTGCGTTGAATGTCCATAACAATCCTCTCGCCTCCTTGAGATGCTTAGAGCAAATGCTCTGCCAACCAGAAAGTCTGGAAAACACTATGATACTGCGCCAGTTGTGAGATTTCCCGTGAGTTCAGCTCAAGGCTTGGTGTCCGGTTACGGGATTCGCGTGTCCGGAATCGGACAGC
>JASHOS010000256.1 GCA_030040995.1 Terriglobia bacterium | reverse complement strand
GCAGATCACATAGGAAGCCTGATGCGCATGAATCGCACTCATTTGCCGAGCCGCGCTACTGGTTTCGTCTCGTGGCAGTCCTCTACCACGGCCCCCCGAGAGCTGCAGCCTCCGCAGACAACCCGCGATTCTCCGGGAATCGATGCGTTGCAGAAGTTCTTATGGGGCGCGTTGGTCGCATCCTTTCCTTTCACGGCGCTTGAGATCTGGCCCAGCCATTTGAAGCAGTTCGGTGAGCCAGCGGTCCTGATCGCGGCATTACTCGGCGTGTTGATCCTAGGAGATGCGGTGTTACGGCCGCAGCGAATCTTCGTACCCAAAGGCCGTTCTGCTTGGTTGCTTCTTCTGCTGATGGTTGTAATCGGCTCGTCGTTTTTCATCAGCCATCCCATCGATCCTTACATGTGGCCAGGGCACAATCCCTGGACGAAGAGCGCTAAGCAGATCATCCAGTGGCTTACAGATGGCTGGGTCGCCTATCTGACCCTCCGGTTTGTAAGAACGTGGAAAGACTTCCGATTTGCTTTGAAGTGCCTGTTCGTCGGGTTCCTGCTCGTTACCGGGTCGGCATTCCTGGAATTGGCCGCGGCGCACTGGCCGACGGGTATGGCTCACTCGCTTTATGGCTTGTTGCACAACGGCGGAATGGAAGAAGCGGGCAGACTGAACCTCCTCGGCTACGAGCCATCCATAGCCGGGGATTACTTGCTCTCAGTCGTTCCTTTGCTTGTTTGCGGCGCCTATTACTGGAAGCCGCGCCGGTGGACGCTGTTTTGGTCCGCGGTGGCGCTGCTTCTATTCTGCGGAACCTTTTCACTGGGCTGCTTCGGAGCACTGTTTGTGGCAGCGCTGATAGTCGGCGTTGTGTATGCGCGCCGTGGCTCGAAGGGCCTCATCGTGGCCACCCTGTTACTGCTGTGCGTGCTCGTCGGGGCTGCCGTCAGTTCGTCGAAAGGGGAACAGTTCCTGGGTGACCGCGTCAGCGACATCATCGAGAATGGTCTTGATCCAAGGGGTATCCCGGATTTTTCTACCCGTGACCGGCTTGCGCACACCGAGGCAGCATTTAACACTTTCCTCGAACATCCAGTAATCGGGGTGGGCGTCGGGAAGTCGGGGTTCTATGCCTATGGCGCTTATCCCGTTTGGGCCCTTGAGCAAGAGGACCTGAGCCAAGCTGCGTTCGGGAGCGATATTATCACCTTGCCCTCTCCCACCAATCTCTTCGTGCAGATGCTCGCAGAAACGGGCTTGGTGGGGACAACGATTTTCATTGCGCTCCTGATTTCAATGCTGGCCGATTGCTACGGCGCGATGAATACGGCCAACGAGAAATGGAAGAAAATGGTTTTCGCCGGAGTTCTTTTTGCCCTCGTGGCGCAGATAATTCATTACAATGCGATGCTGTGGCTGGGAATGCGCTATTGGTTCTTCATCTGGGGATTGGCCATATGCGCACCCAACCTTCTGAAACAGAAGGATCCTTCCATGCGCGAGCCCCGTACCGCCGTCAAGCTATCTGATCTGCGAGCGCGCCAACTTGGCGAGCAAAGGCGAGCCGTTTCGTTGGCACGGTTTTAGCGGTCCTGACCCAATGATGTCATCCTGAGGAGCCGAAGGCGACGAAGACTCTCTGTATTTGGGTCAACTTAGCAAACGCAGGGATGCTTCTCCCGCTCTGCGGGATCAGCATGACAGATTCGAAATTCTTGCGAACAAATCCAATTCGCTGACTCGCTGAATGAAAACTTCAAAAAAGGGTTTCCTGTGGTTCGCGGGAGCTGTAGTGGTGGGTGTGTCCATAGGGGCGTCCCATGCACGCGCCAAAGCTCAATCGCCCCCAAGCGCTGCGAGCAGTACACAAATCCGCGGCGAAGTTCTGGACGACGGCGCCCAAGCCTTCAATGTCAAAGCCTATGGCGCGAAGGGCGACGGCGCGACGGATGACACCCGTGCCATCCAAGCGGCGGTAACGGCCTCAGACAAATCAGGAGGCGGAAGGGTTTATTTTCCTCCTGGCCACTATAAGATCACTTCAACCATCACTTCGGTGAGCAAGGACACGAGCTTTGAAGGAGCTGGTAAGGGCGCATCGACTATCGTGAATGAGGGGACCGAGGACGCTTTGTTCATTAACGCCCCATTTACCATTGTGCGCGGGGGGTTCTTCGAACATTTCGGAATCCAATGCGCTCCCCAGTCGTCACCCCCTGTATTGGGAACAGCGGGCATCCATAGCTACGCCGTGACCGGCAGATTGTATGACGACTTACAAATCGTCGGATGCGGCGCTGGCATCGAGATCCAGAACCAAAACCCGAACGTATGGTCGGAGGAGACTCGGGTTCACCAAGTCATGCTCAGCAACAACCGGTACGGTATCGAACTTGTGGGCGCGGGTTCGGCCAGTTCGTTTGCCTACTCGGAACTTGACTTCTACTGCGAGCTGAACTCCAGTCCGTCGCCAACTTCCGGGGCGTGCCTGTTCGACAATGGTGGATGGCTGTACAACGGCTTCATTCGCATCCGCAACAACATGCCGTCCATGGGCAGTAGCCTGGGCCCGGATGTCATCCAGGTTGACAACTTCGGCAAAATCAATCCGACGGAGTACATCCGGGTGGTGGGAGAAGGCGCAGAGGGGCAACCCGTCCTTGCCGTTGGCGATGCGACACTCATCTATGGTGTGGTGCTCAATTCTAGCGTCTATGGTTCTATCCCGTACCTTTCCACACGCTATCCGGCATGGACGGCCTCGCACGCATACTCCGTTGGAAGCGCAATCAGCAGTGGTTGCGCTTACGGCGACGTGATGATGGCGGTAAACGCTGGTAAAAGCGGCAGCACTGTGCCGCGGTGGAATTGCGGCAGCTCAAGAACTGCATCGCTGGATTTGACTACCACCGATAGCAATATTGTATGGCGAGACGTCGGCCAATATCCCGGCGCGAACGGAGGACTTGCTGATCCCGTTGTGGGGACCATGCTCACCGTCCAAGGTAGTGGCATGGCTAATGCGCAGCCTATAGGTGTGGCTTATGGCTCAGGATCACCTTCGGTTCCGTGCTGGCAAGGAAACCTTTACGTTAACCTGGCGGGTGGCGCCGGGAGCACGCTGTACGTGTGCGTGTCCGGGAAATGGGTTGACGTGAAGTGAAGGGATCAGGACTGGAGCAGCATCATGCCCAGGACTTGATCGGCATACAAGGTCGAAGGGTGACCGCGACAACGCCCGGTCCGAATTAGAGAGAGAAGGGAAGCATTGATGTCCCCGTTTACTTGCGTTCTGGGTCGACTGAGTAGAATCGTGGATTTTCAACCGCTACAATGGAGACGGTGATTGGGGAGAAACAAGGACCTTCGGTGAAAGGTCTCCGGCCAGGACAGAGCGATTGAAAATCACACTCGCTGGGTCGAGGACGAACAGAGTGAGGTGCACCCTGACTGGGGGCTGATCGAACATTGGAAGGCTGAAATTGAGGCAGCCGAGAAACGGAGGCCGAAACTGCTGAGGCGGCTGAAAAGGGATTGGAGGTAACAATGACAACACGGACCATTCCAACGCTTTCTACGGTTGAGCGGCTCCTGGACGAAGTTCAGGAGTGGGCCTCTCATGTCGGCAGAATCTGCGGCAAGATGGCGCGGCAGAGCCGCGGTAGTGAAGCTTATCTGGCGCACCTCGTCGATTTGAACGTCGAGCTCAACTGGCTGGAAGAAAAAGCCAAACACGCCGGATTAGCTATTGAAGAGTTTCTCGATTCACTTCCCGAAGACGAGGTCTAGGTCGGATGGAAATGAATGCCGGGCCCGCAGCGCGCCTGTATAAGCAAAACGTCGAAACCGACGACCCGTCTTTACCAACGCCGCAGAAGCAAAGTGGCAGTTAGGAGAGAGCATTTGTTTCTTGGGCATTGTGTCTCTGTGGTTCGAAAATGAGGAATGTGAATTTGCAGGTATTGGATGAGAACCGGGTGCCCGGTGACGAGCGACAGGAACTGGACGCGTTGCTCGCTATGGCGCGCGCGGCTCGTGCGGCAGGAGCTAACGACGTAGAGCACATGGACGGAGCCGCGGCTGCCTTTAACTATATTCGAGTGGCAG
>JASHOS010000255.1 GCA_030040995.1 Terriglobia bacterium | reverse complement strand
GGTCTCGCGCAGGAGGATGGCGGGTGGGGAGTTGCGGTTGGGGATCGTGGCCACATACATGACTCATATATATCCACACAACGCGTAGCATGTCAAGCACAATATTCATATTACATGTCTACACAGGAGCTTGGAAAAATCCCTTAACCCTTACGGATGGAAGCACATCGCCAAGTTAGCAGGGGGGAAGATCCGTCTGGCTTCGTTATTCTAATTTTCCTCTAGAATCATCTATTTACGAGGATCAACAGGTGGCATAGGGGCTGTTTTCTGACTTTGCGGCTCGCTCTGGAGAGATAACTCTTGCTTTATCTGTGGATTCGCGCTATTTGCCGCTCGGATTGTTGTCTGCGGCGCACAAATGGGCGGACAAGCCGCGCCGCCACTCAGGATAAGTTCGCTCCTGAGTGCTGAGATTGCGAACTGACCCCTAACCCTGTCCCGACCTTCACGCAGAGGATATTTTAGGTTTGGTTGCGGCTCTGCCGGCGCTACGGATTGATGCACAAGTGGCAGCATAGCAGCTTCGATTGAGACGATGGCGATGAATGAGACGGGCGGAGCGATTTTTTGCACGATACCGCGGGCTCGCAATCCAGGGGCACATTCAGGATTCCGAACAGTCGCCGCCGCAGCTCAGAAGATCTTCGAGTACCAGCAAGGATCTGGGTGATGGTAACATCTCAGCCCTGGAACGTGCCGCTAAGTTATGCCAGACCGCGTTGGCGGCTTTTATGGATTTCGCCGCGAAGAACGGCGGCTACGTTTGACAGCTTGAGTTCGCTCCTGTTATCCGCTCACATCCTACACAGCGTCCGGAGGCTGGGCCAGTTGAATGAATCAACAACTTTGAATCCGCATGGCGGCATAAAGCTGCCTCTACGCGCCCAAAACTGGGGTCGTACGCCTCTTGAGGTTTTTTGCTTGACAGGGGTAGCATTCATAGAGTAGATACATGTCAGGGAGTACTAAAGTCCATTAGGAAAGAGGCGCGGGGCCCGGCATGCATTCCGGGGTGAATAGGGGCCTCTGACTGATTAGTTTATGGGAAGCCAGGACAGCGGTTAAAACTGCCGCTGGAGTACCCCCCGCTACGGGGGATTACGACTGAATTCTACAGGAGGCAAGGCGATGCAAAAGAAAGTGGCAATGCTGTTTGTAGCGATGTTGGCTGTGGGATGTATGGCTTTCAGTGCGCAGCATGTTTTCTACGGCCTGGTGAGCGACAGCATGTGTGGAGCAAAGCACACCAGAGCTTCGGCAAATACGGTCGCCTGCGTTAAGAAATGTGTTGCGGGAGGAGCACAATACGTTCTCGTGTCGCACGGGAAGGTGTATAAATTAACCCCGCAGGACAAGTTCGCTGATTATGCAGGAAAGCGCGTGAGAGTTCATGGCACATTGAGCGGAGACACGCTGACGGCGGACACGGTTTCGACACCCATGCACCACGCTCATCCGGCAGCAAGCTCAGGCAGTGGTGGTATGTAACTTCTGTAGAAGCCGCCCCTAGGTGGCTTCTACCTTTTTCGTATTGAATTGGGCAGGAATGGCCGCTTAGCACCAGAGTAGCACAGGTCCAGCTAAGTGCCCGGCCGGGACGAGGGAGCGAAGTGTTCCCTTCGAGGCTTAGCCGGGCACAGGTGACATACATGAGGCGGCTTGGCGCCACATTAGCGGCGCGACCGGGCGCTAGGTCCCGTCATTCATGCGTTTGGGGGCATATGGCCTAGACATTCCGCAATTGTCTTGCAGGGGAGAGGAGATGCTGACTATGAGAAGGATTGTCCTTACTTTGATGGTTCTTTCTCTGCTTGCCTTCTTGGGTGGCGCTTCAATCTTTGGCCACCAGGCAACGGGTGGAACGGGGCAACAGGCTGCACCGCCGAATACCACCCATCATGCAGTGCATCATCACGCGCATCATGCCGCCGCAAACCCCGAGGCGAGATATCAAGCCGGGATTCACACGTTATCGGGGACCATTACGACGGTTGATTCCAATAGCAGGCTGGTAATCGTCACCGATTCGAACGGTACCCCCTTCGATTTCGTGGTTAGCCATCTCACTCGAATCGACGTCAACGGTAAGCGCGGTAGCTTGAGTGGGCTTGCGGACCAGGCGAACCAACAGGTTACGGTGAAGTACCGGGATGGCTTGAGACGTGGACTGATGGCCCGGAGCATTCAATTAGGCGGCTAGACAGACGGAAGCCTGGTCCTAGCATAGCGTCAGGGGAGGGCCGGCGCCCCCTCTCTCCTGCCTGGGAGTGCACCAGGAGGAGTAAGCTGGGTAGTGAAGGCTCTCGCATTTCAGAGAGTCTGCGGCTTTTCTCGAGTTGTGGGATGAAAACCGCAGACCTGAAAAAACGCAGGTCTGCATTGCAAGGTCGTGAACTCTCGTTTTTTGGCAAGGTTTTTAATTACCCCTCACCCGACCCGCGCCGGCTGAAGAAAGCGCCGGCCGTGGTCCACCCTCTCCCTCGGGAGAGGGCAGCGGCTACGCGCACGTTTTGTTGCGGCTCTGCTGCGCTACCTCCCTGTAAAGCGTGATTCGTTTTATCGTATTTCGCCGTGGCCCCGGCCGTCGCGCCGCTACGCCGTCTGCTTGGCAAAGTAGGCGGCGTAAAGTTGCACTGAGTTAGAATACCACCGGATATATCCCCGCACGCTTGGTGGGTAGTGGTGGGCGAAGACATTGGGTCCGGCAACATACTTCATTGCTGCGCGCCGCACGCTGCCCTCCTCGCGATAATATCTCGCCAGCAACTTCGTTCCGAGCCACATGTCCACTTCGGGATTGCGTAGCCTATCGGGGTCCACACCTTCAGCTATAGCCCTCGCCGGTAAGATCTGCATGATTCCAATTTCGCCCGACGACCCGTCAGGGGGATAGAGAGACAGTCGGGATTCCTGCCAAGCGGTAGCCAGCGCCAAGTTGGGCGGACAGCCATTCTTTCGCGCCCAATAGATGAGCCGTGAAACAACTTTCGGGCCGGCATCCTGGCCATCAGGGCTGCGGAAGTGAGGAATAAAATCGCTATCTGTCTGATCCCCGCGGCCGGGAAGCGGAGTCGATCCTGGCCCAGACCAAAGGACCGGGGTTACGAAGTCGGCAGGGCGGGGAGAGACCTCGACATCGGGAATTTCCGGCTCTGGTTTGCTCGCCAGCACAGGGTTGGGCAGGTTAGGAGCAAACTGCCGTGGAGTTGCTGGTTGCAGCGCGGCCATCGGCGTTTGAGGAACTCCTCTTCCGCGCCTTATGTGCTCGACCAATTCTTCGATTTGCTCGTAGAATAGTTTCCGCGCCGCTGGATTGTGATGAATAAGCTCCAGGTCGCTTTCGATGCGCTCGATCTCGGCATCTTGGGACGTCTTCTTCTTTGGCGCCACGGATTGAGACTGGGCACGGCCGTTTGCCGCTGCCGCGCTTGAGAGCGCTGCGCAGCAGAGCAGGATCATGAGTGCGGCGATCATCGTGTGTGAATCACTGGCGGGTTTGCCAGGACCAAGTATTCTTGCTTACCATAACCTGCTTCCCGGCGAGGACCGCTTCCACCGGCTGTACAACGTAATAATTGTAGATTTGCTTGAGATCAGTGCTTTTGAGAGGATAGGTGGGCAGCCCACACGCTTTGGCTCCGCTGTCAAGCCGGCAGTGCTCGGAATCGGCCGCAAATTCATAAATTTCAGGCGCCAGCTTTCCCATGGGTTGGCGAGCCGCCTGGAAATACAACTTCACTCGTCTCGCGCTTAGGGCTTGCGGCGTCATAGCAGAGGCGCCGCCCTGACGCTGAGCGGCTCGACAAACCGCGGGAACTAGCAGGAACGGCAGCAGGATCAAGAGGAATCGATGGTTAGCCCTCACCCGCCTGTCCCCCCTCTCCCGGTCGCGGGAGAGGGCTGGAACTTCTAAATTCTGAGCCGCGAAGTGGCGCTCTATCACAGCCCAGGCCAGTCGGCCTGGGTTAGAGGCATGGCTCTTTTTGTGCAACTCAAGCCCTGAAAGGGCGTACCATCGTGAAGGCATTTTAGGTAGCCCCTTCAGGGCTCGGTTTTGCACGGCAGACCCCGATTCCCTGGGCGTTGCCCAGGGCTAGGCCCTTCGGGCCTCCAAATCTGCGAGCTCCGGCCAACGGGGCGACGGGGTTGTCAGTACTACTTAAAGGGCACAGCACGCGAGAGTAGTGCATCTCGGAGCCTCGACGATGGCGTCGCAGCCATAGCACGGTCTATGGATTCCCAGCGGTTGTGAGACAAGCATCCGTATTCTGATTCCGACGGATGCACGCTCGCAAGCTTTCGGCCGGCGTGGCGGGAACGGAGCCGGCGGCGCTGTTGAGAAGCGTGGCGGAACCCAGGACCTTGGAGGCGCTGGCGAGCGCATCTGCCGCGCGCGAGCGCGCGGCGTAAAATTCCAGGCGATCAGCGAGGCCGTTTTCGCTTTCCCGTGCATCCTGGGCGGCGCGCGCGAATGCGGCGGACTCCAGTTGAGCCTCAGCCGCCGCTTCTTGCAGCTTGCTGGCTTGCGCCTGAAGGTCCTGCATCTCGAGGCGGGCCTGCTGGGCCTCGGCCTCTGCGATTTTTTGGCCGGATTCCTCCTGCGAGAGCTCGGCGCCGAGGCTTTGGATCGTCTGATCGTTCTGCTGGCTGGCAGGTAGAAGCGACAGATTGCGCAACGCCGTCTCGCGGCGAGGCTCGAGTTCATTCACTTGGCTCAACTCGGCCGCCGCTGCCCGCGCGGTTTGCTTCCGGTTGTCTGCGAGAGCCTGAACTTTCTCAGCTCGACCGGTCAGCTCGGCTGCGAGACTGGCGTAAGCCTGGGCGAGTTGCTGTGAGGTTGTCATTAAGTCTTGCGCGCCTTCAAGCTGCAGACGAGTTTTCTGAATGAGAGCCAGCCCTTCGTTTTCCGGGTCCTTTGCAGCCACGGTTGCCAGTTGATTGATCTCCCCGTTCCGCTCCGTTACCCGGTCCTGATAGCTCTCGGCCAAAGAAGCGATTCGCTCCTCGGGAGACTGGTTCTGAGGCGACGAAGCAGCGGCGTTCTCACCTCCCGATTGAGCCGTGGCGGCCGGCTCTGCGGAGGAAGGCGGAAGCGGAGCTGCCGGTTCCGAATTTGGGAGTTGAGAATTTGGAACCTGATAGCTCTGATCGGCAGGCGGCAACGGAACTAACTCAGGCCCGTGGGGATGTTTCTTGGAGATATCCGCTTCATAGATTTGGGCGCTTGGCGCACTCGTGGCAGACTGCGCCGCATTTTGTTCTGCGGGCAGCGGCCCGGAAGAAGTTGCTTGATTACCAGAGCCGGCTTCGTTAGCCTCTCCGCCAGAAAGCTCGGAATTGGATACTTGCAGAGGCGACCGCGCATCGCCGGAAGGAGCAGGCACCGCTTGCTCCCCGAAATGCGTCCAGCTCACAATCACATGCTGTGGTTGAGCCGAGTCTTGCGCCTCGCTGGGAGAATCGGGGTTTTGGGCGGCCGCGATGCCCGTCAAGCCAAGGATGAGGAGCGAGGTAGTGATTATTTTGCGCGGGCTCACGGCTCACTCTCCTTGCGGATGAACCAGGACGGCCTGCAACTCGGGGTCATTCATTAGCGGATTCTGTTGCCAATTCTTCGAACTGGCTTTGATGGCAAGCACCAAGTTCCGCGCGATCTCATTCTGGGCGGACTCGGGGAAGTTCAGGGTTTTGGACCCAGAATATGCCCGGTCGAGTTCGTCGAGCGCCTTGTGTGGTTTTGCCATTTCCAGATCGCACACGCCGCGCAGATAGAGGGCAAAAACACGGTCCGAGCCTGGCCGGTTGCGAAGGTCGATCTTGTCCAGCATCGTCAGGACGGCTTTCGGATCGCTCACCTCGCCAAGAAGGCCGACAAGGTCTTGGGACGGGGGAATAGCCAATCCCTGTCCCCAAACTCCGCCTTCCGGCACGACTGCATCCGACTGAGGCGGATCGTTTGAAGGATAGGAGTATGCGGCACCGGCGCCTGAGTACGCTTCCTGGGGTGGTGCTTCTTCAACCGACGCCGGACGGCCTAGAGTAAATTCAATGACCGTGCCCGCGGGGATGACGAGATCGGGTCCGCGGCGCGCGACGAAGTAGACGCCTGCCGTGAGGAGTCCGGCAGCGGCACCCACCGGAAGCCCCCACGGACCGCCTACGGCAAGCCCGGCGCCCGCTCCGACCAGAATCACTGAGGATTCAACCGTGGCGTCTTTGAGCCAGCCACGACGGCCGTGAAATGTCCCCTCGCGTCCCGGTTTTGGAGATCCCTCGATCCGGGTGGGGTATCCGTCGAGGGGTGCTTCGGTACCGTCGGGCAGTGCCACGGAAAAGAGCCGGAGGCGGATTTTCGCCCGGCCCACCACGTGTCCAGCCCTCTTAAACTCGGCCATTGCAAGCTTTACCGTTGAGCCGGCTGGAAGCGCCACCCGCCCGCGCGAATCCAGAATGTCCTGGTCCAAGGTGGCCTGAACGATGGGGCCGAAATAGTGGTATTTGGTGCTGATGGTCTCGTCCACCCGGACTGCCAGCCGGACACCCTGGCCGATCTCCACACGCTGCGCCCGTGCGGCCGCGGGAATTAGGAGCACTATGACAACGGCGCTGAGAAAGCAGGTGAAAAGCCGGGAGAGAGCAGAAAGGACTACTGGTGTTTTATGAGGTTCGTTTGCCATTGGCGCACCACCTCGGAGGAATTTTGACGATTGACGGTTACCCACGTAGCAAACAGTGCTCCAAAATGAATTGGCCCCAGGCGATCACCTAAGAGGTTGGCGGCAAAGGCTAGGCAAGAACGTGACGAAAGCGGCAAATCGCGCTATGGCTGGTATGAACCATCGCCTGGTTGATTTCAGCCACCCTGGTGCGGCACGGAGTACATTAGGGTTATCCTAACGAACTGGACGGCGTATTCTGGAGGGTTGAATGCGCCAAGAGGGCGAAAGGCAGGGTATTCACCCCGGTTGCTTCGCCTCAATTTGCGCCAAATAACAGCTTCCATGCCGCGATAATCCCCATTTTTGACGCAGACCGGCGGGCAGTGGGGGACGACTCCGTTGAGCGGTCAGATTTGGAGGTCTATTCTGGCTGGGCTCCGGTAGCGACTTATTGCAACTGCAAGTCATTTTAAGCGTCGCTTGTTCCGAAGCAACTCAACGACGACATAGCCGATGAAGGCCGCGCTTCCGGCAATCAGGAAATTTTCCTCGGTGAGAATGTCCTTAGCAGCCCAAGCCAAACCCATTTTCTTACCCCGAGCCGAGCGCTCAAACTCCCCCATCAGCAGGTTGGAATAAAATAGAAAAATGATAAAGCCGATTTCGACTACGGCTCTCCAGACCTTATTCTTCATAAACCGTACCGCATCTCAACGCGCTTTTC
>JASHOS010000254.1 GCA_030040995.1 Terriglobia bacterium | reverse complement strand
TCATGACAATCTCTTTGAGTATGGCTATAACGCCGACGATGGAGGTACCCACACAGACTGGCCCATGCAGTGCTACGGGGAAGCCAGCGTGAGCGGCGCTCCGAACCTGTTCTACAACAATATCGTCCAACACATCCCGGGCTCGGTGTCTTCAGTTGTCTGGCAGTTTCCGCCGTCCGGGGCAACGGACTACGATTTCAACAACATCTACAGCGATTACGAAGGAACCGGTAACTACAACAACTACTGCCAAGGCGGAGGCTGCGGGAACGACGTCTTTTTCAATAACACGATGGAGGGGCAGGGCGCGCCGGCCCCCACGGGCTGCATTATCTGCAACGGGTCGGCAAGCGGATCATCAATAGCTTCGGTCAACAATCAGTGGATCGTAGACTCAGGCAGTACTCCGTCGGCTGTATTTCAATCAACTAGCGGCGTCACCGAGTTAACCGCGTTGTATCAGACGGTCTCCGTTGCCAGCGGACAGGGCTACACCGTGGCTAATAGCTTCGAACCCACGTCGTCCAGTGGCAGCACTGTCACTACTAGCGGAACGAATGAAACGAGCGGCTACTGTACCGACCTCGGCAACAGTAACGCTGAAACCGCATGCGAGAATGGCATAACGAGCGTTTCCTACAACTCTACAAACCATACCGTGGTCTACCCAGCCTACGCTCCGGTTGCAAGGCCATCTACGGGGGCGTGGAACGTCGGAGCGTACCAGGAAGGCCAGGCCGTCGCCCCACCAACGAACCTCACAACGACAGTAAACTAGCCACACTTCGTCGCTACTGAACGCGGGGCGCCGCGGGGACGGTGCCCTCGTGCGGTGTCCCGTCTAAGTCCTGAGGGCCACAGGCTGCCGGCGACCCCCTCACCCGCCTGCGGGCAGGAGCGCTTCGGTAGGCGCAGGCCCGGCTCGCGTCGGCTGGTGAAGACGCCGGATGCCTGCTCGCAACGCTCGCAGCCCTCTCCCCCCAAAAAGGGGGCGAGGGGATTGTCAAAAGTTAAGCGGGGGAAGGCGCCCTAGTCGATTCCCCTCGTTGGACCCGTTCATTTTCGTGCTCAAGAAATCGCTCAGCATCAGGCCGATTACTTTCGTGGTCGCGGTGAATAACCGCGAAATTTTCGAAAGAAACCTTCTCGCCTCACCTTGCTTCCGCACGGGTCACGGATACCAGATACTCGCCCAGGAAGGATTTGACTCCGCCGCCAAGGCCTATAACGACGCCATCGACAGGAGTTCGAACGATCTCATCGTCTTTTGCCACCAGGATATCTTCCTTCCGGAAACGTGGTTGCGGCAGTTAGAAGGGGCGGTTACCTGCGTGGAGGCCCAAGATCCCGGTTGGGGAGTTCTCGGGTCTTACGGGAAAACCCAGGATGGCCGTGGCTGGGGGCACGTTTACTCGTCGGGCCGAAAGGTCATTGGTGAGCCGCTCCAGCAGCCTGTGCCGATCCAGACCCTCGACGAGATCGTTCTCATCCTTCGCAAATCGTCGGGATTGAGATTTGACGACACACTGCCGCACTTTCACTTCTACGGAACCGATATCTGCATGAGGGCCGCCGCGAAAGGCATGAAGAGCTACGCCATTTCCGCCTTCTGTATCCACAACACTCATCAGGCGCTGGTCCTGCCTAAGGAGTTCTATACCTGTTGCAGGCACGTGAGGCGGGTCTGGAAAGAGTATCTTCCCATTCAAACCACATGCGTCAGGCTGACCAGATTCAACTTGCCACTCTATAGAAGAAGACTGCAAGAGACCTATCTTCGCTACATTCGCCGCAAGGAAGTTGGGGGCATTCGGGCGCCGAACCCGCAGGCAGTCTTGGGGCAGCCGGCGCCCGCCAGCGACAGTCAATAGATGGTTCCCAAGAACATATTATTCGGGGGAGGCGCATCGGGGACGGTATTGCACCCACTGGTGGCGGCGGCGATGGCGGTCGCCATCATCCTGATCCTGTGTCTCCAACGCAAATACGTCATCGTGCCACTGCTTTTCGGCCTCTTTTTCATTCCAAAGGGGCAGGAAATATTGGTGGCGGGAGTGCACTTCACGGTGGCCAGAATTCTAATCTTGGCCGGGTTGGCTCGGTGCGCGGTTTCGGGGCGATCGTCGCGGCTCGCCGGCGGCTTCAACTCTATCGACCGCTATTTTGCGTTATGGGCTGTATCCTATCTCCTAATCTATTCTTTGCAGTTAATCGAAGCCCAGGCTTTCGTCAAGCACATAGCGGATTTCATGGACGCCATGGGCGGCTACTTTGTGCTGAGATTTCTGATCCACGACAGGGAAGACATCATGCGGGCAGTGAAAACCCTGGGAGCGGTCGCTGCAATCATGGCCGTCTTCATGATCAACGAGCAAATGACAAGGTCAAACCTCTTCACGCGGTTGGGTGGAATGCCGGGTACGACCGTTCGTGACGGCAAGATTCGGTCTCAGGGAGCATTCGAGGTGTTTATCACTGCGGGCGCCTACGGCGCGACATTGATTCCATTGCTCATATGGCTGTGGTCTCAAGCGAAATGCCGCCTCCTCAGCGCCCTAGGGATAATCGGGGCGACCGTCATGACGGTTACTTGCTATGCTTCCACTACGCTCGGGGCATACGCGGCAGGCATTTTTGCGCTCTGTTTGTGGCCTCTGCGAAAGAGGATGCGCCTGGTCCGCTGGGGAATCGTGGCTGCGCTGCTGTCCCTGCAACTTGTCATGAACGGTCCTGTCTGGTCGCTTATCGAGAAAGTAGATCTAACCGGTTCCTCGTCGAGCTACCACCGCTACATGCTGGTCGATAATACGATCCGGCATTTTGGCGAGTGGTGGCTCCTGGGCTACAAGAACTACAATGAATGGGGATGGGACATGTGGGACCTGTCAGACCAATACGTGGCCTACGCCGTCAGCGGAGGCTTACTAACGCTGTTGTTATTCATCGGGATAATCTCTCGAAGCTTTGGCACGCTTGGAAACGCAAGGAAGGCTGTAGAAGGTGACCGCAAGGAGGAGTGGTTCTTGTGGTGTCTAGGATCTGCGCTCCTCGCGCATGTGACGGGATTTTTCGGAATCGGCTATTTCGACCAGATGCAATTTGCGTGGTACGTGCTTTTAGCCATTATCTGCGCTGCAGCCGCGGCAGCGGCACGGTCGCGTCCAGCCGATGCTGAGCAGGCTCTGGAGCCTGCGTACCAAGCTTACGTCGCCGATTGGGGCGCGCTTCAGGAAACGCCATAAAGGCGCGAAATGCAGGCAGAAAAACGGCACATCCGAGTTCTTTACAGCTTCCCTCATAAGCTCGGGGCTGAGCGCATCTGTCATACGGCCTGGCAGCAGGTGAACGGCCTCGCGGCTGCTGGCGCGGACGTGCTCGTCTGCCCCGGCGTGGTGCAGAGGCAGGTCACGGCTGGCGTGAAGGTCTGGCCTACCCTCGGCAAGGGCAAGCTGCGCATTCCTTACAAACTGCTCGGCAGCATGCGCGCGTTTGCCTTGCACGACTACATCGTTTCACGAAGGCTCGAGCGGCTGGCGGGAAAGGTCGACATCATCCACACTTGGCCCCTGGGGGCTCTCGAAACCCTGAAGACAGCCGCCTGGCTCGGTATCCCAACCGTGCTCGAGCGCCCCAATGCCCACACGCGCTTTGCCATGGAAGTAGTAAAACAGGAGTGCGAGCGCCTGGGAGTGGCTTTGCCTCCCAATCATGAGCACGCTTTTAATGCTGAGAAATTGTGCAAAGAGGAGGAAGAGTACGCACTCGCCACTCGCCTTCTTTGCCCCTCCGATTTTGTCGTGAAGACGTTTCTCGAGCGAGGCTTTGCGGAGGAAAAGCTGGCCCGCCACATTTACGGGTTTGACGAGAAGGTTTACTACCCCTGCGCTGAGCCGCGCGACCGGAACCACCCTCTGAGAGTGCTTTTCGCCGGTGGCTGCGCGCCGCGAAAAGGGGTTCATTACGCGCTTGAGGCGTGGCTCAAGTCTGCTGCCTCGAAAGAAGGCACTTTCCTGATCGCTGGCGGATTCCTGCCGGCTTACCGTGAGAAGCTCGCACCCATGCTCTCGCGCTCCAGTATCCGTGTGTTGGGGCACCGCAACGACGTGCCGGAGTTAATGCGCAAGAGCGACATCCTTATTCTGCCCAGCGTCGAGGAGGGCAGCGCTCTCGTCACCGCAGAGGCGCGGGGCAGTGGCTGTGTCTTGCTGGTGTCGAATGCCGCAGGCGCAATCTGCAAACACATGGTCGATGCTCTGGTGCACCAGCCTGGGGACGTTGCATCTCTTTCTCAACAAATCACGATGTTGCATGAGAATCGGGCGCTACTGGAACGGCTTCGCGCGGCGTCGCTCGCCACCGCCAACGAGGTCACGTGGGCCGCAGCAGGTATGAGGCTGCTGGGGGCTTACCGCGACATTTTGGGCGACCGCCCCGTCGTACGGCACGCGGTGCTTTGCTCATGAGCGCATTGGAAGCGGTCAACACCTATTACGGTTTATTCGGCCTCCGTGGGGTGGCGCTCGCCGCCGCAGCCCGCCTGCGCGATGCACGGGACGAAATTGCCGCCAGGGCACCGGGACTCAAACTACCCGTACACTTACGGTTAAGAACGAGTGATGTGTCCGTGTTCAGGCAAGTGCTGATAACCAGGGAGTACGACTGGGAGTTCAGCAAGACTCCGCGCGTGATAATCGACGCAGGAGCGAATATCGGCTTGACCTCAGTCTTCTACGCTAATAAATACCCTGAGGCGACCATTGTTGCAATAGAGCCAGAGCCTTCCAACTTCCAAATGCTTGAGAAGAACATTGAGCCCTATCCCAACGTCACCGCTGTCCACGCTGCGCTTTGGAAAGCAAATGAGGAGATCTCACTGATAGATCCTGGTCTTGGCTGCTACGGCTTCCGCACTATCGGAGCATCAGATCTTGTCGCCAGTCCGGACGGGCAAAGGCGCGTGCGTGGATTGACGGTGGACGAGGTGATGAAGACTCACGGCCTCGAATTTGTCGACCTCCTCAAGATCGATATTGAAAGCTCGGAGAAGGAGGTCTTCGAGGGGGCGACAGGATGGATTGAGAGGGTAGGCGTAATCGTGGTCGAGTTGCACGACCAGTTGAGGTCTGGCTGCGCCCGCTCCGTATACTTAGCCGCTAAGGATTTCGAATTCGAGTGGCGGAAGGGCGAGACTGTATTTCTCGCGAAAAGGGAATACGCGGCGAATTGCCTTCCGCTGCGTGGAAGCCAACTAGGCGAGACCGAGGCGACCCCGGATTCCGCAAGCAGTGCGGTCAGCCATTGGAAAGCTCCGGAACACGGACGAGCGCCGTCAGATACCGAGATCCACCATAGAGCCAGCTACATGGGCGAAACAGCTCACCGTGCGGGCCGCGTGTGACGAGGGGGCGGCGGTAGCCTACAGGTGTTCGACAGGTCAAGGATTGTATCAGCATGACGGTTTCCGTAGTCATACCCGTCTACAACCGATTCGAGCTCACTAAGCGCTCGGTCGATAGCGTACTGTCGCAGACGGTCCCTGTGACGGAGATCATTCTCGTTGATGACGGCTCAATCGACGGCACCTCTGAACTGCTTCCGCGCTACGTTGCAGACAACCCTGCATGGCGCGACGTCGTCCGGTACTTCCGCCAGGACTCCCGAGGCGTCAGCGCAGCGCGCAATCTGGGTATCTCGCAAGCGAAGGGAGAATGGCTGGCCTTCAACGACAATGACGACCTCTGGCTCCCGCAAAAGTTGGAATGGCAGCTTCGTGCGCTGCGAGCGGACGGGGGTCAGTGCGGACTGTGCTTCACTGACGCTTGGTTCATGAACAGCGCCGACATGAAAGCGACCGTGTTTCAACGCTGCGGCGTAAGTTACGCGGCACCCACGGGCGTCGTGGGTGGGCTCAAGGGGCTAATCAAGGGCCTTGAGCAGGTCTGGATTCAGACCGTGGTGGCGCGGGCGGAGCTAGTGCGCAGCGTCGGCGGTTTCGATGAGGCTCTCTCGTACAACGAGGATCAGGACTTACTGTTCCGCGTGGCACTTAGGACTCGATTTTGCTATGTTAGCCCTCCAATGGTTGTAATCAACCGAATGCCGCCTGCACAAAGGCACGCCGGCCGCGTGACAGACTGGCACAAAGAGGAGGTCCGGCTGTGGATGTTGCAATCTCGCCTGGAGAAGAATTTGAAGAATCTAAGGTCTTGCGGGCCATTCGATCCAGGTGTTGCCAAGTTACTTTCCGTGAGGCTGAGGACGATCCACAGTCAATGGGCCAATTGGCATCTCTGCAACAGAAACTACCAAAAGGCCCGGAAGTCTATCTCACGAGCCGCGGGATACGATCTGTCGCCCGGCGTCGCTTTTAAGTGGGCACTCACCCAATCGGCGCCCAGCTTGGCCAGAAGCATAGTGACTTTCCGGAACTGGAACGCTAATCGTCGCAACACCGGAAACTACTACTAGTCCCATCAGAGGGGGAAGGAGCCGAAGATGGATCCCTTAGTAACCTTCGTCGTCCCTTGCTATAAGCATGCCCATTTCTTGCACGAGTGCGTCTCCTCGATCCTGGCGCAGACCTATAGCGACTTCGAAATCCTCATCATGGACAACTGCTCGCCGGACAACACGCCGGAAGTCGCACGCTCATTTCGGGATCCTAGAGTCAGATATGTTCGCAACGAGACTAACATCGGGCACGTTCGAAATTTCAACAAAGGCGTCGACATGTCGCGCGGAAAATATGTGTGGCTGCTGTCGGCCGATGACTTCCTGCGAAGCCCACAAGTACTTCGGCGCTCCGTAGAAGTCATGGAGAGAAACCCAGAGGTCGGTTACGTCTTCTGCCGAGCCTGTGAAGTAAGGGGCACGCGAGAGGCCGGTCTGGCTTGGTGGAGCGACTGCGGAAACCGGGACAGGATCTGGCGCGGGACGGCTTTCCTGAACCGTTTGCTTCGGTTCGACTGCGTGGTCATGTCGTCTGCGTTGGTGCGCAAAGAAAGCTTCCTCAGTGCGGGCTCGCTTTCGCCAGACCTACCGCAAGCAAACGACTGGTATCTCTGGTGCCTCATTGCCCTGCGTAACCGCGTGGCGTATGTTGCCGAGGCGATGGTATCATGCCGGATTCACGAGCAGAGCCTCACATCATTACACAACAGGCAAAGCACCCCGATCGGCGTCCTCGATGAGCTCAACGTGCTATGGCGCATCGCGCGTAGCGCGGAGACGCAAGGCGTCACGGTTCGACGGGCCTGCAACGCGTCTATAGCTGGCCGCGCGGCTCGAGCCCTACGAGATGGGCCAGTTAGGGGCACAAGAAGAGGCCTGACCGAGCCGGAATTTGAAGAGATGGTTCGCGCAAATGCTAGCGATGCAGAAGACACGGAGGATATCTGGGCGCGCGTCTACCGTGTCCTTGGCGATGAGCAGTACTGGGACGGTGAGATGGACGCAGCGATGCGATCGTACGGAATGGCCCTGGGTCTCCGCCCGTGGAGCCCGAAGGTTTGGGTGAAATACATTCTGTTATCCACAGGCAAACTCGGGACACACGTCAGACGCCTCTATGCTTCATCGGCCGCTATCGCCGGTCTGAAAGTCCACCCGCGGCCTCCAGCCCGAGCGCAGAACGAGCCCTGAAAGTTGGTCTTGCAATTTGCGGGTCGTTGAACCGGGTTCAGGATGTGACAGCGCGGGACGGAGAATGATAAGGGGTACGACGTGAGAACGCGGCAGCACAGGCGCAACCATCAACGCCAGAAGATCGCCTGCTTCGGGCATTTTGGTGCAGGCAACTTCGGCAATGAGGCCACCCTCCAGGCAATACTCTGGAACCTTCGTCGCCTCTTGCCTCAGGTGCAGTTTACGTGTATCTGTACTCACCCTGAGATCGTAGCATCGAACTCTAACATCACCGCAATCCCCAGCAGGGACTATGTTGTAAGGCCGTGGGCGCTTCGCAATCCTTTGGCAAGATTTGTGAGGAAGCTCTTCGTAGGCGTTCCCAGCGAACTTTATCGCTGGCTGTCGTCCATCGGAGCCTTGCGGCACGCGGACGCCCTGATCATACCGGGAACGGGACTGCTGACTGACGTCTCCACACTTTTATATTGGGGCCCGTATGATCTATTCCGCTGGTCTGTCGCGGCGAAACTGTGCCGCTGTAAGCTCTTCTTTGTAAGCGTAGGAGCTGGGCCATTATACACTCGACGAGGTAGATTTTTCGTAAAGGTAGCGCTCTCTCTGGCAGACTTCCGCTCCTATCGGGACGAATCGTCGAAGCGGTTTCTCAAAGGAATCGGCCTCTTGGCTGATAATGACCCGGTCTACCCGGACTTGGCTTTCAGTTTGCCCGAAGGCCGGATGTCGCTTGCCCCTAATACGAGAGGGCGGAAGTTGGTTGTTGGTGTCGGTCTAATGGAAGACGCAAGAAACTACAGTGTTGAAAGACCGGCAAACTTCACTCACCGAGGTTACCTCCTTGTGTTTGTCGAATTCGTAATGTGGCTGCTGGGCCGCGACATCGAGGTTCGACTGCTGATTGGATCCGGAGAGGATCGGGACGTTACGAAGGAGTTTAGGCATCTAATTCAACAGCGCTCCTCGAGTGATGACGGTAAGCGGATAATCGACGAGCCGATCGAATCTGTGCAGGACCTGCTGGCGCAACTTGCTGCGACGGACTTCGTGGTGGCGACTCGCTTTCACAACGTTCTGTTAGCGCTGCTTCTAAACAAACCAGTCATCTCGATTTCATTTCATCATAAATGTTCCTCCCTAATGAACCAGATGGGATTGTCGCAGTATTGCCAGGACATCAATCACTTAAACGCCGACCGACTAATCGCACAGTTTTGCCAACTCCAGCAGAACGCCGGCCGAGTAAAGCGATTGATCCAGGAGAAGGTCAGTGCGTCCCGGGACGCGTTGGACGAACAGTACAGCACCATCTTCGATCATGTTTGCCCTCAGCTGGAGAGACCGGCGCCGCCTAGCGCAGAGTTTCAAGATCACCCCAATGACGGCGCCCTTGCTTGGCAGAAACCACTATGACATATATTTACACGCTTCCGAAGACGACTTCATTTACGGGTACAGGTGTGGAGGGGTACAGCTTCGGGCCGCTTCGCCAGAAGGATCTCGATGTTTGTCTCATCGAGTCCGTTAAGGGCCATGACACGTTCATGGTGAGCAAGAAGATCGTTCGCACCTACTACGTCCTCTCCGGAAGCGGGTTTTTCACCATCGATGATCAGCGGTACGAGGTTTCACCAGGTATGCTGGTAGAGATCCCGCCGAAGGTGGAATTCTCTTACTCAGGAAAGATGACCCTGCTGGGATTCGCCCGGCCGCGGTGGTTCCGTGGCAATGATAGGCATACAAAGTGGAATCCGGATGTGACGGGGCGGGATGCTGCTTTCTTGCCTGGCAGGGAATCGTGGCTGACGAGGCTAGTCAGAATCACCATTGCCGGCAAGTCGCCGGCGCGAGCTTTCCTGCGGCTCAACAGAGAGCTCTGGATTCACCTTCCCAGCCGCCTAAAACAGCTTTCTTGGGCACGGTCCTACGGTAGCTTCGTACACGCCTTGGCCCGGAAAGAAGGAGTTCGCGCTCAGGCGTTTAGCACCTATTTCCTTCGCAACCGGCCAGAGCTGGAGCTGATCCGGCGTTTATTGGATCCGAGGCGCAATGGTGACTCACTCAGTGTCGCGGTTCTTGGCTGCAGTCTTGGTGCTGAGGCTTATACCATCGCGTGGAGGATTCGCTCGGCTCGGCCTGACCTGAAACTCACCCTGAATGCGATCGATATCTCCCGACATGCAGTGGAATTCGCAAGACGCGGCGTATATTCGATTAAGGAATCCGAGTTGGCGGACACCGATATCTTTCACCGAATGACCGCGGAAGAAAAGCGGGAGTTTTTCGAAACGGATGGCCAGAGCGCGACGGTAAAGTCCTGTATCAAAGAAGGGATCACGTGGAACGTAGGCGATGTGGGGGAGCCAGAATTGATCGATACTCTGGGACCCCAGGATATGGTGGTGGCGAGCAACTTCCTTTGCCACATGGTTCCCATTGAAGCTGAACGATGCTTGCGCAACATCTCACGACTGGTACGGCCGGGCGGCTATCTGTTCGTTTCAGGAATCGACCTCGACGTGCGGACTAAGGTTGCGCGCGATTCGGGATGGAAACCCGTACAAGAGCTTCTCGAAGAGATTCACGAGGGAGATCCCGTTATGAAGGCGCACTGGCCTTGGCATTATGGCGGCCTGGAACCCTTAGACAAGAAGCGGCGCTACTGGAGAATCCGCTACGCGGCTGCCTTTCAGATCCCAGCCGGCACGGCGGCACCGCACATCCAGCCTGAAAATGAACTCGCGATGGCAAACAGTAGACGGTAGATGAAGTCTTTGGTAACCACGTTCAGCGCGTTCCGCTGACCGTGGGCTTTTATGTGAGAACTAGCCCACGGTCAATTCAAGAGCGAATTGACCGTGGCTGCCAGCACCCCCTCCAAAGTGAAAGACCTAAAACAAAAGACCATTCGCGGCGGTTTCGTGAGGCTGTCCGCGCAGGGAGCCAATTTCGCTGTCGGTATCGGCTCTCTTATGGTGATGGCAAGGTTGCTCGGGCCGGCGGACTATGGCTTGGTCGGCATGGTCACGGCCGTTACGGGAATCCTGGGACTGTTCCGCGATTTCGGGCTTTCCGCTGCCGCCGTTCAGCGGCCAAGCCTCACGAATGACGAGGCCTCAACATTATTCTGGATAAACATCCTGCTTGGCGCCGGGCTGACGGCTTTGGGCGTTGCAATGGCGCCAGCCATCGCCGCCTTTTATCACGATTCGCGGCTGGTCGCAGTGACGGCAGTTATGGCCACTGGTTTTCTCTTCAACGCCGCTGGCGTGCAGCATGGCGCGCATCTCCAGCGCCAGATGCGCTTCACCACTCTGGGAATTATCTACACGGCCAGTGCCATCGCGAGCACCATCGCGGGCATCGGCGCCGCCCTGGTGGGTTTCGGCTACTGGGCTCTAGTAGCGACCAACGTCGCGAATCCTCTTGTGATAACGATAGGCTGCTGGATAGCCACTTCCTGGATTCCGCAGCTCCCGCGAAGGCTGTCGGGGGTGCGTTCGATGATACGCTTTGGCGGCACGCTGACTTTGAATGGATTCGTGGCCTATATCGCTTATAACTTTGAGAAAGTGCTGCTGGGGCGCTTTTGGGGGCCAGTTGCGATTGGCATTTATGGAAGAGCGTATCGGCTTATCAACATTCCCACCAGCAACCTGAACCAGGCCGCTGGCGAAGTAACATTTTCCGCGTTGTCTCGGCTGCAGGACCAGCCTGCGCAGCTAAGAAGCTATTTTCTTAAGGCCTACTCTCTTGTCCTGGCGCTTACCCTGCCGGTTACGGTTGCCTTTGCTCTTTTCTCTGGCGATGTGATCCTTGTTGTCTTAGGGCCAAAGTGGAACGCCGCCGCGCCTATTCTTCGTTTGCTGGCACCGACAATCCTGATTTTTGCGGTTATCAATCCTCTGGGCTGGCTGATGTATTCGGTTGGCCTCGTCAAACGAAGCCTGAAGATTGCTCTCGTGTTCGCGCCGTTGATTATAGGCGGCTACGTGATCGGCCTGCCGCACGGACCTAAGGGAGTGGCACTCGCATACTCGGTGGTGATGATGCTGTGGGTTTTACCGCATATCGCCTGGTGTGTGTACGGCACCGCCGTTTCGTTCTGGGACATATTGCGGACAAGCGCGCGGCCGCTGGCTTGCGCGATGGCGGCAGGTGCGTTCGCTCTTGGAGCGCGGCTGGCGTACGGTCAATCCCTGCCGCCGCTTCCGCGGTTGGCTCTGGAGACCGGCGCTCTGCTCGCGGTTTTTTCCGTGATGCTTCTCTTTGTAGCAGGGCAGAAGACCCTCTACCTGGAGCTTCTGCGCGGGCTAAAAGGGCGTCCATCAGTTGAAGAAGAGAGTCTGGTGTCAGCTTAACAGGACGGATGGCGCCAATCTACAGACACCTGATATCAAGACATACCTTTAGAAGGAGAAATGTCAATGAACATATTTTGCGATTTCAAGGGCGATGAAGCAAAGCGACGTGAGGAGCTATACCGGGGGGCGGTCTTCGTCTATTCTCCCTCGCCAGCCGCGGTAAAGTTCTGCGAGTTCGCGCGCGAATTGATTGAGACAGCTTTCTCTCCGTACGACCCGCGCAGCGTCCAGAACAATCTCCCCGTAGAGCGGTGCGTGGAGATTCTGGCCGAGCTCAAGCCGAGATTCATACACCACCCGAGGTCTAAAGAGTTCATTCGAGAGTTGCTGGCTGAGCACGGATGCGACCTGGAGAAGACTTACTTCGACGTTCCGCGGCTTCGCACGGCGTACCCTTCAAATTATCTTGCGTCGGGCATCGCGTACGCCTTCCATCCCCACCGCGATACCTGGTATTCGGCGCCATTCTGCCAGATCAACTGGTGGATGCCTGTCTATCAGCTCAACTCAGAAAATTGCATGGCGTTCCATCCCCGTTATTGGAGCCAGCCGGTAAGGAATGGGTCAAAGCAATACAATTACGCTAAGTGGAACCGCGAAAGCCGGCAAAATGCCGCGCAGCACATCAAAGCCGATACACGCGTGCAGCCCAAGCCGGAAGAGCCGCTCGAACTGGACCCCCAGGTACGTCTTATCTGTGACGTAGGTGGAATCTTCCTTTTCTCCGCTGCCCAATTGCATTCGACGGTGCCGAACACGTCCGGCGAGGCGCGTTACAGCATCGACTTCCGGACTGTTCACCTTGACGAAGTCTGGGCCAAAACTGGCGCGTCCAACATTGACTCGGAGTGCACGGGAACGACGATGCGGGACTACCTGCGAGGAACAGACCTCAGTCATATTCCGCACGAGGCAATTGCTCTCTACGATGAAGAGGAAGTCGCGCAGGCAACGTAGCGAGTCTATCTGTAAATTGCGATGTGGGACGTTCCCTAACGCTCAGCTCGACGCTCGGAGGATTGCAAGTGCCACAGAGTCAAAGCAATGGAACCCATGACTGAAATCCGGATGGATCAATCGAGAGCGAGGCGCCCACGGAAAAGATTTGCGCGCATCGTTGCCGTGGTCACCTTTTTTCTAATTGGCCTCGCCATAGCAGCACCCTTCGCGTGGAAATCATTTACGGGCCGGCATTTGCCCAGTGGATGGACGTGGGAGAAACTCTCATGGCGCGCGCATCTTTTTACGCTCAAAGCAGAAGGTGACATACCCGAGTTTTCATGGCGTGAGCTTTGGTTCATGACGCACGTTCGCGGTGGATTCGGCTTGGAAGCATTTGTGAACGGGCGCTTTAGCCTGGATGGCGCAATTGTGAATCGATACGTCACCGAGGCGGATCATCGAAGCGGCGCAGGGATATTTCGCGAACACTGCGTCAGGTGCCACGGTAACGATGCAACGGGGGGAGCGGCTCCGGCGTTGAATCGTCCCGGGCTCAGCCACGGTGACAGTGATTTAGCCAAATATCTGGTTACAAGGGATGGGATTCCTGGTACCGCTATGGCTCCCGTCCCGATGTCCGCTGAGGAACGGTGGCAGCTTGTCGGCTTTCTGAGAACCTTGCAGTCTGCTGCCGCCAGCCAAAGCACGGCACACCTGCCCCCTATTAACGTC
The DNA here is from genome assembly GCA_030040995.1 of Terriglobia bacterium. GTDB lineage: Bacteria > Acidobacteriota > Terriglobia > UBA7540 > UBA7540 > JASHON01. The sequence continues at coordinate 18,886 of JASHOS010000254.1, read as the reverse complement.
CAGGTGACGGATGAACAGATTCGAACTGCTGGGAGCAGTCCGGATGAGTGGTTGACGTACTCGGGCTCTCTCAACGGGTGGCGTTACACGCCCTTGGCCGAGATCAACCGTGAGAATGTTTCGCGGCTTGGAGTTCGATGGATTCGCCAGTTCCCCTCGTCTGGACCAAGTAACGAATCAACACCGATTGTCGTCGGCGGAGAGATTTTCATCACAGAACCGCCTTGTGAGGCGGTCGCCTTGGATGCGAAATCAGGAGCCGTAAGATGGCGGTACAAGCGGAATCTCCCCGATAAGCTGCCGGTGGCTGTTAGCGCGACGAACAGGGGTCTTGCCGTGTTGGGGAACACGCTGTACTTGGGTAGTCTGGATGATTTCCTGGTCGCCATCAATGCCAATAATGGGAGCGTGATTTGGCAAACCCGGGTGGCCAAGCCATCCGACGGTTTCACCATGACCGGGGCGACGCTGCTCGTCAATGGGTTAGTCGTCGTTGGCGTTGCTGGTGGCGAGTTTGGTATTCGAGGGTTCTTGGCCGCCTACGACGCAAAAACCGGCCAACTGCGATGGAAGTTCAATACGATTCCCGGTCCAGGAGAATTCGGGCACGACACGTGGCAGAATGATGCGTGGCGAACAGGTGGCGGCCCAACCTGGGTGACAGGAAGTTACGACCCCACGCTCGATCTACTCTACTGGGGCGTAGGCAATCCGGCCCCCGCTTTGAACGGAGACGTCCGGCCAGGCGACAACCTGTTCACCAACAGCATGATCGCCCTGCATGCCAGCTCAGGAAAACTGGCATGGTATTTCCAATTCACGCCGCACGATGAGCACGACTGGGACGCAACCCAGACGCCCATACTGGTGGACATCCCGATCCAGGGCGTATTGCGCCGCGTGTTGTGCGTCGCAAACAGGAATGGCTTCTATTACGTACTCGACCGGACAACCGGTAAATTCCTCTTGGGCGTTCCTTTCGTCGAGCAGAACTGGGCGAAAGATCTCGATTCGGGAGGGCGTCCGATCCTAGCCTCAGACGGAGACGCTTCGCCCTGGGGCCGACTGGTAAGGCCGGGTGTTAGTGGTGGTACTAACTGGGAAAATGCGGCGTTTGACAGGAAGAGAGGATTGCTCTTCGTCCCTGCCGCAGAGGGTGCTTCCGTATTCACGAAGTCGCCGCATCCCAAGCGCGGTTACCTTGGATTTTACGCGGGCAGTTCCGGCGGCGCTGACGCCCGTGACCAACCGCTGAAAACAGTGGTGCGGGCGTTAGACATTGCAACGGGAGCGAGAAAATGGGAGTATTTTTCGCCACAGGAACCATTTGCGAGCGTAAGTGGTCTCTTGGCGACAGGCGGCGGCCTTGTATTCGGAGCATCGGGAGGGTACATTTTTGCCCTCGATTCGGCAACCGGACGCGAGTTGTGGCGCGTTCTATTGGGTGGGAATACCTCAGCACCGCCGATCTCGTTTACTGTGGAGGGGCACCAGGTGATCTTAGTATCGGCAGGACATGCACTATTCATGTTGGGATTGTAGTTTGATGGCCGAGTGCATTTTCTCACTCGGTGCTTTGGGATTCCGCAAGCCAAAAGGGTGATTCATACTCCTTCCTTCTTCGAACCATCGATCGTGGTCTTCCAAGAAACCAAGTTGAGGGGGGCTTTTGAGATTCGTCTCGAGCCCAAGGCGGACGAGCGCGGGTTCTTTGCCCGGTCCTGGTGCCAGAGAGAATTCGAAAGCCACGGGCTGAATTCCAGGCTGGTGCAATGCAACATTTCTTTCAACACCCGAAAGGGAACGCTTCGTGGCATGCACTATCAGGAGCCACCCTTTGCCGAGGCTAAACTCGTGCGCTGCACACGGGGCTCGGTTTACGACGTGCTAATTGACCTGCGTCGCGAATCGCCGACGTTCAAAGATTGGGTCGCAGTGGTCCTGACGGCTGATCAACGAAACATGATTTACGCGCCCGAGGGCTATGCGCACGGATTCTTAACCTTAGAAGACGATACCGAGGTTTTCTACCAGATGTCGGACTTCTACAACGTAGAATCGGCCCGGGGCTTGCGGTGGAATGACCCTACCTTCCACATTACGTGGCCCGGAAGCGTGGAAGTGATTTCTGAGCGGGACCGGACCTACCCGAACTTCCAATGAGGCTTTGTTGAAAGAGAGTTAACCACTTCAGTATCGCAAATCGCGTCCAAATCACACAACAGCCATCCTACACCGGGCGTCCTGGTGTCTGTGACGGAGGTTATATCCCGCTTAAGGAGATAAGAGCATGAGACGACTTATTGTAACTTTGGGAATGGTCGGCATGTTTTTGGTCTTCGCGAAATCGAGTCGTGCCGACAACCTGCCGGAATCAGGGGGATTTCTTTACAACGGGAGCACCTATACGGCCATTACCGTGCCGGGAGCAACTCTGGTCACACCTATGGGCGTCAACAACCTGGGTCAAGTGGTGGGTGGGTACTCCACGGGCACGGACTATGATGTTTTCAGTTTCGGGAGCTCCAACTCATTCGACATCACGGGTGTCACTCAGTCGGGGTTCTATTACAGTGGCGGATCCGTCAGCACAGTTGCCCCCCAGGGATCCGAATTGATTCAGGCCAGCGGAATCAATGATTCGGGCAGTGTTGTAGGGTACGGCAGCTTCTCTCCCAATTCCGAGGCAGCTTTTGTGAATCAGTCAGGGGGAACGAGCATGCTAAATGCACCTGGATCATCCGGGGGCTTCACGACGGCACGGGCCATTAATAATAGCGGTGAGATTGTGGGAACTTTTCTGGACACCACTGCTGATTTGGTGGTCGACGGTTATCTCTACAGCAATGGCAATTACCAGACCATTGCGGTCCCAGGGGCCACCGTAACCGAATTGCTTGGGATCAATAACAACGGCCAAATCCTGGGCGAGTCTTATAGCGCCGGTTCAGGAACGTCCTTCTTTATTGATACGAATGGCGTGTTTACGGACATCACGGTGCCCTGCGCAGGGCAAGCTGGTCTCGCTGGTTTCAACGACGACGAAATTGGCGTGAACTGTCAAACCGCGAACGACGAAACGGCATTTATTTATAACTATGTTTCGGGTGCCTCCACGCCCTTGAGCCTTCCGTTCGGTTCGCTCCAGTACGAGTACATCACGGGACTAAGTGACAATGGCAATGTCGTCGGATATTACGCCGCGCCTGAGCCCTCTTCACTCGCCCAGCTCAGTCTAGCGCTCGTGGTCATTCTGGGCTTGGCTGTGGCTCTCCGCTGGCGCGGACGTGGCACGTCCGTGAGAGAAGCTGAGTCGGAATAATCGACCTGAATTACCCAGGCTTTGTACGAGGTTATGGCACTGCTTAAGGATATCAGCGAGTTGGACGGCGTGAAGCTAGGCCAGGACCTGCACGGCTTTGCGGCGGAGCTTTACCCGATTTGCCGCAGCATTACGGGCGATGGAATCCGGCAGACGCTGGCCATGATTCAATCCAGAATTCCGCTTGAGATTACCGAAATTCCGACAGGGACGCAGGTCTTCGATTGGAACGTCCCCAAAGAATGGAACATTCGAGATGCGTTCATTAAGTCGCCAGCGGGAGAGCGCGTCGTCGATTTCCAGAAACATAACCTGCACGTGGTGAATTACAGCGCTCCCGTGCATGCCACCATGCCACTGAGCGAGCTCAAGCCTCATCTGTTCACGATTCCGGAGCATCCTGACTGGGTTCCTTACCGCACGTCCTATTACAAGGAAGACTGGGGATTCTGCCTTTCTCACAACCAATTGATGGCGCTCGAAGACAGCGAGTACGAAGTTTGCATCGACTCCGAGCTAGGCGAAGGCCATCTGACCTACGGCGAGTGCTATCTTCCCGGGCGGTCTACGGATGAGGTTCTCTTTTCTTGTCACGTTTGCCACCCGTCGCTTGCCAATGACAATCTTTCGGGGCTAAGCGTTGCAACGTTTCTTGCAGGCCTGCTGTCGCGACGCGATCTTCGCTATTCGTACCGCTTTCTTTTTATCCCTGGAACGATCGGACCCATCGCCTGGCTGGCGCGAAACCGGGAGGCCGCGAATCACGTCCGCCACGGATTGGTGCTGACCTGTATAGGAGACTCGAGTGGCTTCCACTATAAGAAGAGCCGGAGGGGGAACGCCGAGATTGACTGCGCCGCGGCGCACGTTCTCACCCAGCTTACCGAATCACCGGAGATTCTTGAATTCACGCCCTATGGCTATGAGGAGCGTCAGTTCTGCTCGCCCGGCTTCAACCTTCCCGTCGGGTGTTTGATGCGCAGCGTATGGGGAACATTTCCGCAATACCACACCTCGGCGGATAACCTGGATTTCATCCAACCCCAGCAGCTTACCGGCGCGCTTCGCGTGTGCGCCGGCATTGTGGACGTGCTGGAGGAGAACCTTACGTATCGCAACCTGAACCCCTACTGCGAACCTCAACTGGGGCGCCGAGGGCTCTACAGTCCGGCAGGAAGCGGTGATCTTGATGCGGAAATTAATGCGCGGCTGTGGGTGTTAAACCTTTCTGACGGCGGTCACTCTTTGCTTGATATCACGGAGCGATCCGGCGTGGCTTTTTCTCTCATTAGCGAGGCTGCTGCTCTCTTATTGGCGGCGGGGCTGCTTTCGCCTGTTACTGAGGATGAAGAAGAAAACCATTCCGGAACGGTGGCGCGCGAAATCGCCACGCAGTGCCCTGTTGCCGCCTCGTCTGGCATTGACCGGTAGGACAAATTGAAACTGGAGACAAAGAGCTATGCGAATACTATTAACAGGCCATAAAGGTTATATCGGCGCGGTCGCGGGACCGATTTTGCAAGCCGCCGGGCACGAAGTTGTGGGGCTGGATTCTGACCTTTATGCGGGCTGCGACCTGGGCGAGGCGCCGGCAGAGATTCTGGAAATCCGGAAGGATCTGCGTGATTTGACCAAGGCGGATCTCGACGGGTTTGACGCGGTTTTGCACTTGGCCGCGCTCTCGAACGATCCCCTCGGCGACCTCGATTCGAGCCTTACCTACAGCATCAACTATCACGCCTCGGTCCGTCTGGCTCAATTAGCCAAGGCGGCGGGCGTGAGACGCTTTGTCTTTTCGTCCTCCTGCAGCACTTACGGCGCAGCGGGCGACGCGATGCACGACGAGACTGCCCCGCTCAATCCGATCACTCCTTACGGTGAGACTAAGGTCCTGTTTGAGCAACACGTGGCCCTACTGGCCGATGACCGCTTCAGTCCAACGTTCCTGAGAAACGCGACGGCTTACGGCGCGTCTCCACGCCTACGGCTCGACATCGTCTTGAACGATTTTGTCGCGCGGGCATACACGGAGGGGAGAGTTTATATCAAGAGCGATGGCACTCCCTGGCGTCCGATCGTGCATATCCGTGACATCATCGCGGCCGCGCTCGCCGTACTCGAAGCGCCCCGCGCCGCTGTGCATAACGAAGTTTTCAACGTGGGGCGAACCGATGAGAATTACCGGATGCACGAACTTGCCGCCATTGTCGCCGAGACGGTGCTCGGATGCCACGTGGAATACGCTCCCGGCGGTGGACCCGACAAACGCTGCTACCGCGTCAATTGCGACAAGATCCGCCGCGTGCTCCCGGGCTTCCGGCCGCAATGGACTGCCCGCCTCGGCGCGCAGGAACTCTATGACTCTTACCGGGCCGCAGGGCTCACAGTGGAAGATGTGGAGCGCGGACGGTATGTCCGCATTGCCCACATCCGCAGCTTGCAGCAGGCGGGCCAGTTGGACGCTTCGCTGCGCCGCATCCGGCGCGTCGCGGCGGCGACCGTTGTTGCCTGACTAGCCCAATGGTTCGCCCTTGATATCCCTGTAGACGCGGCTTTATGCCGCCCTCTGACAGTGGCGAGATAAACCCGCCCCTACTACTTTGGAGATTCCATGAGCCAAACAATGACTAGCACGCTCGTATCGCCCGAGACAGAATCGCATGCCCAGGTAAAGCCGTGCCGATTTTGCGGCGCCCCGCTTGAGCGGACGTTCGTTGATCTCGGAATGTCGCCGCTGTGTGAGACTTATCCTTCCGCCGAGGACCTCAACCGTGGAGAAATCTATTATCCCCTTCACGTCTTTGTCTGTGACCAATGCTTTTTGGTGCAGCTCGAACAATACGAAAGCCCGGAAGATATCTTTGGCGATTATCCCTATTTCTCTTCTTATTCAGATTCCTGGCTGAAACACTGCGAGCAGTACTGCGAACAGATGGCGGGACGTTTTGACCTCAACGAGCGAAAGCTTGTGGTCGAGGTTGCGAGCAATGATGGCTACTTGCTGCAGTATTTTGTCCGGCGCAACGTGCCCGTTTTAGGAATCGAGCCGGCGGCCAACGTAGCCCGCATAGCAGAGGAAAAAGGAGTGCCTACCTTGGTTCGGTTCTTCGGCACGCGGCTCGCGGCCGAGCTGGCTGCAGAAGGGCGCTCGGCCGATCTGATTGCCGGGAATAACGTTCTGGCGCAGGTCCCGGACCTTAACGATTTTGTGGAAGGACTCCGAATCCTGCTCAAGCCCGAGGGAGTTCTTACGCTCGAGTTTCCCCACCTGCTGCGGCTTATCGAGTGCAACGAGTTTGACACCATTTATCACGAGCATTTTTCCTATTTCTCACTGCTCACCACGGCGCGGATCCTGGAGGCTCACGGCCTGAAGGCGTTCGACGTGGAAGAGCTGGCGACGCACGGCGGCTCGCTTCGCGTCTATGCCTGCCGCACGGAGAATCGCACGCTCAACGTCGAGCCGGCGGTCTCAAAGCTCATTGCGGAGGAAGAGAGCTTGGGGCTGGCCTCGCCCGAGGGGTACGCGGGATTCCGGCGGCAGGTCAAGGAAACCAAGCTGGCGCTCCTGAACTTCCTCACCACCGCCGCACGTCAGGGTCAATCCGTCGCTGGCTATGGGGCGCCGGGCAAAAGCGCAACGCTCCTGCACTATTGTGGCATCGGGAAAGACCTCATTCAGTACACGGTTGACCGCAGTCCGCATAAGCAGGGCCGGTTCCTTCCGGGCACTCACATCCCGATTCATCATCCGAGCCGGATATCGGAGACCAGGCCGGAGTTCGTCATCATTCTCCCCTGGAACCTGAAGGACGAGATCATGAGCCAATTGAAGTACATTCGGGAATGGGGAGGGCGCTTTGTGGTACCCATCCCGGAAGTTACCATTTGCTGAACTCACCATGTAATCCCTCAGTTCCGGCTCGTAGAGGCGGCTTTATGCCGCCATACTGCTTGGTGGGCTAAACCCGCCGCTACAAGTGCACCGAAAACTGAGGGATTACCTCACCATTTACTGAGGACGGAGGGCAGTCATGAAAGTAGTTCTCTTCTGTGGAGGAGCCGGAATGCGTCTCAGGGGCTATGCGGACGATATCCCCAAGCCCATGGTTCACATCGGTACGCGACCCATTCTGTGGCACCTCATGAAGTACTATGCCCATTTTGGACATAAAGATTTCATTCTTTGCCTCGGGTACAAGGGCAGCTCCATTAAGGAGTACTTCCTGAACTACGATGAATCAGTTTCGAATGATTTCGTCTGGTCACGGGGAGGAAAGGACATCCGGTTCGTGAACCGCGATATCGATGATTGGACCATCACGTTTGTGGAAACCGGAGCCAATGCCAATATTGGCGAGCGGTTGAAGGCGGTAGAATCCTACTTGCAGGATGAAGAAATGTTTCTTGCAAATTACGGCGATGGGCTAAGCGATGTCTCCCTCCCGGCCCTCGTGAAGACCTTCCGACTGAGCTCAGCCGTTGCATCTCTCCTGGTGGTGCAACCCACCGCCAGCTTTGACCTCGTCGAATCGGGGCCGGGGGGCATCGTCAGGGACATTTGCGCGCTGAACCGCACCAGCATTTGGATTAATGGCGGCTTTTTCGTGATGCGGAATGAGATCTTCCGCTATATGCAACCGGGCGAGGAATTGGTGCGTGAGCCTTTTCAGCGGCTGATCGAGAAGCAAGCTCTGTTAGCGCAGAAGTACGATGGCTTCTGGCAGTGCATGGACACGTTCAAGGACAAACAACGCCTCGAGGAGTTAAATCAGGGAGCGGCGCCGTGGAAAGTCTGGGATCAGGCGTCCTGCTCCAAATCGAACGCTACAGAACTGGTGCTCACCGGCGTATGCTCCAGCTAAGCCTGCAGGGAGCGGCCGCCAAGCGGTTCACCGTGCTATGCCTGGGAGCCCACTCCGATGACATCGAAATCGGCTGTGGTGGCACGGTTCTCCGACTGGCGGAGCAATATCCCGGCACCGTATTTCACTGGGTAGTCTTTAGCGCCGCCGGAGTCCGCGAGATGGAGGCTCGGCGAGCGGCTGCGCTGTTTGCGAGTGGTGGCGATTTACGAGGGCCGCTGCTGAAAAGCTTTCGGGACGGCTTTCTCCCGTTCGCGGGCGCTGAGGTGAAAGAGGTCTTCGAAGAGCTTAAGGCGGTCTCGCCGGATCTGATCTTCACTCCCAGCAGAAATGATGCTCATCAGGATCACCGCACCATAGGGGAATTAACTTGGAACACCTTTCGGGATCATTGGATTCTGGAATACGAGATTCCGAAATACGACGGTGATCTGGGCCAGCCCGGCGTCTACGTGCCGCTGGAGAAACGATTAAGCCAGAAAAAAATGGAATACATTATGGAGGCTTTCCAGTCCCAGCACGGCAAGCGATGGTTTGAGGAAAGCACGTTTATCTCGCTCCTGCGGCTGCGAGGGATGGAGTGCAACTCTCCCAGCGGCTACGCGGAGGCTTTCTACTGCCGTAAGCTAGTGCTGTGAGCCTGACCGCCGGGTATGAAACCCTTACGGGAAAGGAACAACAGCGGTCGCCTGGTTGGAGTAGGCGCTGTCATCTGTCGAGGTAACCGCGGTTGCCACGTAATAGTACGTCTCTCCTGCTTCTACGGTGGTGTCCGTGTACGTAGTCCCGGTAATCTCCGACGTATTAAGTTGAGTGTACGGGCCACCGGAAACTGTCGCACGAAATACATTGTAACCGGTCACGCCTGTGGAAGTGCTGGCAGTCCAGCTCAGCGCGACCGAATGCTGGTTCACCCCAGCGGCAGTAAGCGACGCCACGGTCGGTGAATTGGTGCCATTGCTGACTACGGAGAGACTGCCAGTGACATCACCTGAGGCGGTTGTCGGGTCGAACGTGACGCTGAGGCTGGTGTCCTGGCCGGATGCCAGGGTCAACGGCAGAGCAGGTCCCGTAAAGCTAAAGCCCGCGCCGGAGATCGCAACCGAGGAGACTGTAACGCTGGCTGTCCCGGCATTGGTAACCACGACCGGGAGAACGCTGCTGCTGCCCACCGTCACGTCGCCAAAGCTCAAAGTGCTGGGGCTCACAGAGAGGGTTTGCGTGGCGCCTGTCCCGGAAAGCGGAACTGCCAAGGTGGAATCCGACGCATTACTGACAAGTGAGACGCTTCCCGACACGCTTCCAGCCGAGGAAGGAGAAAACGTGACCGTCAAGGTTGCGCTTTGTCCGGCGGCCAGAGTCAACGGAAACGACAAACCGCTCGCGCTGAATCCGGTGCCGGTTACTGTCGCTGCAGATATGGTAACCGAGGCGCTGCCGGTGTTGCTAAGGACGACGCTTTGGCTTGACGTGCTGCCTACGGCCACATTTCCAAAGCTAACGCTCGTGGGAGTGGGGGCCAGGACGCCTAGGTCGACCGCCGAGGAACCTACCGGTGTTCGGAAAGCCACCATTTGCATGACCCATGCCCCGGATGAGCTGAGAGGAGCTGTAGCGCTGTAGCTTCCCGTTGTCGTCACCATCTCGTCTTCCGCAATGTCTCCGTCCGGTACAGTCAGCATTCTCTGGGTGAAGCCGCTGCCCGGCCCCGTGGTGTACGTCCAAACGTCGTTGGCGCCGAAGATCAGGTCGGTGGCGTTGGTGGTCGTTGCCGTGGCGCTGGTGGTACCACTCGTCCCGCTGGCCGCAGCCGTGACATCTACGGGGTTATTAGGATCGGCACCGCTGTATTCCAAAATCCGAATGTCAGGGTAGGCTGCGGCCGGCGAGAACGTCACTGTGACGGCGTTCGCGCCCGCTGTCGCGGCGGCAATGTTCTTGGCATAGTAAATAGACTGGTATTGATAACCGCTGACGGAAGTAGGGCCGACGGCGAGGGCATAGGTATTGCCGCTCGCATCGGTGACGGAAGTGGTGGAGGTGGAGTTGGCCCAGCCTACGACGACCACGTTGAGGTCGCCCGCGCTCTGCGCGCTAGCAAAAGGAACCGTCACCGTGGTCTCGGGTGTCTGCGGAGTGGCGTAATTCCCCTGCACGTAGGTAATGGTTGATGCTGCAGCCTCAGGCGTCGTTGCACTCGCTACATTGGAATAGGCGCTCAGGTTTCCTTCGATGTCCTTGGCCTGCACTTCGTAGCTGTAACTCGTGCCCGAGGCGAGACCGGTATCGCTATAGGTAGTTGCCGTCGGAGTGGCAATCTGGGTGAAGTTCGTGCAGCCGGCCCCCTCGCATCGCTCAACAATGTAGTTTGCGACCCCTAGGCTGCTGGTCGATGCAGTCCAGCTGAGATTGATTTGGCTGGTGCTTGCCGCCGTGGCGGTCAAGCTACCGGGCACCGTTGGCGCCTCGGCGCTTGGCGTACGGAAGGCGACCATCTGCATGATCCACGGCCCGGAGGAAGTGAGTGGGGCGGTGGCGTCATAGCTTCCCGTTGCCGTCACCATCTTGTCTTCTGCAATATCACCGTCCGGCGACGTGAGCAGCCTCGCGGTGAAGCCGCTGCCGGCGGATTTGGTCCCGGTCTCGACGATGTTGGCGCCAAAGATCAGATCCGTGGCGTTGGTCGTGGTGGCGGCAGCGCTGGTGCTCGTCTTGCTGCTGCCGCTGCCGGCGGCAGTAACGTCAACCGGATTGCTCGGGCTTGCTCCGCTGTATTCCAAAATGCGGATGTCAGGGTAGGCGGCAGCCGTCGAGAAGGTCACCGTAACCGCGTTTGCTCCCGCTGCCGCGGCGACAATGTTCGCGGCGTAGTAAATGGATTGCGATAAATAGCCGCTGACGACCGTTGGTCCAACCGCGAGAGCGTAAGAGTTCCCGCTCTCATCAGTGACCGAATTAACGGTAGAGACGCTGTCGTTCCATCCAACGACGATCACATTGAGGTCGCCGGCGGTTTGAGCTTTGGTGAAAGACACGGTAACCGTCGTCTGAGGCGATTGCGGGACGGCATAGTTACCCTGCAAATATGTGATCTTTGTCTCGGCAAGCGAGACGGAGGGATAGAGACAGGCCGTGAGCAGCGCAGCTAGAAGTAAAGCTACAGACACTGGTTGACGGCCTCCGTTGTTCCTGCCACCACTCAGCTTGGCACGCGAGAAGCGGCAACTTGCATTTGTGCTTTGCATGCTTAACCCTCTGCGTGTGGACTTGTAGGCTCAGCAGGAGCCGGGATCGAAACTGACGATCAAGTCCTCTAATCGGCGGCCCAACTGCCGTTCTTTAGGTGATTATTGACTATTAATGGAACATTAGCGGGCCAAGCCTGCTTAACAAGCGCTAATGATCCTGTGCGAAGAGAGGGAGCTCGAACCTAAGCCGCTTAGAATGGTCGGGATGCGGTCCAATGCGGACTTTGCTGCCATGAGTCAGGCGATAAATCAAGAAGGGCCGGTGTGGACCGCGAGATCAGAATTTCCGAGTCGAAACCACTACACCTACGCGCCACGGGTAGACGCGTTGGCCCCGATTCGCGAGGCCGGGCTCGCGCGCGCTTTTGAAGTCGATCCTTTACGGGACAGGCGCTGGAACAACTTTGTTGAGCGTCACCCCCGCTCGAGCGTGTTTCACCGCGCGGAGTGGCTCCGTGCTCTCAAATGGGCATACGACTACGAGCCGACGACTATTTCTTCCTGTTCACCGGACTCGCTGCTAACCAACGCGATTGTATTCTGCAGAGTGAGAAGCCCGTGGACGGGTAATCGTCTGGTATCACTTCCGTTTTCTGACCACTGTGAGGTCTTGGCGAACTCGGGAGGTGAAGCCGGCTTTCTGTTGAGCCATTTACAGAGCCTCGTTGATGGAAGAAATTGGAGATATGCTGAAGTGAGGCCGTTGTCGTCCACGCCGTGGGCAGAAAAATGGCTCGCGGCGGACAGCAGCTATTTCCTTCACAAGGTGGACTTGAGGCCAGATGAGAAAGAACTATTCGCGGGATTGCATAACAGTTGCGTGCGTCGGAAGATTCGCCGTGCCCAGCACGAGGCGCTTCGCGTCGATCAAGGAACGTCTGGAAAGCTTCTGCCTCAATTGTATAGGCTCCTGCAAATGACGCGGCGCAGACATGGCCTACCTCCTCAGCCCCTGAAATGGTTTCGCTCTCTGGCCGATAGCTTTGGAGACAGGTTAAAGATCCGCATAGCCTCAAAGGGCAATATCCCGATCGCCGGTATTCTCACTCTTTCCCATCGGAAAACGATAACCTACAAGTACGCATGTAGCGACGCACGCTTCCAGAGTTTAGGTGGGAATGCCCTGTTGCTCTGGAACACCATATGTGAAGCCAAGGCGGAGGGCTTTGAAGAGCTTGATCTGGGCCGCTCGAGCATAAGTGACGCCGGTCTTGTCGCCTTCAAGGAACGCTGGGGAGCGGAGAAATTGGTACTGACCTACTTGCGTTATCCGGCTGCGCCTCACAAGCCGGCAGCGGCTTGGACCGCGCGGGCCATGATGCGAATGGCTTCAATGGCTCCCAACGTAGCTCTAACGCTAGCGGGCAATCTACTTTACCGGCACATGGGGTGATCAGGAAGAAGTATAGGCAGCTTTATGCCGCCATTCTGTTTGGCGGGGTAAACCCGCCGCTACCATTGCGCCCAAAGCCGAGGCACATGGGGTGACCAGAAACAAACGAATGCTTAGCGCAAAGTTGTACAAACTGGGTTTTTGGTCGATATTGGCAGGAATCTTGATGGCATGCCTATGGCCTTTTCATTCTCCGGCAAATCAGGTCGCCTGGCTCGCCCCTGGCAACGGATTGCGCTTTGGACGCCATGGGACACTCGTAAGCCGGGGCGCGCTCACCCCCGGGCGTGGAGGGGAACAGTTCACTCTTGAAATATGGCTGCGACCCAATCACATCTGGGCCACCCGCACAATCCTCGCCTTTTACGATCCGCGCCACCCGGCCGGGTTTTCCCTCCATCTGTCGGACGGCTACTTTCTGGCGGAGCGGAAACTGTGGAACAGAGAGCGTATCGCAGCGTCGCGGAAATTTTACGTGAGCAGGGCCTTCCGCAGGCTCACTTTCCTGACGCTCACCTCGGGCGCTCAGGGGACGAAAGCGTACATCGACGGTAGCCTTGTTCGCGCCACTCGGCGGTTCCGGATCCCCTCCGATGTGCTTTCAGACCGTTTGGTGGTGGCGAATTCTCCTGTTCTGAACGAGAGTTGGTCCGGAGAATTAAAGGGCCTCGCGCTCTACAGCCACGCCCTGACTGCGGCGGAGGTTTCACGGGACTACAAAGACTGGACACGGACGGGACGGCCCGAAATTGCGAGGGGGAACGGTGTGGTGGCGCTCTATGTGTTTGATGAGCACTCGGGAAACGTCGTCCGCAACCAGTGGGGCCCACGCGGGGATCTGATCATCCCTAAGCGGTATGTGGAACTACACCACACACTCCTCCGGAGTCCCTGGGATGAATATTCGCCGGACTGGGGTTACTGGAAGGATGTTCTGATCAATATCGCTGGCTTCGTGCCCCTCGGCTTTTTCTGTTACGCATATTTGTCCTCCATTTCATTCTGCAGGAGGCTGATGCTGGTCACGGTCATTTTTGGCGGCATCGTCAGCCTGACCGTGGAAGTCTTACAGGCCTACCTTCCGACCCGGGACTCCGGCGTGACCGACGTCATCACTAACACTCTGGGGATGGGGATGGGCGTTTTGCTCTTTCGTTGCGCATGCGCCGTTTGTGAAAGCTTGGCGCACAGCCGCTATGCCAAAGTTCGTTATCTGGCGGGACTTTTTGCCCATAATCCTTCTGTTGAGCGGAATGAGCTTCAGCGCGCCGGAAGCTTGGTGTAAAGCAAATAGAGAGTGAGGAGACTGTTGGATGCCTGAAGAAAATCAGGATATAAGCCAGACCGTCAGTCAGTTCCTGGGAATCGCCATCCGGCGGCGTTGGTGGCTGATTGCCGCGGCGTGCGGCGTAGCCTCTGCCGTGGCCCTAGGCTCGCTGTTGCTTCCGAACAAGTTTACTTCGGAGGCCACCATACTCGTTGTTCAGCAGCAGGTGCCGGAGCGCTACGTAGTTCCCAACACCACCTACAGCGTTCAGCAAGCTCTTCAATCACTCACTGAAGCGGTGCTTTCGCGCTCCCGTCTGCTTCCCATCATCGATCAATTTGGACTGTACTCCGCGGAGAAGCGGCGCCTCGGCCGGGAAGGGCTCGCTGAGTTGATGCGACACGACGTGAAGATCAAACCGATTCAGAAGGACGATGACGACACCCAGAAAGATGTGAATGCGTTCAAGATTTCCTTCATAGCGAGCGATCCCCTCGTTGCTCAGAAGGTAACAGACAGACTGACTTCGTACTTTATCGACGAGAATTTAAGGCTGCAAGAGCAGCAGGATGTGGGCACGACCAGCTTTCTGAAGGACCAACTGGCATCGGCGGAAAAGGACCTCGAGGAGCACGAACAGCGCCTTCGCGATTTTAGAATGAGTAATCTGGGTGAGTTGCCCGAGCAAGAACAGGGCAACTTGGAGATTATGTCCGGCCTGCACATCCAACTGCAAGGCACGATGGCCGACATTAGCAGGGCCCAGGAGCAACGGGTTTACTTGAGATCGCTGCTCGACCAGTATCAGAACCTCGACTCGACAGGCAGACCCATGCCCGGGGGGGTTGCCGTTTCAACCAATCCCGTGACGAATGCCCAGGCTGAGTTAGAACTGCTCGAGTCCCAGCGAGCTTCGCTGCTGGCCCAGTTTACGCCTGAATACCCAGGAGTGTTAGATATCAACCAAAAGATCGCCCAGCAAAAGGAGCTATTGGCTCAGCTCCAGCAGTCGAAGGGCCGCCCGGCTGGAAAAGGGCAGAGCGCCAAGAGCGCTTCTACGGTTCCTCAGGAGAGCGGCGCCGAGGCGCAACTCAGAAGCCAGCTCGAGGCCAACCGTATCCAGATCGAGGACCTCACTAAAAGCGAGAAACAGTTGGACCAACAGATCACGCAGTACGAGCAAAGGCTTAATCAGACTCCCGCCCGGGAGCAGCAGCTCGCCGACGTTCTGCGAGGCTATGATCTGGCAAAGAATCATTACGACGACTTGCTCGGAAAAGTTACAGAGTCGGAGATGGCCACCAGCCTGGCCGAGCGGCAACAAGGGCAGCAGTTCCGAGTGGTCGATCCGCCGAGCCTTCCCGTGAAGCCCTCCAGCCCGAAACGGGGGAAGATCGCACTGGGCGGCGCGGCGGCGGGCCTCTTCCTGGGCGCGGCTCTCGCTTTCTTCGTTGATTCAGGAGATCATTCTTTCTATTCTGAAAAGGATATCATTCAGCGATTCAAACTTCCTATGGTTCTTGGCCTGCCGTTGTCGCTCACGCCTCAGGAAGAAGGAAGGCGTACGTGGAAGAGAAGATTCGAGTGGGCTGGGGCCACCGCTCTGCTCATGTTCGTTGCGATCGCTGAGTTCTACGTTCTTCGCAAAGGCTAGACATACTCGGACTAAGGAGGAGTTACTGAGATCCCGGCCGCGAATCGAGCTATTTCGTCAAGTGTTCAATTGCCGCCCAAGGTAATCCCTCGTTTTCGTGTGTGTAGAGGCGGCTTTATGCCGCCATTCTGGGCGGCGGGCTAAACCCGCCGCTACAACTGCGCGAAACAGAGGGGTTGCCGTCCAAGCGCGCGGATCGAACCGCAGGATTATAATAATGTGATGGCGCGGCATCTAAGTTGTGCCGGGGGGAACTCATGAGCCACATATTTGAAGCCTTACGCAAATCGGAGCAGAAAGAGAACGGTGATCTCCTCTCTCCAGAAGCTTTTCTATATACTCTCGAAAACACGCCGGACCTCGCCTCCGTAGCGAGCGAAAACGCCGAGCTCCAGCCCGAAAGCCGCCTGGTTGTTTGGGATAATCCTCGCGCTCTGGCGGCCGACCGCTACCGTCTGCTGCGGATGAATCTCGAAAAACTGCGAGGGGGAAGAAAGTTAAGGACGCTTCTGCTTACCAGCCCTTCACCTCAGGATGGAAAATCCACAGTCACCCTGAACCTGGCTACCATTCTGGCGGATAGGGGAAAGCACAAGGTGCTGATCATTGAGGCCGACCTTCGGTGCCCATCTCTGTCCCGCCGGCTGGGACTTAGGCGGTGGGAAGGCCTGTCTGGCTGCCTGGAGCACGGCCTTGACCCAATCTCTGGCGTTCGGCTCATCCAGCCCATGGAGTTTTACCTCCTGCCTGCGGGAAAACGAGTTGCCAATCCCACCGAGCTCCTGCAATCCGAACGGCTAACTCATCTTGTTCAATCCATGTCCAACCGCTTTGATTGGATACTCATCGATTCGCCGCCGACCAGCCCTATTGCTGATACGTTAGCCCTCAAACTTCGAGCCGACGCCTGCCTGCTCGTAGTCCGCTCCGGGAAGACGCCAAGAGAAGCCGTCGAAGAAGCGATCCGGCAGTTTGGCCCGGGATTTGTGGTTGGCGTCGTTCTGAATGCTCTTGAGTCTCTAGACAGTGAATATTCCGAATACTACAGCAAGTATTATGGTGACGCAGGCACGGAGAACCCCAAGGTTGCCGGAAAGCCCTCAAAATAACCACCCAAGAATCTGGTCTTGACTGCCTAAAATTAGGGCGCCCTCGGCTGCGCATCAGCCGGTCATGTCGCCTTGCGACATATACGCTATGGCGAGCCTGACTTCCTCAGCTTTCCACTCCTGACTTCTGACTTACTTCTGTCCCATGTACACAAATCCCATGAATAACGATCAACAAGCGGTTCCCATTGCCATCGCAGCGGAAGAGCCTATCCTGCGATATGGAATCCGCAGACTCCTGGAAACTGAGCCGGATCTCCGTGTCGTTGGGGAAGCCGCGAACAGTTCCGATGCGATAAGAATGGTTCTCGATCTCAAGCCCGAGGTGCTTCTGCTCGACGTTTCCGCAGCACTGCCGGCACTCGAGGTTCTGAGCTGCCTCGCATTGGTGAAGTCAACCGTGCGCACTGTTTTGCTGGCTCCTTTCGCCGCCAAGAGCCAGCTTGCGGACGCTTTCAACTTAGGCGCGCGGGGCGTCATGCTTAAGGGCACGGAAACGCGTTCCTTGCTGAGTGGCCTCCGAAGCGTAATTGCGGGCCATCATTGGATTGGAGAGAAAGCGGTGACCGGACGTGACGCGGCCCTCCACGCGGTCGCAACTGACTGCAACGATAATCTTCAACCTCCACAGCATTACCGGCTCACCCCTCGCGAGTTGGACATTGTTGCCTCCATTGCAAACGGCTGTTCAAACAGGGACGCAGGCAGGAGGTTTTCGATCAGCGAGCGAACAGTCAAGCATCACCTGACGAACATTTATTGCAAGCTTGGCGTCTCTAACCGGCTGGAGCTTGCTGTCTTCGCCGTCAATCATCGTCTCGGCGTTTACCCATCGCCGGCGAGCCAGGCCCCAGAGATTATAGAAGCGGAATATGCCGAAGTTGGATGACCGATCTCTCATCGGATGTGAATTCATGAAGCGGAGAAATCTCTACTTCGCGTTGTTCACGGTCTTAGCGAGCGCGGCGTTCTTAGCGCCCCTGCGAGCGTTGTCGAAACTCTCCTATTACAATGCCTCCTACTCTTACGTTATCCTCATACCTCTGATCAGCGGCTTCCTGCTTTACCTTGAACGAAGAAAAGTATTCGCCCGCGTTGAATATTGCCTCGGCTATGGAATGCTGGGGGTGACTGCGGGTTTCGGCGGCTTCTATGCAAGCCATGGGCGTTTATTTTTATCCGGCAGCAGCGTGCAGTTAAGTCTAATGGCGTTGTCGCTGGTCTTCGTCTGGATGGGAGGTTTCGTCTGTTGTTATGGGACGCGCGCTCTCAAGGCCGCAGCCTTCCCGGCGCTGTTCCTATTATTGATGGTTCCACTTCCTGATCCTCTCATGGACCGGATCATTGGGGCTCTGCAAGCGGAATCGACCCAGACAGCCTACGCGCTGTTTCGGCTGGCAGGCGTGCCTGTTCTGAAGCAGGGATTTGTGCTCTCGCTCCCCGGCCTAAGCATCCAGGTCGCGCGCGAATGCAGCGGAATTCGATCGAGCGCCGCGCTTCTGATCACCAGCTTGCTGGCCGGCCACTTCTTTCTTCGCTCCCGGTGGAGAAAGTTGTCATTCTGCCTGATGGTGATTCCGGTTACGATCCTGAAAAACGCCATTCGCATAGTGACGATTTCTTTGCTCTCGGTGTACGTGAACCCGGGCTTTATGACGGGCAACCTGCACCGCCGGGGCGGCATTCCATTTTCGATGATCGCAGTTGCCATCCTTGTGCCTGCCTTGTGGTCGCTCCAACGGTCAGAAGCCCGCGCCCAGACACGACCGCCTGAAGATCGCATTTTTCCCTCTCCCCCACCCTCACCTGAGCCCTCTCCCGCTTGGGGGGGACCGCGTAGCGGCAGGTGAGGGCGTCAGCGCTTTCTCTAGCGGGTAGCGCAGCGCGGCCTCCGGTCGCAACCAAAATTATAGATACTCTGCCCTCTCCCTCGGGAGAGGGTGGCTCGCGGCCGGCGCTTTCTCCAGCCGGCGCGAGTCGGGCCTGCGCCCACCGAAGGTCGCTTACGCTCCAGAGCTTCAGCGACGG
>JASHOS010000253.1 GCA_030040995.1 Terriglobia bacterium | reverse complement strand
TGCAGTTGCCAGAAAGCGGCAATTCGGCGGCCGGCGGTTTCGTCAGGATTACTCGTCTGCATCGCCTTCATCACCTTGTCCACCGAGGGCATCTCTGCGATGTAGGGCGGGGTGGTGGTTTGGGCGCGAAGGCCTGGCGCGACGACCATGCCTGCGCCGGCTGCCGAGAACAGCACGGCCATCCTACCTACCGCCATAAGCACTGGCCGGATCTTCATTGCATTCCACCTTTCGCCGAAATCACTCTTCATCACGCTATACGCAAAATTGGGGGAAAAACTGTCGTGGCGGCGAAAATCTCGCGAGAGCCGGCTTCGTACGCTGAAAAACCAGACCGTGCGCCCACCATCACGTCAAAGTCGACCGGAATGGTAAAAGACCCCTCACCCGCCCTCCTTCGTCGGGCACCCTCTCCCCTGGGAGAGGGCTGCGGTCTTGATTTCCATCCCTCTCCTGAGGGAGAGGGATGGACCGCGACCGGCGCTTTCTCCAGCCGGCGCGGGCCGGGTGAGGGGATTTTCCGCGCGTATCGCTTAAATAGCCACAGATGGGCATGCGAACCGGAACTTTGACGCGACCCTGGGACCGTACCGGCCAGTGCACCCGCAATTTCTGATTTCGTGTATAATCGCTTGGGATGAGCGAAGTGGTTCTTCCTTGTTTTGAGGAGGATGCAACTTGAAGCGCCTAACCCAGCGCAAAGCCTCTGAAAGAAAAAGAGTTAGCCTTTCAAAAAAGAAGCCCGTCTTGCGCAGGCAATTGGCTCGCGAGGCGATGCGGCGCACCTCGGGTCCGGCAGGCATGCGAGGGAGCAACGGAAAGGAGCTACAGGCTCGTTCCGGCGAAAGGCATAATGGCGATGCGGAGTACGCAACGGCAATTAGGTCTTTCGAGATGGCGGCGCGACATTTTCAGCGGCAGCGATATGACAAGGCCAAGGAGCTTTTTGAGTCTCTGGCTACGACCGCTCCTCCAGGCGTGGCTGACCGGGCCAAGATCCACTTGCGGCTTTGCGAGCAGCGGCTTTCACCCGCAACCCGGCCTCTCCGCACCCCTGAGGACTACTATGTAGCAGGCGTTTCGGAACTCAACGCTCGCCGCCTGGAGAGGGCGGTTGAGTTTTTGGCTAAAGCCAGCAAACTGGATCCCAAGCGGGAGGAAACGCATTATGCGCTTGCCGCCGCTTACGCGCTCCAGGGCAAAGCGGATGCGGCGATCGCCCACCTGACAACCTCGATTCAACTCCGGCCTCAGAACGTGTACCAAGCCCGCAGAGATGAAGACTTGCACTCACTCGCCTCAGATCCAAGATTCAGCCACCTGGTTCACCCGGAACACACGCTTCCGACACGCGAGGACGCTTAGCGCCAGCACGGAGCACGTCTCCGCGGCGAACGGTAACGCGCCAGTCCTCAGCAGCGGCGGCGCCCGCTCCGCAATCACTGCCTGGATCGACAGGGACAATCGTAAATGAACGTTGTTGCTATTGGCGGTGGGACGGGGCTCTCTACTGTACTCCGTGGGCTTAAGCGCCACATGGCGGACCCCTCGCGCCCGCGATCTTCAAAACCGGGGATCACGTCGCTTACCGCGATTGTGACCGTCACCGATGAAGGTGGCAGCTCGGGACGCCTGCGCAGAGATTTCCGCATCCTGCCTCCTGGCGACATTCGAAACTGCCTCCTCGCCCTTGCGGAAGATGAGACCCTCTTCGCCCGGTTGTTCAACTACCGCTTTCAATCCGGCCTCGGGCTTCGGGGCCATAGCTTCGGCAACCTGTTTCTCGCAGCGCTGACCGACATTACGCGCGACTTCGCCAAGGCGGTTCGCGTCTCAAGCGAAATTCTTGCCATTCAAGGCCAGATTTTTCCGGCTACGCTTTCCGATGTTCACCTCCAGGCCAGACTCGTGGACGGACGGGTCCTCTACGGCGAGTCTAGAATCACGAAGACTCACGTTCCAATTCGCAGACTCTACATCGCTCCGAGCCGCTGCAAGGCGCTTCCGGAAGCGCTCGATGCCATTAAGGCCGCCCACCTCATCACCGCTGGCCCTGGCTCTCTCTATACGTCCCTGATTCCCAACCTCCTAGTGAGAGGCATTTCCGAGCAGATGAGCAGGTCTCATGCACTGCGCCTCTATATTGGCAATCTCATGACCCAGCCGGGAGAAACGCGCCGTTACACCGCCGCAGACCACCTGCGGGCGCTTCACGAACATGCGGGACGTCGCGTATTTGATGGAGTCATACTGAGCAAGAGCAAGATTTCAAAGGCGATGCAGAGACGATACGCCACCGAACGGGCGGAGCCGGTGGTCAATGACCTGGAGCGAATCCGGGAGATGGGAGTTCAGCCGATTGTGGCCGATCTATTGGCCGAGGACCACGTGGCCCGGCACGACCCTGGCCGCCTCGCGCAGCTCCTCCTGAACCTGGCGGCGCACGGCAAACCACTGGAGCGCTCGTGAAGCGAGGTGGAGCGTGCACGATCCTCAGACCAACACTACACACGACCGCGGGAAATGCGAAGTCGAAGGTGGACCAACAAGGCCTGCGCGTTCTCCAACTCATTCATGCCAATGTGCCGCTCGGGATCGACGATCCCCCGTAAATATGGGAGCCTGCTCTTATGAAGACCACGCTGGAAATTCCGGACGCCGTCTTTCGTCGCGCGAAATCTTTGGCAGCCAAGCGCGGAGTGCCGCTCCGCGAATTCGTGACCGAGGCGGTGAAGGACAAGCTGGCCGCAGATGCAAAGCCGGGTGACAAGCCTTGGGTGAAGCTTATGGGAAGACTGAAACATTTGCATCAAGAAACGGAGCATATCAACCGCCTCATTGATGAGAGTTGCGAGAAAATCGACCTGGAGATGTGGCATTGATTCTGGATACAAATGCCTTGTCCGCCGCTGCGGACTGCGAACCTGCGGCAATGGAGGTCGTCGCGAGCGCTGAGCGCATATCGGTTCCAGTGATTGTCCTGGGCGAATATCGGCTTGGGATCGCGCAGTCGCGACGCCGGCGAGACTACGAAAACTGGCTCCGCGAGTGGATAGCCGCCGTGACTGTCCTCGACGTCGACGAAGAGACCACACACCACTACGCAGCCATTGGGGTGGAATTGAAAAGAAAAGGCAAGCCTATCCCTGTCAATAACCTCTGGATCGCCTCGCTTTGCCGTCAGTATGCGCTGCCCCTCGTAAGCCGGGATCGCCATTTCGACCTGGTGTCTGGTGTTCGACGAATCGATTGGTGACCGGCTTCGTCTGGCAGAGTGACAGAGTTTGGCGCCCCGGAGCGGGCCAACGACTCTCTCCCGCAGGCCGTGAGGCCGTGGAAGATCTGCTTTTAGAAGGTCTTCGATCAACTGTCTTTATGTCCTGCGGGCTCTTCCCTCGATGCAATTGCTCCAGTTTCCGATCCCAGATCGGCAAGATCGATCTCCAGGCGCTATCGATCTCCTGCCAATTCGCTGGCCAGTTGGTCCAGTTTGCGATGCACTGCTGCATACATCGCCGGCGTGGGAGAAGCGTCAGCGCTGTCTATATCGACGGCCAAATCGCCCAATGCGCTATTTAGGCCGGCAAACCGCCGTGCGGCGGAAGCATGGCCATCGCCCCGCGCCACCTGATACGCGTGATAGCTCGCCTGCATTCC
>JASHOS010000252.1 GCA_030040995.1 Terriglobia bacterium | reverse complement strand
GGCGCATCCAGGTCCGCTCCAATGAGTGATCTCGAGACCCTCGAGGAGCCCGGCGAGGTTCCCAAAGAGCAGCCAAGCCAATTTTGCCCGGTGTGCTCCGCAAAGCTCGAGTCACGTCACTGCAAGCAGGTTTGCCCCCGCTGCGGATACTTCATGTCTTGCTCCGAATTCGAGTAGCTGTTCGTTTGTAGCGCCGGCCTTTAGGCCGGCAGCCGTGCCGGGCCGAAGCTGGGCGCAACAGCGGACGCCGAAAGCGAGGTCTTCCGTGCCAGGGTTACGTCAAAGTTGGGCTTATGGCGGTTTGGGGCGCGTTTTTGTAGCACAGCGCGGCCTTCCGGCCGCAACCAAACCTGCGCGAATCTACTGCCCTCTCCCTCGGGAGAGGGTGGACCGCGGCCGGCGCTTTCTCCAGTCGGCGCGGGCCGGGTGAGGGGTAATTAAAAACCTTGCCAAAAAAACAAGGAATCACGACCTTGCAATGCAGGGCTCGCTTTTTAGCCCTGTCATGATGGGCCCGTGGCCTGCGAAACCGAATGAAAATGCTCCTTGTCGGCGGCGGACGAACTGACGACGCCATAAGTCTTTCGTTTTCAGGAGATCCACGCTCAAGCCGGGAGCATTTTCAAGGCTGCGGCTTGTCATTAGTACGAAAAAGCCGCAGCGTTAGAAGACGAACGCTGCGCTACAACCGCCCCTATCCGGACTTTGACGTGACCGTGTCTTCCGCGCATTCAGAGTAGTATGCGGTCACGCCGATGTTGTAAGATGTCAATGAAAGGTAAGCCCTGTGCCTGAAGAACGGTTAAAGCTCGCAGTCTTCATCGACTTTGACAACATTCAGATCGGTGTGAAAGACACGCTTGGAAAAGAATTTGAGGTCTCCCTGGTCCTCGAGTCCCTGAAGGAACGCGGAGAGGTGGTCGCCAAAGTGGCCTACGGCGATTGGTCGCGAGCCGGCGACCAGAGCCGGCAGATGACGCAGCACGCTATTCAGATGGTGCAGCGGAGCGTCACACCCCACGGAGACAAGAATGGCGCGGACATTAATCTAGCCCTGGACGCCTTGGAAATGGCATTCACGCGCCATCACATTAATGCATTTGCAATTGTGGGTGGCGATAGCGATTTTATGGCGCTGGTGGAGAAGCTGAAGCAGTTTGACAAACAGGTATTCGTGATTGGGGGTCGCGCGTTCACGAGCAACATCCTGCAGCGAAACTGCACGGAATTCATTGCTTATGAAAACCTCCTCAAGACCAGTGCCGGTGGCGATGCCTCAAGGCCGGCGCGCGCAACGCGGCGGTCGGATGCGGCTGCCCGCGCGGTTGCGGAAACCCATCTTCTTTCCGAGGCGGTGCCGGATATCCAACGCGCACTCAAGATCCTGGCCGATCGAGGCGTTGCCCCTCAGCTCGGACTTCTCAAAAGCACTCTTCTGCAGCTTGATTCCACGTTTAGCGAGCGGGATTATGGGGCTGGCTCCTTCCTGGAATTTATGCAGAAGGTGGAGCGCGCCGGCTTGGTCCATCTTCGCCGAGTGGAGCGCGGCTTCCTCGTCGAGCCGGCGGAAAATGAACCGGAAGTGAAAGTCGGCTCACCGGGCGGAGAATCTCTGGCGGAAACTGAGCCGTCTCCGGACGCGGGCGCGTCTCCTCCAGGAGAACCACAAACCGCTCCGGCAGCCCCGGTCGCCGAAGCCCTCGGCCTGCTGAAACAGGCCCTCGCCGCCGCCGCGGAAAAATCGCCAGGCCGGCCTCTTTACTTGCGGCAACTGCGCCAGCGGCTGCGGGCGATTGACCCGAAGTTTGACGAGCAGCGGTATGGCTTTCGCGGCACCCTCGATTTGCTCCACCATGCTCAGCGGGAAGGTTTGGTAAGACTGCAAAGGGACCATAAAGGAATCTGGCGCATTCATCCACAGTTGGCGGCTGGGGCCGAGCCACCGGACGCGTCTCCGCAGCCAGAGGTCTCCGTGGAGGCGCCCGAATCTGCTGAGGCCGCCGCGACGACAACCCCGATTATTGAAGCTGCGCCAACTACTGACTCCACCGGGGAAGAGATGGAGGAACTATCGGAAGCCGCATTCTCAGTGGAATTCTCGGAGCCTGTGGCCGATGCGCGTTCCGGCCAGGAAACCGAACCCGTCCAACCCAAGGCCCGCAAGTCTCGACCTCCCAAAACCGTCGGTCGTAGAAGCCAGCGCAGGCCGCCCTCCCGCCGCAAGAATACACCGTCCGGGGAAGCTTGAGGCGGCGTGAAAAAAACGCCCCATGCGCCGGAAACCGAGCCGACTTCAGCCAGACAAGGGCCGAAATAATATAGCCAGCGCGAAAAGCCCCATACGCGTTAACCTAGTCTCGCAGGTAGCCTGGTTAATCTTTTCGGTGTCTGTCGTTCCGGCCCTGAGAGGGGCCGTACCGTGAATAGCGTAGGTGAAACCTACGGAAGCGGATGCGCCATCAGGACGGCGACCCTGAAGGGGTCGTACAGCGCGGCCTCGTGCCGCAACCAAAACTGTGGGCAACTGCTTCCTTCTCCCTCGGGAGAGGGGTGGAAATCAAGACCGCAGCCCTCTCCCAGGGGAGAGGGTGCCCGACGAACGAGGGCGGGTGAGGGGTCTTTTACCATTCTGGTCGACTTTGACGTGACCCTGGTCGGGTAGGGGACGGCTTGCCGTCCCCGCAGTTTGAAGTGTATACTTTAGAGTATATACTTCCCTAACTTTGTAGATGGAGAGATTGCAGAATGGTAGTCACCGCCAAAGACTTGCGGTTGAAGACATCGCAGGTTTTGAAGGAAGTGCAGCGGGTAGGCGCCGTCACGATAACGTTTCGTGGAAAACCGGTGGCGAAGCTGGTCTCGGTGGCGCCTGTGAGGGAGAAGAAACTTACGGATTATGCGGCCTGCGGCATGTGGGCCGACCGCGAAGATATGAAAGATGTCCATGCTTGGCTGAAGAAAATTCGCACTCCGCGGTACATGCGTTGATCCTTGATTCGGACGTCCTCATTGATTTTCTGGCCGGAAAGCCCGCCGCTGCGGAGTACATTTCAAGCGTTTCGCGCCAGGAACGGAACGTTTCCGCAATTTCATACCTTGAAGTGCTCTATGGCTGTCGGAACAAGGAAGAGTTGCAAGCGTTTCAGCGATTCACTGCCGCCGCTTTGGCGGAAGTCATTCCGCTAAACGAAGCCATTAGCAAGAATGCCATTCAGATCATGGAAAAGTATGTTCTGGCCCGGCGCTTCAACGCGGGCGACGCGCTGATTGCGGCAACAGCGCTGGCGCGGCATGAAGCGCTGATGACTGCCAACCGCAAGCACTTCGACTTCATTCCCGGCCTGGAATTGAGAATTTTCCGGCCCTAACTTTTTAGAAAGGCTGTTGACTTATGGGTGATCAGGAACTGATTCCCTCTCGTCAAATCCCGGTAAACATTGAAGACGAGATGCGCCGGTCGTATCTGGATTACGCGATGAGCGTGATCATTGGGCGCGCCCTTCCGGATGTCCGGGATGGCTTGAAACCCGTGCACCGCCGCATCCTGTACGCGATGTATCGAGAAGGCATCACTTCGGACAAGCGTTATACGAAATGCGCCGGCGTGGTGGGCGAAGTGATCAAGAAATACCACCCCCACGGCGATGCCGCCGTGTACGATACGCTCGTGCGCATGGCGCAGGGCTTTAACATGCGCTATCCGCTGATCGACGGGCAGGGCAACTTTGGTTCTGTCGATGGCGACCCGCCGGCAGCCTATCGGTATACGGAGTGCCGCCTGGCCCGGCTGGCTGAAGACCTGCTCGCGGATATCGAAAAGGAAACCGTCGATTTTGTTCCCAATTTCGACGAGTCCACGGAGGAGCCTCTCATGCTCCCCACACGCGTCCCCAACCTGCTGGTGAATGGATCGGACGGCATCGCCGTAGGTATGGCGACCAAGATTCCGCCCCACAATCTCTCCGAAATTATAAATGCGGCGATTTTGCTGGTTCAGAAGCCGCAAGCCACGCTCGATGAAGTGCTGGCGCTGGTGCCGGGACCGGATTTCCCGACAGGAGGCTTCATCTACGGGAAGTCGGGAATCCGGGCTGCCTACGCCACCGGCCGGGGCCAGTTTACGATGCGCGCCCGAGCGGCAATCGAGCGGCCGAACAAACAGGACCAGCAGATTGTAATTACCGAGATTCCTTTTCAGGTGAACAAAGCCAACACCATCAAGCGCATCGCGCAACTGGTGCAGGAGAAAAAAATTGACGGCATTTCCGACGTCCGCGACGAATCGGACCGCGACGGGATGCGCATTGTCATCGAGATCAAGCGCGGCGAGCAGCCGGAAGTTGTTCTTAATAACTTGTATAAATACACTCAGCTTCAGGACACTTTCGGCATGATCCTGCTGGCCATTGTCAACGGCCAGCCGCGCACCCTCTCGCTGGTTGAGGCCATTCAGCTCTTCGTCGATCACCGCATCAACGTGGTGCGCCGGCGAACGGCGTATGACCTTCGCAAGGCTCAGGAACGCGCGCACATTCTGGAAGGTTTCCTTAAGGCGCTACAAAATCTCGATGCCATCATCAAGCTGATTCGTGCGTCGAAGACGCCAAAAGAAGCGCGCGAGGGTCTGGTGGCACGGTTTGAGTTTACGGAGCGGCAAGCGCAGGCCATTCTCGAACTGCAATTGCAGCGACTCACTGCCCTCGAGCGCGACAAAATTCAAGAAGAGTACGATGAATTGCAAAAGAGGATTGCCGGTTTCCGGGAAATTCTGTCAAGTGACAAGCTCCTGAGAAAAGTGATCGTGGAGGAACTTAAAGAGATCCAGAAGAGCTTCGGCGACAGTCGCCGGACGGAAATTATCGAAGAACAGGCGGAAATCAAGCTGGAAGACCTGATCACGATGGAAGACGTTGTGATTACGGTATCCCATTCGGGCTACGTCAAGCGCACCCCGGTCACTACCTACCGGCAGCAGGGGCGGGGAGGCAAGGGGCGCCTGGGCATGAAGACGCGCGAAGAAGACATTGTCGATCACCTCTTCATCGCTTCAACCCACAGCTATATTTTGGTTTTCACCAACACGGGTAAGCTGTACTGGCTGAAAGTTTACGAGATTCCTGACGTTGGCGCAGCGGGTAAGGGCAAACACATTCTGAATCTGGTCAATCTTGCCAAGGGCGAGGAAGTGGCCGCGATACTGGCCGTCAAGGAACTGCCCGAAGAGCCCAAGGAAATCACCGTGGACGGCCGGTCTTACGCTGCGGAGGGCTATGTAGTTTTGGTTACCCGTCGTGGACTTATTAAGAAGACGCGATTAGCTGAATTCTCGAACCCGATGGCGCGCGGCATTCTGGCCATGAAGATCGAGGAAGATGACGAGCTGATTCGCGCTCAGCTTACGTCCGGCCACGATACCGTTTTTCTCGCGACGCACGAAGGCATGGCCATTCGCTTTCCCGAGCATGACGTGCGCGACATGGGACGGGCGGCGTATGGAGTCTACGCGATGGACCTCGAAAAGGAAGATTCCATCGTGGGAATGGAAATCGTGGGCGAGAAAGAGCTCATCCTCTCGGTCACTGAAAAGGGCTATGGCAAGCGCACCGCCATCACGGAATATCGCCTTCAGTCGCGGGCCGGGAAAGGCGTGATCAACGTCAAAACGACAGAGCGCAATGGCAAAGTTGTCGGCGTGCTCAGCGTCACGGAAGAATCGGAAGTGATGCTCATCAGCCGGCAGGGGAAGATCACGCGTCTCGATTCAAGCACCATCCGGGAATGCGGACGCTCCACTCAGGGCGTCCGCCTCATCAACCTCGAGGAGGGAGACCAGGTCGCCGCAATCTGCCTGGTGCGTGCCGATGCGAATGGCGGCAGCAACGGTGTTAACCCGCTTCCCATGCAGGGCACACTCATCCAGTGACGGCTCGTCACTCGTCACTCATCACTTCCGTATCGGGATACGCGTGGTGAGGCCGCTCGTCGCCCGATCCGGCCGCGCCAAGGTCGATGTGAAGCGTGGACGCGTCAAGGGGCCGGCTTCCGGCCATCAGGAACACTACGGCTTCCAACTTATGGTCGCGCGTAGCCAGGGCGCCGGCGGGTACCTGCAGCGTCACCTGGAGGGATTCGCTGCCCGTTCCGCGCTGAAACGAATTGAGGATCAATGAGCCGTCGCTGGCGCGGTATTGAGGATTGGAAGACCGGACGCGCAGGTCGTGGTCCAGGAAAAACGCCGCCAGCCTGACCTCCATGTTTGCCGCCCGATGCACCTGGAACGGCACCCGAAACACCAGCATTTTCCCGCCATCCGCCTTCTCGAATGTCCATCGGCCGATCGTTCCATAGGGGGGCAGATTTCCACCCGGCGATTTCCCCGCATCCGGCCATCGCGAACGGAAAATATCCATAGCGATTTGGGAAGATTCCGAAGTGCGCTGCTCGCGCGATTCCATCCCCGGATGGTGGGAGAACACCGACAGAAGCTCAGGCTGGTCGCCCAAGCCGTAGAGCAGCCGCTGCTCCATAATGAGGGAATAGTCCGGTTGATAACCGGCATCCGCGATCAGCATCAAACCGATGAAGTCTGCCTGGTACTCCTGGTCGCGGGAGAAATTCAGCTTGGGATCGCGCTCGCCCAGGTGTACGTCCGGCCAGCGGGATGGACCCCGATCATAGCCTTCCGACCGAGCCTTGGCGTAGGCTTGCCTTAGCACTTCCTCAAAACGTGGCAGATTCTGCGGATGAGCCAAAAGGACGTGGCCAAGTTCGTGGCCAATCACCGCCGCCCATACTCCCCGATCACCTTGAAAAATGGGAAACAAGCCGCTCGTGACGTAAACTGTCCCGTCGCTCTGCGAGAATGCGTTGGCCATCCCGTCATTGAGAAGAATCACGCGATAGTGCAGCCGGGGCAGAGTATGGCCGAGCGGGCTGGAAAGGAGGCTTTGCAAAACTTCATCCGCAACGCGGTTGAGCGGAGTGCCGCGAATGTGAGCGTGCATCGCGAAAGCTGGGCAGGTGAGCAAGCCTGAGAAGACCAAGCCGGCCAGGAAGAATTTAAGCGACGCAAGCTTCATTCTGATCTGAGAATATTAAGGCCGGAAGAACGGTGTCAACCCATAGCCGTGATCCCTCGGTTTCTGGCTCGGGCCGCGGTGTAGCGCCGACCTTCAGGTCGGCACGTGCCGGGCTAAAGCCCGGCGCTACGAGGCCGAAACTGAGGCATTACCACATTCCTATTTTGCCTCTTGACATTTCTGCGCGTGCGGGCTTATAGGTAGAACAGCTAGGTTTACTTCATGACTGAAGAAAAATCGGAATTTCTCAAGGGAACGCTGGACATGCTGATCCTGAAGCTGGTGGTGCTCGGGCCAATTCATGGCTACGGGATTGCGCAGCGGATTCAGCAGGTTTCGCAGGACTTCTTCCAGCTTCAGCAGGGATCGCTTTATCCAGCGCTCTATCGCTTGGAGGACCGACAAGCCGCAGCCTCGAAAATACTCTGGCCCTCGGGCGGGTCTGTATCAGGGCACGACTAAAGTCGTGCCGATAGGCTGCAGATAGAAACCGGCTTTAGCCGCTGTTCCGCCCAGGACGTACAAGTCAGGGGCTAAACCCGTGTTGTTACGCTTCCTCTTACGGCACGGCTGAAGCCATGCCCTGATACAAAATAGCAGGCTCCAACTCCGCCATTCTAGGGGCTCGGAGCCAGTTTCATGAACTTTCATGGTCCAAGGGCCCTAAGCCGCAGCGTTGAGGTACGAACGCTGCGCTACAAGCCCAATCATTGGGAGGTGGATAATGCGCTGGTATCAACGGCTATTTCGCAGAACGCGAACGGAAGGGCAGCTTGATGCGGAGCTGCGGTTTCATCTGGAGCGGCAGATTGCCGATTATGTCGCAAGCGGCATCGCGCCGGAGGAGGCGCGTCGCCGTGCGCGGCTGGAATTTGGAGGTCTGGATCAAGTGAAAGAAGAATGCCGGGACGTGGGTGCCGCGCGATTCGTTGAAACAGTGATTCAGGACCTT
>JASHOS010000251.1 GCA_030040995.1 Terriglobia bacterium | reverse complement strand
AACCTCTCGCTTCGCGAGATCGCAGACACTCCACCGCAAGCGTCTGCGCCACCCCGCCTTTGCTCGTTACTCGCCCGCGTTCCTCGTTCTATCCCCTGGCCTCCTGCGGACCGAGCACACGGCTGATGGCTCCTGCGACCTTGCGCCACTGGCCCGCCTCTCTCGCTAAATGCTTCCGCCCTTTGGCGGTCAGCGTGTAAAAACGGGCCTTGCGGTTGTTTGACGACGTTCCCCATTCCGCCGTGATCAAGCCCTTCGTCTCCAAACGATCCAGCGCCGGATAGAGCGCGCCATGATCGACCAGCAGGACGTTTTCAGATTGTTGTTCAATCGCCCGCGCAATTCCTTGTCCGTGATGGGGACCGAGCTTCAGCATGCGCAGGATGAGCATATCGAGCGTTCCCTGAAGCAAGGCCGCGCTCTTTGTATCTTTTCGGGTTAGCATATGACCTCACGTTATCACCCTCCGGGTCGGATGTCAACCCCAGCGGGGCAGTGCAGACTTTACTTCGAAAAACACGAAGTCTGCGCTACCCGCTTGGTTGCCGACGTGTACGCTAGAATACCTCATATGAAACGAACCACAATTTTTATAGATGAAACCCTAGAGCATGATCTTCATTCTCTGGCCGGACAGAGAGGTGTACCGTTGGCGGAGCTGGTTTGTGAGGCGCTCGGGCGTTATCTCGCAGAGCAGAACAGCCAAAAGGAATCCAGGCTATGCTTCCTGGCTGCTGGCCGCAGCGGACAAAAGAACATTTCCAGCAATCACGAGCGCCTTCTCTGGCAGGACCTCCGCCACCATGGCACCGAAACGAGCGCCGTGCTATAGCGATTGGCTCAAGATAGATTCGAGGA
Source organism: Terriglobia bacterium (assembly GCA_030040995.1). Lineage (GTDB taxonomy): Bacteria > Acidobacteriota > Terriglobia > UBA7540 > UBA7540 > JASHON01. The sequence continues at coordinate 6,317 of JASHOS010000251.1, read as the reverse complement.
CGGTCAAATCGATATGCTCTCGCACCAGCGAGGCGAGAGAGTCGAGGGTTTCGGAGCGGGGAGAAACGGGCGTAGCGGGAAGCGGCTTCCAGCCGCGGCGTGCGCGTAAGGTATTAAGAATCCGGCGCCGGAAAGCGGGAGCATCAAAGCAACCGTGCACATACGTTCCCCATATTAAGCCGTCTTCTGAAACCGCTCCCTCCCATCGGCTCGTTTTCTTTCCGCACTCTTCCACAATCCGAAATAGGGGCCGGGTAGAGGGGCTATACACCGTTTTCCCCATGTGGATTTCATAGCCGATCACCTCCTCCTGATCCATGCTGAGAGCACGAACTTGCACGGTGGTTTTTTGCGGCTCAAAAGTGGTCGTAGCTTCAAGCAAACCCAGGCCTTCCATCGAGACTACGCCAGACTCCATTCCCAGAGGATCCGTCAGTTCCCTACCGAGCATCTGATAACCGCCGCAAATCCCAGCAATGAGTACACCGGATTCGTGGCAGCGGCGAACGTGATCGGCGAGCGCCGAAGAGCGCAAGTACGCAAGGTCCGCCATGGTGCTCTTCGAGCCCGGCACAATCAGCATATCCGGCAGAGGCTCTCCGGCGCGCGACGAGCGCGCAAGATATTGTAGGGTGACATCGGCGTCCGTTTCGAACGCATCGAAATCCGTTGAGTTTGAAATGTGCGGCAGAAGAATGACTTGGATCATGAGCTTCGCAGGATCCGTGGACCTAGCTCTTTTCCACTTCGATTCCGGAACAGAGTCCTCCTCCGGGACGGCAAGCTCCTTGACGAAAGGCAATACCCCGAGCACTTTCTTTCCCGTGCGCTTCTCCAGGAAATCGAGACCGTCCTTCAAAAGAGTGATGTCTCCGCGAAACTTATTAATGATGAACGCCTTCACCCACGCGCGCTCTTCAGGAGTGAGCAGCTCGAGCGTACCTACGAACCAGGCGAACACACCCCCGAGATTAATATCACCAACAAGAACCACCGGCGCGGAGGCCATGCGGGCCACCGTCATGTTGACGATGTCGAACGCACGAAGGTTAACTTCGGCAGGGCTACCGGCGCCCTCGATGACCACAACGTCATTTTCCCGGCACAGCTTATTGAGACAGTCTTGGATGATGCCGAGGAGTAAGGGCTGATAGTCATGGTATTCACGGGCACTCATTGTCTTGACGGCTTTACCCAATACCACCACCTGGGCGCCGATCTCGCTTGAAGGTTTTAGGAGAACCGGATTCATTTCTACGCGTGGCTCGAGGCCACACGCCTGCGCCTGGAAGGCCTGGGCTCGCCCCATTTCTAGGCCATCGGCAGTAACGTGCGAGTTGTTGGACATGTTCTGGGCCTTGAAAGGGGCTGCGCGCAAGCCTTGCTGGCGGAAATACCGGCAAAGAGCTGCGGTCACAACGCTTTTTCCCACGTAAGACCCGGTTCCCTGAATCATGATTTTGCGTGCGGACATGGTTTCCCTCACTCGGGGGCAGGGAGGCTTTATCGTAACCCATGCCTCCCTGACTTCGCCGGTCTATTAGTAGTTCCATCACGGTCACGTCAAAGCTCGGATAGGGGTGGTTGTAGCGCAGCGTTCGCCTTGTAACGCTGCGGCTTTCTCGTGCAAATGACAAGCCGCTGGGCTAAGAGGCGAGCCCTGCGCTACAAAAACGCGCCCCAAACCGCAGGCTTTCCACACAGCAGGCGGCAGGGCCGGCGCTTAGACGCGTGCAGTCCGGCTAATTTGGATAGCATCGTGTGCCACCCCTCCCATCCGCCGCATCATCACAATGTAGGTCATTTATGACGGAGAAGAGGCAAACGCTGAGGGTTGAAGGGCGGGACGTTCAGGTCTCGAACCTGGAGAAGATTCTCTATCCCGCCGGCAAGTTCACCAAAGGCCACGTGATCGACTACTATATTCGGATTTCAGAATATTTGCTGCCTCATCTTAAAGACCGGCCCTGCAGCCTCAAGAGGTATCCGGATGGCATTCGCGGGAAATTCTTCTGGGCGAAGGATGCGCCCCGCTACACCCCGGAATGGGTACAGCGGTTTTCGGTTCCACGAAAGGGCAAGACCGGTGAGATTCATTACATCCTGATTAACGACCTGCCCACTCTGGTGTGGGTGGCTAACGCTGCCAGTCTCGAACTGCATCCGTTCCTGCATCGAGCGCCTCGCATCGAGTATCCCACCTCGCTGGTGTTTGACCTTGATCCCGGGAAATCCGCGGACATCCTGACGTGTATTCAGGCCGCGTTTTTCCTCCGTGCGCTTCTCGACGAGCTCAATTTGACCGCATTCGCGAAGGTATCGGGGTCGAAGGGTCTCCAAGTATACGTCCCTCTCAACGGTAAGTTGACTTACGCGGTGGGAGAGCCGTTTGCCAAGACAGTTGCCGAATTCATGACACAGCGCCATCCCGGCTTGATCGTCGCCAACATGGCTAAAAACTTGCGCTCAGGAAAGGTATTCATCGACTGGAGCCAGAACAGTGAAGCGAAGACGACGGTAGCGGCCTATTCACTCCGCGCCAAGCAGGATCGCCCGTATGTCTCAATGCCGGTAGATTGGGACGAACTCCGAGCCGCGCTCCGCGCCAAGGATGCACGGCGTCTCTATTTCGGGCCTCAGGAGGCTCTGAAGCGGGCGACGAAAACTGGTGACCTCTTCGCGCCAGTAGAGAGCCTTAAGCAAGTCCTTCCGCCGGAATCTCGCAAGCTCGCCTGAGGAAGCACGGTGATGCCTCAGTTTGGGTCTTGTAGCGCCGGGCTTCAGCCCGGCATCTGGCCAAATGCCGACCTAAAGGTCGGCGCTACAAAGCCGGCGGGACCAGAACTGAGGCGTTACGAAGCGCGGAAAATTCTGCTTGCATCGGGCGACGGAATACGCCATACTTCCCATCAGCGTATGATGTCACTTAATCGAGAACGATCAAGCGACCTGGTTCAAGGCACGCTCGACATGCTGATCCTGAGAACCCTCGCCCGCGGCCGCGCTCACGGCTACGCCATCGCAGAATCTATTCACCAGAAATCCGAAGACGTGCTTCGTGTTGAAGAAAGCGCCCTTTATCCGGCGCTGCATCGGCTGGAATTGCACGGCTTACTGTCTTCCGAATGGGGCATTTCGGAAAACAAGCGCCGGGCAAAGTATTACCGGCTGACGGCTCGGGGCCGTAGGTATTTGGAGATGGAGTCGGCGCACTGGGACCGGATGACGGCAGCAATTGCGCGGGTGATGGACAAAGCCGTGGTTAGTGGTTAGTGGGATCGCAGCCACGGCGGCTTCATGAGTCAAAACAGGACCTTCAAGAGCGAGCGCGAATTCACCGATTGGTTGAAGTCGCGGGCGGCAAAGAAGCCGCGGGGATTGATTTTAGGCATCGGGGACGACGCGGCGTTAATCGAGGCTCGCGCGGGCTGGCCCCTTGCCTTGACCTCCGATTTCTCGATTGAAGGCATCCATTTCACTGAACGCCTGCATCCGCCGGCGGCCGTGGGTCACCGCGCGCTGGCGCGATCCTTAAGCGACATCGCCGCCATGGGAGCCACGCCCCGGTTTGCCCTGATTTCGCTGGCTCTCTCCCCGAGGGCAGACCGCGCGTGGACGAAATCGCTCTACGAAGGCATTTTCCGATTGGCGCGGCGGTTCGGCGTAGCGGTTGCGGGTGGCGATACGGCCGCAGGAGTAAGACAGACGGCGTTAGACGTCACAGTAGCCGGAGAGGTCGCACCGGGCAGAGCTTTGCTTCGCTCCGGAGCGCGCCGTGGCGACCTCATCTTCGTTGCCGGCGAGCTGGGACTTTCCGCTCTTGGGCTGCGCCTGCTCAAGAAGCACAACCGGTCAGGTAGCGCCCGTCATCAGAAAGCAATTCGCGCTCACCTTTATCCCGAACCCCAATGCCCGCTGGGAAGCTATCTCGCCCGGAGGGGTCTCGCCTCCGCCGCCATCGATATCAGTGACGGTCTTTCGATAGACCTGGCTCGCCTCGCTGAGGCGAGCGGGCTAGGCGCGTCGATAGAAGCAGGCCGAATACCGGTTGCCCAAAGCCAAGAGAGTCCCTTCGGCGCCCGTTCCCTGCTCTCTTTGGCGCTCGGCGGAGGCGAAGACTACAAGCTGCTCTTCACCGTCCCGGCAGCCCGCTCCCACCTGCTGCCGCGGCGCTTTCAGGGAATTCGCATTTACAGAATCGGAGAAATGCGGGGAGCGCGCCAAGGGGTGACGATGGTCCGGGATGGGAAAACAGTTCCGCTCGAACCGGCGGGCTACGACCACTTCCACCGCAGCTAACCGGGATTTCTCACCAGCTTCGTTGCTGGAACGGGAGGGAAGGGCTTTAACCTTGCCGCAGGTCGAGTATAACGAACGCTACGGGGGGGATTGAAGGTACTTTGGTTCGCCCTTTCAGGGCTTGTTCTCGCAGGGCAGACTCGATTCCCTGGGCGTTGCTCAGGGCTGTGGTAGAACGGCCCTTCGGGCCTCCAATCTGCGAATTCCCAACCCAGGTCGCCCTGCCATATAACAGCGCGTTCCCCGTCTCGAAGGGGTCGGGGCTGTCAAAAGCTAAGCGCGACAGGATACCAGACGGCTCTTATCGAACCGGGAGTCGAAAACGCTCAGCAGCACGTCGCGCCGGATTACTTCGAGCACGGGGATGTGGCCAATCACTTCGATCGAGCCGTAGTGCTCGACGGCTCGCCTGTTTTCGACGTTTTCTTCGCCGATCATCACCACGCCACGCACCCGAGCGCCGGCGCCCGTGAGCACGCGCAAGGTCAGCAGCGTGTGATTGATGGTTCCCAGGGTAGTTCTCGCAGCCACGATCACCGGAAGCTGGAGTTGCAAGACCAGGTCCAGAATCGTCTGTGTTTCATTCAGAGGCACCAAGACGCCGCCAGCGCCTTCCGTAATCACCGGCCGGCCTCCTGTAGCCTTGGGCATCAGAATCCGCCCAAGTTCGATCCGGGCGCCGGCCATTTTGGCAGCCAAGTGGGGCGAAACCGGAGCGCCAAAGCAATAGCACTCCGGGATAGTTCTTTCCTCCGGCAACTCTGCCCATTGCCGGACGGCTTGCCGGTCCGTTCCTTCCGTCGCGCCGCTTTGAACCGGTTTCCAATAAAGGCCGTCGAGCGCCGCCGCCAGCAAAGCGGAAAGAACCGTCTTTCCTACGCCGGTATCGGTTCCCGTAATAAAAAAACCGCTGCTCATAGATTGGCTGGTGTGACGTCTCACGTAACTTCTGATAATGGTTGTTTCCGGCGACCCCCTCACCCGCCTGCGGGCCGGAGCCGCCCCGTCGCTGAAGCTCTGGAGCGTAAGCGACCTTCGGTGGGCGCAGGCCCGGCCCGCGCCGGCTGGTGAAAACGTCGGACGCGAGCCACCCTCTCCCCCAATCTGAACGTGTCCCACATTTTTTGCTGGACACGGGCCTTGTATCAGGGCACGGCTTCAGCCGTGCCGACCGAAAGCCAACAGGATGGCGGCTTTAGCCGCTGCCGCTGGCAGTCAGGGGCTAAAGCCCCGCCCTAAGACCCAGCTTCCCTCGGCACGGCTGAAGCCGTGCCCTGATACAAGGCCATCCGCAACCCGCTGCGTAGTAGCGACTTCGTGTCCACCCCCAGTGTCCAGCCGGATATATGGGTAAAGCTGAGCCCCCAATAGGGGCGAGGGAAGCGTTTCCCTCTGGTTTGGTTGCGGCGCAAGGTCGCGCTACCCCACTGCACTCTTCACGGCTCGCTCGTCGCTGTCCCCAGCGCCTGCGTTAATCTTTGCAAATCTTCAAATGATAATCGCGCATTCAGGGAAAGCCGGAGCCGCGACGTTCCCTCCGGCACTGACGGCGGACGGATGGCGCGGACGGCAAAGCACGCTCGTTGAAGCCTCGCAGCCGTCGCGAGGGCGAGCTCGTTTGAACCGAGAATCACCGGCACGATCTGCGAAGCCGAATTGCCAGTGTCCCATCCTTGCGCCCGCAACTTCGCCTGCAAAGCTGCCGCCAGAGAATGCAGCCTGGCCCGGAGGTCATCCGCTTCCCTCACGATGTTGATTGCGGCAGACACTTGCGCCGCCAGATAAGACGGCAGAGCGGTGGAAAAAATGAAGGAGCGAGCGCGATTCACGAGAAATTGTTTGAGCACCTCGGAGCAGGCGACGAACGAACCGACGCTTCCGAACGCTTTGCCGCAGGTATGGACGGAGGCGAGCACGCAGGGCGGGTGAGCCTCCTCCGCGATAGCGCCCCGGCCCTCCAGTCCGAACACCCCCGTGGCGTGGGCTTCATCCACGATAAGTTCCGCGCCGTGCCGCTC
>JASHOS010000250.1 GCA_030040995.1 Terriglobia bacterium | reverse complement strand
CAATCGGATCGAGCCGGGCGGCCTTATTGGCGGGATAGATTCCGAAAAACAGCCCGACCAGGATTGAAAGGATCAGTCCAACCAGCACGGCGTTGAGCGCCATGGAAGCAGGCAGGAAGAGAACGCGGACAAGCGTCGTGAGGAAAAAGGCGATGATAATGCCAACGACGCCGCCTACCGTTGCAATAGTGGTGGATTCCATGACGAATTGCATCAGGATGTCCTTTCGCCGGGCGCCCAGCGATTTTCTCAACCCAATTTCCTGATATCGCTCCGTGACGCTCGCCAGCATGATATTCATGATTACGATCCCGCCGATTATCATGAATACGGCCACCAGCCCGATCGTCCCGCCGAAGATTGCGCCGGTCAGCTCGTGCCAGGCGGACATGATGCCTTCCGAGGTGTTGAGGCCGAAAGTATCGGCCGCATGGTAAGAAAGATGACGGTTGATTCGGAGGAGCTCGCGCGCCGCATCCTCAAGCGGCGCCATTTGAGCGGAGTCCCACGCTTGCACAAAAATGTTCAGCTCCGGGCGCCCCATAAAGTCCCTCTGAAAAGTGGAGAGCGGGATTTGAACGAAGGTATCCTGGCTGGCCCCGAACGTAGACCCCACCGTTTTAGCGACGCCAATCACGCGGAAGGGGAGCCCACGCACGAAAACTTCCCTGCCAAGCGGGTCCACGTTGGGGAAAAACCGCTTCACGATATCGCTGCCGATGAAGCACACCGACGCACGGTGAGAATAATCCGAAGAGGTAATATACCTGCCGTAGGAAACTTCCTGCTGCCCGATATCGGCTAGGCTCGGCGTGACTCCGGTTAACATCACGCTGTCCAGCTTTTGCCGGCCGGCGTGCGCCTCGGGAGACGGGTCGAGGTTCGCCGCCGCCGCGATATGCTTATACCCCGGAAGTCGGTCCTGCAGGAACTCGAATTCGCTGATTCGCGGCGGCCGGTTGCGGCGCCGGTCTTTCAGATATTGCTCGTAGCCTTCAGTCCAGTTGTATTCGGAAATGACAAAGGTGTTGGCGCCCAGATTGGCAAAATGGTGTGCGATGTAAAGGTTGATTCCGTTCACCACGGAAATAACCAGGATCAGGGTCGCTGTCGAAATCACCACGCCTAGAAGAGTGAGAAAGGAGCGGAGCTTGTGCGCGCGCAGCTCGCGAATCGCGATCCCGAACGCTTCACGCGAGGTGAACCAGACGCTGACCGGCTCAGCACGTCCACCAGGGACGGGAAGCGATGGAGTTGGCGTTCCTGCTGACTTCATGCTCTGAGCCTCACACGCACCTTGGCGACTCTTCGCTAGTCCTGGCCCCGAACGGCGCCTGCGGGACTACACACGGTTCGCCCCTTCGGGGCAGCTCTCTGAGATGCATTCGATGGCGAGCGACTCCCACCCCAGTTGCTGATTAATATTTCGGGTCTGAAGGCGGTAAGTGTCGTCTAAACCGGATTTGAGCCTCTCGACTCCTTCCAGGCCAAGGCGAGCAGCCCATGCGTTCATCGGGGTTGTCAAATCCATGTTAAGCACCTGGGCTCCGGCGCCCCCTTCAAGGATTTGCAGCAGGTCTCGTAGCAGAGAATACCCGATTCTGAGGCTTGCTTCAAGCTCGCTGCGGGCATCTGCCAATTCCTTCGCAGACTCGAGAAGGGTTTTCCACTGTCCCGGTGGCATGGAGCGCCCGTCCCGCGAGGCGATGGCATCAAGAAAGCTGATCCAGGGCTTGCGGCGGCGGTCGAATGCAGCAAGGTCAAGGGTTTTGGCCGCCGCGATGCTGCCGGCGCAGATCGCCGTGGCGAGCTTGAGTTGGGACGCCGGAACCTTCTTTTCCTCCCTCAGCAATCGCTCCACCAGGGGCGCGCCTACCGGGCGGAAAGAAACGCGCTGGCACCGCGAGCGCAGCGTGGGGCGCAATTCGCTGCTGTTCGGGCAAATCAAGATAAACCGGGTGGTTTCCGGAGGCTCCTCAAGAACTTTGAGCAACAGATCGACGGCTTGCCAGTGGATGGTTTGCGCCTGATCGATAATGAACACACGGTTCCGAAGTTCGAAGGGAAGAGAGTATGCGGTGCTTCGCAGTTGGCGAATCTGCTCGATGAGTATGAACCGGGTAAGCGGCTCGATCAACTCGACGTCAAAATACACCAGCCCGTCCGCTCTCCGTCCTGCATCTTTCATTTCACGCCGGCGGGCGAGGTCCTGTCTGGTCAAGGCGAGCGTTTCCTCTACCTTCCGGCAGTGGCGGCAGTCGCCGCAGTAATCGTCGTTGAGCGTTTCGCAGTTCAGCGCTTTCGCTAGCATGGTTGCCAGCGTTTTTTTTCCTACCCCATCCGGACCGGCAAAAAGCATCGCTCCCGGCACGGATTGAGAGGCGAGCATGGAACGAAGGCCTGCGACGGCATTCTCGTTGCCAAGAAATGTGTTGAATCCCATAAGATCACATCAATTCGGGGCTCGGGGCTCTGGAGGGGGAATGGTGGCGGCTTCGCCGGCCCCTCATCCGCCCGCGGGCAGGAGCCGCTCCGTCGCTGAAGCTCTGGAGCGTAAGCGACCTTCGGTGGGCACAGGCCCGGCTCCCTCGCCAAGCGGGATCGCCACGCTCTCCCCCAAGGGGGCGAGGGGAATAATCACGGGTCACGGTCAGTTTGCCTGCCTTCGGAGCGACGGCTCTCTCCGCCTTAAGAACGCCTCAACGACACGACGGATGTCAGACTGAACTTCCTGGACAGGGCGGCTTGCGGGGATAAGCTTCACTCGGCCCGGTTCTCGCTTCGAAATCTGATGGTAGCCCTTGCGAACCCTTTCGTAGAAGCGAAGGCCTTGCGACTCAAACCTCCGGCGCGCGCTTCTGCCATCCCTCCGATGGGCTCGCGCCAGAGCAAGGCGCGCGGGCGCATCGAGGATCAGCGTGAGGTCAGGCTGCGTTCTCCCGCAAATAAGCTGGTCGAGAAGGTAAACCGGTCCGTCGCGTAAGTTCCGGCCATAACCCTGATAGGCAAAGCTCGCATCATTAAACCGGTCGCTGAGAACGAACTCCCCATGCGCGAGCAATGGCCGGACCAATTCCGCGAGGTGCTGTTGCCTTGCCGCATACATGAGCAGCAGCTCAGCCAGCGCCGTCAGTTCGCCATTCCGGGAAGAAAGCAGAATGTCCCGAATGAGTTCGCCGGTGCGCGTACCGCCCGGCTCGCGCGTAACGTGGGGCTTGTAGCCCCGGCGGCGAAGCCATCTTGCAAGCAGCCGCAGTTGCGTGCTCTTTCCCGCCCCATCAATACCTTCGATTGTGATAAACAGTCCGCGTTTCTTCAATGAAAGCTCGGTCCCTTGCGCTCTAGTTTAGCGAAGAGCATCGAGAGCGGCAAGGATAAACGGCGGAGCGCAAGGGTAATCCCACAGCTTGCGTGGCGTAGCGCTACCGCCCCACCCGGGCCACGGCAGGTTCCAGGTATCAGGCTTCAGGTATCAGGAGATCGCAGGCACTACACCGCAAGTTTCGGCGCCGCCCGGCCTTAGAAATACAGGGATGCTTCGTTCGCTGCGCTCACTAAGAATGACAGTCTCCGTTGGTTGCGACCACAATGTCGCGCTGCGCTACGGGTGTCTGGCTCTCCTTGCGGAAGCTGACTGCTGATAGCTACCTCTGCGTTGCAATACCGTAAAATCCTGTTTTTTAGTAAGGTCTTTTAGGCTGCCAGCCAAGGTCGATCGGTTCCGTAAAGGCGTCTGGCCAGACAAGGCCCGAAGGGCCGAAATATCATAGCCCAGGGCTTGCGCTCTGGGCTAAACTATGTCGCCGCTTCGCAGCTGAATCTCGCGGATCGGGAACTGAGTCCAACATCCCCAGGCCGACATGGGGCTTTGGTTGCGGCCTTTTTAGGCCGCACTGCACTACAAAAGGTGTGGTTCGGACGATCGCTTCGCGCCGCCTGGGTTGGGACGGCGGGAAGCTGCCGGACGGGAGGCTTTCCGGTTGACCGCCGCATTTCCTGCCTCGACGCCTTCAAGCCCGTAAGCTGATACCAAAAGAGCTAGCGCGCTCTTAGGGTTCGTTCCTGGAATTTTTTCAGAAGGCGCGGGCGACGCGGCGTCGACCCCCTCACCCACCGCTTCGCGGTGCCCCCTCTCCCGCAAGCGGGGTGGCGACGATGGGGGGCTCGCCAGACTCCGGGCCTGCCTGCCGAGGGGCAGGGCTTTCGCCCTGGGTTGTCACATTCCGACTTCTCGGGCCCTGCGCTGATTCCAAAGAATTTAGCGTTCTCTTAGGGTTCGTTCCTGGAATTTGTTCAGTGGCCGCATCTGCCGACCTGAAGGTCGGCGCTACAGCTCCCTCCTCACCCGAGTCCACCGGGACCTCCTCACCCACCGCGGCGGGAATCCCTGACCCAGGGCCTTCGCCCTGGGCGATGTTATTTCGGCCCTTCGGGCCTTGCCCGGCTTCCGGGTCTCGCCCTGCCGCCTGGAGCTTCATCAGCAGGCGAATCTTGGAGGCGATTTGGCGATCGAAGGCCGTCTCCTGATCGACCATGGTTGCC
>JASHOS010000249.1 GCA_030040995.1 Terriglobia bacterium | reverse complement strand
GTCTTGTGCGTACGATACCATTCTACAGTTTGCCGGAGGCCCTCCTCCAAAGCTACTTCAGCCGTCCAGCCGAGCTCGCGGAAGATTTTAGACGTTGAGAGCGCGTATCGGCGGTCATGGCCGGGCCGGTCAGCGACAAATTGGACAAGGTCTTCGGATTTTTCTAAACAATGCAATAGGCGCCGCACAATCTCCAGATTTGAAAAGGTTCGTCCGGAGGCGATGTTATAGATTTCGCCAGGCCGTCCCGACCTCAAGACACGATCCAGCGCGCGGCAGTGATCAATCACAAATATCCAGTCGCGCTCATTCAGGCCGTCTCCGTAAACCGGCAGGCGCTTTCCCTCCTGCGCGTTGGTAATCATCAAGGGAATGAGCTTTTCCGGAAACTGATACGGACCGTAATTGTTGGAACAGCGCGTAACGATTACTGGAAAGCGGTAGGTCTGCCAATAGCTTCTGGCCACGAGGTCAGAGGCTGCCTTGCTCGCGGAATAAGGACTGTTGGGTTCGAGTTGAGCCTGTTCATCCGCGGCTGCGCCTGGCGGTAAGCTCCCATAAACCTCGTCCGTGCTGACGTGCAGGAAGCGTGAAACATGCTTGCGGCGCGCCGCCTCCAAAAGTGCAAACGTGCCGAGCACGTTGGTCTGAATAAATTCCCGTCCGCCAGTGATACTGCGGTCCACGTGAGTCTCGGCAGCAAAATGCACGATGGCGTCGATTTGCGGCCCAACCACCTCCTCGAGTACGTCTTCATCACCAATATCGCCGCGAATGAAGCGGTAGTGAGCCGCCTCTTCGAGATCCTCAAGGTTGTCAAGGTTGCCTGCATAAGTCAGCTTGTCAAGATTGATAACTGAACTATCCGCATGATCGTGAAGAAAAGTGCGAATAAAATTCGAGCCGATGAATCCTGCGCCGCCCGTTACTAATATCCGCAAACTCTTTTCCTCGAAGAGGGGTAGCGGACCTCCGTCCCGCTTGGCGGGAAGATCCGCGGCTTGTCCCGTCGGGTAAGCGAAAAGCCGCAGACCGCAAACACGGCGGTCTGCGCTACGATCGCTAATTCCTGATGGCCAAAATATTGATGGCTGACCGCTGATAGTTCCTGCTATTCAGTCAACCCGGTAATGGCAACCGCGGCTCTCCCGGCACTCTTTGGCAGCCAGCAGCAGCAAACGCGCGGTCTGAATGCCATTCCTCAGGCCGACGATCGAATCGGTGACTTCAGCATGGTCATAGAATCCTGATATTTCCGCGTCCAGCTCGCGAAGAATCTCGTGCGCGCGGTTGAGCCGCTTTTCGCTGCGGATCAGTCCGACGTAATTCCACATGGTCTGTTGGATGGTGAGCCAATCCTGGGCAATCAGCGCCGGGTCCACCGCCTCGCGCTCGTAGCGCCATGGAATGATGCGCGGGAAGTAATAGTCCTCGCCGCGGGTAATGGCTGCGGCGGCGTGCTCCCCGGCGCGCGTGCCCCAAACGAGGCATTCCAACAAGGAGGTGCTTGCCAAACGATTGGCGCCGTGCAGCCCCGTGCAGGAGACCTCGCCTACCGCGCGCAGCCGCGCCAAATTCGTCCGGCCCCATTGGTCCACAGCAATGCCTCCGCAACTATAATGTGCCGCGGGCACCACCGGGATGGGCTGCTTCGTGATGTCGATGCCAACTTCGAGGCAATGGCAAAAGATTCCGGGGAAACGGTCGCGGACCTCGGCAGCGGGTTTGTGGGAAATGTCCAGATAGGCGCACGGCTCGCCGGACTCGAGCATGACCTGGTAAATAGCTCGCGCCGTCACATCACGCGGGGCGAGCGGCCCGTCACGGTGAAAACGCGACATAAACTCGCGCCCGCGGCTGTCTACCAGGCGCGCGCCTTCTCCCCGAAGGGCTTCTGAAATCAGAAAGCGGCCGCTGGGGTGATAGAGCGTGGTTGGATGAAATTGCACGTACTGCAAATTGATGCAGCGCGCGCCGGCACGGCTGGCCATCGCGATTCCATCGCCGCCGGCGCCGGGCGGGTTGGTGGTATGCAGATAGACACGCCCCAATCCTCCAGTGGCGAGTACTGTTTCCTTGGCGGTATACGGAATGATTTCTCCGCTGGTCTGGTCGAGAACGTAGGCTCCTACGCAAGTCAGGGGCTTGTAGACGTCGAGCGGTTCTTCGGAATGGTGAGAGACGGTCAGGAGATCGACGGCCGTGGCTGACGGAGCCATTTTTACATTTCTGTGCGTCGCGACCCGCTCCAAAAAAACACGCTCGATCGCGGACCCGGTTTGGTCCTTATAATGCAAAATGCGAGGCAGCGAATGAGCGGCTTCGGCGGTGAGATGCCATTCCCCGGAATCTCCAGGAGCACGATCGAAATTCACGTCGAGTTGCTCAATCAAAATCTTCTTGACGAGCTCCGGTCCTTCGCGGCTCAACAGGCGCGCGGCTTCAGGCGAGCTCAACCCCGCGCCGGCGGTAAGAATATCCTTGACCAGCTTTTCCGGCGAGTCGTCTTTCCCCCGGTAGATAATGCCGCCTTGCGCCCAGAAGGTGTTGCTTTCCTCTGGCTTCGGAGCGCGCGTGATCATCGTCACTTCGGCCCCGTTTTGCGCGGCCGCCCAAGCCGCCGCGCAACCCGCGAGCCCGCTGCCGATCACGAGAATGTCCGTCTTTACCGTGTCAGACATCTATGGCTCGATTTCCAAGCTGAGGTCGGCGGCGGGCGCGGAGTGAGTCAAAGCGCCCACGGAAATCCAATCGACGCCGGTCTCAGCATATTGCCGGACGTTCAGCAGCGTGATGCCCCCGGACGCTTCAAGCAAGATTTTACTATGGCGGGCGCGTGCCAACTCCACGGCGCGCCGTAAGGGTGTGGGGGCCATATTGTCCAGGAGAATCGCGTCAGGAGACTCTTCGAGCGCGGCTCGAAGCTCATCGATGCTGGTGACCTCCACTTCAAGAATCTGGTCGTGCGCTCGCGCCTGGCGGGCGGAGGCGATGGCCTGCCGCACGCCTCCCGCCATGCGGATGTGGTTTTCCTTGATCAGAATCGCTTCGCTGAGGTTGAGGCGATGATTGCGCCCCCCGCCCACCTTCACCGCGTATTTTTCAAGCGCACGTAAACCCGGCGTCGTCTTCCGCGTGTCCAGGATCTCCGCTCCCGTACCCTTGACTGCGTCCACGAACTTCCGGGTAAGAGTGGCTATTCCGCTGAGACGCTGCAAGAGGTTCAGCGCGACACGCTCGCCGGTCAGTAGCCCCCGCGCCTTACCGCGCAACACCGCCGGCTGATCCCCGCTGACGAGAGTGCTGCCATCTGGTTTTTCGATATTCGCAACGAGCTGGCGGTCCAGGAGCCGAAACACTTCCACCGCGGCATCGAGGCCGGCAAGAACTATATCGTCTTTGGAAATCAGTCTCCCCGTGGCTTGCTGTTCTTCACCGACAACAGCCTGGGTGGTGACATCGCCCTTCCCCACATCCTCGTTAAGAGATTGCTCTACAAGGGCGCGAAAAGAAGATGATGATAAGTCAGGGAACTGAGCCATTGAATTGTGGCGGTTCAACTCATTTCCAGCATGCGCTGGATGGGGCGCAAGGCGCGGAGACGCAGTTGTTCGTCAAGGATGATTTCAGGGCTGCGATTTTTCATGCAAAGATAGAGCTTTTCCAAGGTATTGAGCCTCATATGCGGGCACTGATTGCACGCGCAGTTACCTTCAGGCGGAGCCGGGATGAAAACTTTCTCCCCGCATGCCTTTTCCATCTGATGAATAATGCCGGGCTCGGTAGCCACGATGAACTCGCGGTCCGGACTGTTCCGGGCGTAGTTAAGAATTCCCGTCGTCGATCCAACGTAGTCCGCGTTACGAAGCACGCGCTCCTCGCACTCCGGGTGCGCCAGAACTTTTGCTGCCGGATGCCGGATCTTCAGGCGCAACAGCTTTTGCTCGGAGAAAGTCTCATGCACGATGCAGGCGCCTTGCCATAGCTTCAGCGGGCGGCCCGTTCTCCTCACGAGATACCGCCCCAAGTTACGGTCGGGGCCAAAGATAATGGGCTGAGCGTCCGGAATCTGCCGGATGATCTTTTCGGCGTTACTGGAAGTGCAGATAATGTCGCTCATCGCCTTGATAGCGGCGCTGCAGTTGATGTAGTTGATGACCAGGTGATCCGGAAACTGCTCCCGGAATGGACAGAACAAGTGCGGAGGGCAGCTATCCGCAAGCGAGCAGCCGGCCTCGAGATCGGGCAGCAAGACCGCGCGGCCGGGGTTCAGAATCTTGGCGGTTTCGGCCATAAAGTGGACGCCGGCGAAGACGATGACGTCTGCCTTTGTTGCCGCAGCCTGCTGGGAAAGTTGCAGGCTGTCGCCGATGAAATCGGCCACGTCCTGGATTTCAGAATCCTGGTAGTAGTGCGCCAGGATAACAGCGTTCATCCCCCGTTTGAGGCGCAGAATCTCCCGCTCCAAGTTGCATAGGACGCCGTGAACTTCCGAATCCGGGTTAATGCCTTGTGATTGCATCTCGGATTTTTTCACCAATCTTCGCAATGCTTCACTTTCGGGCGCGTAGAAGCGGCTTTACACCGCCATTCTGTGTGGCGTGGTAAACCTGCCGCTACGATTGCGCGGGAAACTGAGGCGTTACCTACATTCTCTATTTTAGCTCGTCCTCAAACCCGCAGCCCGGGCCAGCTTTGCCTGCCGCTCGTCAAAGCTCCAGAACTCTTCTGCTTTCAGTTCCAGCGCGCAAGCGACGTGCAAGGTATCAAGTGTTCGGTTCCCTAGCCGGGCCATGTGGCGCCGGGCCAGTTGAGCGCATACATCAAAAGCCAGCTCCGGAAGATTGGCTTCCACCCACACACCCGCCTTCCGATCTCTCTCAAAATCCGCATAGATTCGTTCTCCCTCGCGACGCGACAGGTGCCTGTGGAAAATGTGCCGCTCCAGGGCGTGTATCCATTCGGCTTCGTGCAACGGAGTGAGCCACAGTCCAGGCCGCGAGGCCATCCGCCGTTCCGCCTCGCTCGAATGGCGGTCCGGCAGGTAGAGGGAGACGGCAAAACTGGTATCGGCGTAGATGCTCAATACCGCCCACGCTCCTCGATAACGAGGTCAGCGCCGGGCAGAATGCGGTCACCAAAGATCTTCCTGCGCCGCGCCGCGAAATCAGGCCATTGGGAAGGCTCCGGCGGCGATGCCTCCGGAACGATCCGGGCGATGGTGCGGTTCCGCTCGCGCAGTTCCACGGTTTTGCCCGCCCGCAGCCATGCTTTGAGCCGCCGCGTGTCCCGAAGCTGGCGAATATTGACGCTCGGCATAAGCTGATTGTGACACGCTGCGTGGCACGACGTCAACCTTGGGTTGGAGTTAAGGTTTGCCCTAACCCTCGTCAATTTCCGGGCAGGCAATCAAGGGGACGGCGAGCCGGCCCCCTACATCAGCTCCGATTATCAACGGATTAGTCAGATCGAGGTAGTGGGTCAGTTTGGACATGTAGCGGCGAGTTTACCTCGCCAGATGGCGGCATGAAGCCGCCTCTACATCAAACTGACCCACTACCCAGATCGATAAGTCTTTGGCAACGGTTGTTGCTTGCGATAAGATAAAAGAGCGTTCAGAGAGCTCGACAAGCCTAACGAGCCTAACCGGGGCGCCTCGATGTCGTCAGGATCAATGCAAGTAAGTACTAAGAAGTTCGTGCGCCGCTTTCCCGTCTGGATCACCGCTTTCGTAGCGGCGGCGGGCCTCGTGGCAGGGGCCAGCGCCTTTGGGGTAAGGCCGGCTTCCCTTTCCGCGGCTCAGGCCACTCCGGCTTCCACAAACTCCACCCCGGCTCCGAAGAAGGGAACGACCACTTTCCGAGTCCAGAGGCTTGTGGTGAACGTTCCGGTTACGGTTCTCGACAAGCGTGGTGCTCCGGTGATTGATCTCCCGCAAAAGGATTTCGAGGTCTTTGAAGACGGCAAGCGTCAACCTATCGCTTATTTCCGGCAAGAGCCTCTGCCGCCTCTTCGCATCGGACTGGTTCTCGACACGAGCAACAGCATGCGAATGCAGATGGACTATGAGAGGAACGCGGCGACGGAGTTTGTCTACAACATCCTCGAAGGGGAGAACACCAACAATCAGATCTTCCTTGAAACATTCGACGAAAGCAGCAGCATTCTCCAAACGTTCACGTCTGATCCCGACGTGCTGGACCGCAAGATCCGCGCCCTGAAAGCGGGTGGCGGCAAAGCGATGTACGACGCCATTTACGGCGCGTGCCAAAATGTGATGCTGCCACTAGGGAACCCTGAAACCATGCGCCGCCTCTTGGTGCTCGTCAGCGACGGCCTGGATGTCTCAAGCACTCATAGTCTGGATGAGGCGGTTTCCATGTGCCACCGCGCCGAGACCTCGATCTATACTATAGGCAACTCGCTCTACGGATTCTCCAATCCCGGCGACAAATATCTGGATGATCTGACGGAGGAGACCGGGGGCTGGGCGTTTTTCCCGTTGGAGCAGGAGGTAGGCGCGGATCTTGAGACCGGCTTCCTGGCACACGGCCAAATGAATGATGATGGCAGCCAAAACGTCGGACTAGGCGCCAAAACTGGTATTTACACGGCTGAAAAGCTCGAGCATCTGTCGGATGCGCTGGAGAATCTTGGCCGTCAGCTCAATTCCCAATATAGTATCGGCTACACGCCCACGGACCAGCAGCTCGATGGAGCCTACCGGCGAATCCGCGTGGTAGTGCGCCGCAAGGGAGTTCGGGCAAGATATAAGGCGGGTTATTTTGCGTTGCCCCCCGCGACCGGCACGTCCTAATAAGCTTGTCACCCATCGGCTTAGTTTAGACAGCGTCGTAACGCTCAAGCGAATAGCTCGCGCAGAGGCTTTCGATCAGCGGCCAAGCCTTTTGGTGAAGTTCCGTCGCCACCCATTTCTGCTGCAGAGGCTGATCCTCAAACACAATGCTAAGCACGTAGTTACTCGTCTCTTCCCGCGGGCGCAACAAATTCACGGCGCGAAATCCGTCCTGCTGGGAAACAGCCGGCCGGAAAGTCATAACGTAGGTTTTCTCGAGCTCCTGCTCCGAGCCTGGCGTCACTTGTAAATTGACGTGGAGGACGAACATGATTACCTCATGAAGAGAGCTTGAATACGTCGATGGCATTGCCGCCCATGACCTTGTTATAGACTTCCGGTTCGAGATCGAGTGCTTTGTACTTCGCAACCTCCACCGGAACATTGCTCGGCAAATCCGCACCCATCATCACGCGATCCGAGCCAATCGTGGAAATCATCCAGCGGATATCTTCGCCGATGCACCAGGAGGTTTCAAGATAGAGATTACCGCACACCGAAGCCGCCACCTGAGCCTCAGCCGAAAAAACGGCAAATCCGGCATGCGCCAATATGATCTTCAAGCCGGGATACTTCTGGGCTGCCGGGATGCAAAGCGAGGGTAAGGCGAAGGGCATGCCTGGACCTGTGTGGACCATCGCCGGGATACCGAGGTGGTGCGCGGTAGCGAAGACAAGATCGCCGTCTTCCGAAAGCGGATTGACTGCATGCCCGATCGTGTGGAGCTTAACACCCACAAAACCTAGCTCTCGAACGCACCGCTCTACTTCCCGCCGATACGCTTCGTGACTACCATGCGGGCTGACACTCGCCAGGCCAAAAAAGCGGCCAGGATATTTCGCGCACAAGTCTGCAATGCGGTCGTGAGTCTCAGCGGCGTTCTTCGCGCCGGGATACGGCTGCACAATGGTGGCATCGATACCACTTTCGTCCATGCGACGGACCAATTCTTCCTCTGTGCTCACTAGACCGAAAACACAGCATTCCCCTAAGTGAGCATGCGCGTCAATCACCCGCAGTGTTTTGGCCATCGATTACCTCCTTGAGTTTCGTGTTGCTTACTTGCCAATTGCGTCCCTCAGATCACCCTAAGCAGCCAGCGAACGGCATTCTTTTGCAGCTTAAAGTATTCGGGCTGCCACATCGCATGAATGTTGTGTCCGAGTGCCGTGAAAACTACTCGTCCTTCCCCATATTCATGCGCCCAGCCGCTAATGGATTGCGTTCCATGATCTTCGTACGCCAGCCCGTCAATATTCTCCGCACGCAAGATGATGTTCTGCGGATTCTTATCGTAGACCACAAAATGCTGTTCATCGTTCACCATGAAATCCTGAACTCCTTGGGTAACGGGGTGATCTTTGTTGACAACCGTTACTTTGAAGGGTCGTAGTGGTGGATGGCCGATATAGGCCCCTCCCATGACTTCCCTATAACTCTTCGATGAAAGTGAAACGTGACTGTTATTATGGAGCGAGTAGAAACCGTTTCCCGACGCCACAAAATCCTTTACGGCCTCGCCCTGCTCTTCAGTGATCCACTTCTCGGGTGTTCCCTTTGGGAAATCTAAGCGATTTTCCAGGTATCGATCATAAGCGCTATATGCGTCCGGCCCCAGATACCCTCGCGGCCATATCATTCCGTCGCGAAAGCAAACGAAGATCTGATAATTTCGAAGCACGCTTCGGGATAGATGATCGTAATTGGCCGTATAGTCCACGGGAAGATCCAACGCTTGAAACAGCCTGTCAAGGCCGACGCGAATGTAGTCCGAATTGTGATAGCGATCACCAATCAGCGCGAATACACGGGGCCGTTCCTTCCCTTTCCATGGCGGCACGGCGTCAGACGCAGGATCGCGCTCTATTTCAGAACCGGTCAGAGCGCCCATCGCTACAGCGGCTCCCATATTTTGCAAAAGATTTCTTCTTGAAATGGCTTTTTCCTGATCCATCACCAAAGCCCTCGACAGCGTATCCAAGCGCCACAGCCTTCCCAGCGTCGTTTTACGCTTGCCACCCGACAGTTCTCCGCTGGAAGTAACTTTGACGGTACCTGCAAGATTTGGCTGCCGCCAATCATAGTGCTTCGCTGGCAGCGGCGATTACCGGCCCCGTTTCTCCCTTATAGATTGCGGCCGGGCGAAGACCGGTTTTGGCTAGCAATAGATAGACAAGAAATCCGGCAACAAACGAATAGAGCACCGAAGGATTGTCGGCCCTTACCCAAGCGGCTGGCATTCCGGGCACATGATTCGGTATGCCGACGAGGAAACCCAGGGCCCAGGCGACGTAACCCGCCCAATTGATTCCCCGGCGCGGTCCAGACCACCGCCTTCCCGCGAGAAAGTAGTCAGCGGCCATGGCACCACATATAGGTCCAAAAGATGCGCCCACGATGACAAAGAAGCCAACCAAGTCGTTGGCGACTCCGGTAATCGCCAAAATAACGCTAATGGTTACGCCCGCTAGCGTCGAGACGCTGCGTGGAACCTTTGGTAGCATCGTGCTGAAACTATTCGACGCAATGAAAGACGAGAAACACGTCGGGACCAAAGATGCTGCGGCGAAGAGGAAGAACATGGCTGGAGCTAAGGCACCAACGCTTGCGATGGCGGCCGTGTAGTCATAACTCGGCGGGCCAGCGCCTCTCCCGATGTAGCCCGCCACCGAGAGGATTGGAAGCCCTCCGGCAATCACGGCGCCGACGACAATACCGAAGATCCCTCCCAGAACGATATCCTTCCTATTGCGGTTGTTCATTCCGAAATCGGCGCCGGCTGCCCCGGCGGTCGCAAAATAGCCGATAACAATCGTGAGCACACTCAGGAAGCCTGACAAAGAATCCTTGTGCGGCACCACGTAGTGGGAAATGCCGCCTCGGTTCGCCCAGAACACGATCAGAATCATAATCAACGGCACCCAATTCAAAAACTTGGCCGCCTGCCCAACATAGTGAATGCCCTTAATGGCCACCCATCCAAGGCTATAGACCCACACCAACACGATGATCGTAAAAAGGCCTCTCGACGTTTGGTTCAGGCCTTTCATGATGAAATCGGCGGAGACGGAGGCGATCACGGCAACCCAGCCTACTTGCAAGACTCCCATCAGCAGTCCGGGCATCAAATACCCGCCGGTTGTCCCGAACGTAGAGGTGCCCACAACATAGAGAGGACGGCCTGTCTGCATGCCGAGCATTGCCGGCACATAATAGTAGAGGGCGAAGCAGAGAAAGCCAGCCAGCACTAGCCCCCACAAACAGATGCTGACATCAGCGTAGCCAATCGTTGGCCACGCCAGCTTCAGATAAAATCCAACCCATAGAAAAATCCCGGCGTAGGTCGGAAAGGTGTTCTTGTACCACGGCGCCCGGCTGGCGGGTGGAACAGGAAGAGAAAGCTTGATGTAGCTTGGCGTCATATGTTTCAGGGAGCTCCTGGATGATAACCGCGGATCCTCAACCAGGTTGCGGATTGCCGAACAGTTCAGAGCTTCTACGCCTAGTTGAGTGAAGAAAAGCTCTTTACATCGACGGTATCTATAAGCTTCTCTTCGCTGCTGCAGATGCCTACCACCATCAATTCCAACGGCTGGCTGCCAGTGTTCTCGAGGGAATGGATCTCCGCCAGTTCCACCGGGACAGCATCGCCGGTCTGGACAGAAGCAGTTTCTTCAGCAATCGGCCGACCCATTCTATTCCCAGCTAGCCTCACCGTGCCCTCCCCGTTCATGACATAGAGGATTTCCGTGACTCTCGTGTGGATATGCGGGCCAATCGAGGTTCCCGGGGGCAGCAACACGTGATCGACGTAAGCCCAGGGAGTCTCGAACACCGTGGGGCCTAAGGCGCGCCGGTACCCGACTCTCCCTTTGCCGCCGTTCATGTGGTCCACGGGACGAAGTAACGCGCGAGAGAGCAGCATGGTCATGAAAACGGGGATCGGATCGAGACGCGCGTCCACGCGCCCATCGCCAAGATTAAACGCATCGTAGATTCCTTTGGTTGCGGAGACGTTGATATTCATCCACTGAAGCGGCTGGCTGGATGCGTTGTAGATCGCGTGCGAATGGCCCATCCTGCAAGGAGCTCCAGCCGGCCCTTTCAACACGGACGTCCGCCCGTCGATGGTGAACTGCGCTTCGCCGTCGAAGATGATGAACATCTCCTCGCACCGGTTGTGAAAATGATGGCCAATCCCGCTTTTCGGGTCCAGGACGCCTCGATGCATAAATTCCAGGTTGGCATCGAGCGAGTGGAAATCAAATAGGTACATGAAACTCATTTCGCCCGGCCCATCGTGGACCGCCTTGTAGAGGCGATACTGAGACGGGTCAGTATGCGCGATACGTTCTGATAGGGGTGATTTCATTCACCTCTTCCCCTTCTCTCTGAACTGGACCCACTGCCGCCGGCTCCATGCGGCTGCTTAATAGAACGACCCTGCGGCTCTGCAAACCTTATCGCGGATGTCGGAGTCAACATCTTTGAAAAGCCATTATCAGAGCACCGAGACTGGGATTGAAGCGTTACCCAAAGCGACGAAAATCATCGCCGCGGCTGGTACGTCTTGCTTTCGCCATTGCGCTGGTTGGTCACGGTAAAGGCACCATTCGGAAACGCCGTCAGCTTGATCCAGTACGCGTGATCTGAATTGTCCGTCAGATTCGCGATAAAGGGCGCCTGCGCGTTAAGCTTCTTGTCTGCAGAGTACGAATAATGCAGGTCCCAGAAGCCTTCCAGGCCGGGCGACATGCGGACCGCCATGAATGCTTCCGGAGCCCCTCCTTTATGCGCTCCATTGTCCGCAACCGCGACGATGGGATGCAAAGCATCGACCAGGAAGAATGCGCCGGATTCCGCGTAGGCATGCTGATCGGTGAGGTAAACCTCCACATGGCCTACTCGGTTGGTAGGGCAAACCAGATTGTATTCTCCCGGCCAACTGGGAAGGTCTCCGAGATCGGTCATCCTGAATTTGCCGTAGCTGACCAGGACTCCCACTGACTGGGCGTTTTCTGAGTGATCCGTAGCTGGCTGGACGTCTTTCGGACAATAAGGGTTTGGCTCGCCGCCGCCCGGCGCGGAAGGGCCGATAGTGTCGCCGGCCGCCGTCAGGACAGTCACATCTAATCCGCGGACGGGAATCTGCATGCCCGGTTTTGCCAGAATATGATTTCCCTTACCGCGAACTCTCAAATAGGCCTGATAGAGCGCCTCGGCACGCGGATACGTTTCGACGGGCTGGCCATGATCGATAAAATTGCGGATGGGAATGAGCGTAGCGAGTTGCGGCACTCCGCCCACATGATCCTCATGGTAGTGAGTGATCACCAGATAATCGATTTGATGGATTCCGGCATCTCGGGCCGCCGCGAGGATGCGCTGAGCATCACGCCCGTTGTGATCGGGCCAGCCCGTATCCACCAGCATTGATTCGCCGGAAGGGGAGACAAACAAGGTTGACTGACCGCCCTCAACGTCAATGAAATAAACCGAGAGTGGCTTGGGAGCTGAAGCGAGAGCCAAGGGCAAAGCCAAAACGACAATGGTCAGACCTAAGAGACGTTTTTTCATGTCAGGAATGTTGCCACAATCGAGTGTGTTGCAGAAATGTGAGAGCAGGCTTCCGCTCTTTGATCCTTGCTGCATCCCAGAGTGTCGTGTCACTTTACTTCCTCCGTGTCGAGAATCCATTTCTGCGCGGCGATACCGATAATCATCAATTCCAGGTCTTGAGAGCCGCCATTGCGGAATGCGTGCACTTCGTCAAGAAGCACCGGCACGGCATCCCCCTTCTCGATCGCGGCTGCTTCCGCATTCACCTGCGCCTCGCCATTGCCGTTCATGACGTAATACACTTCCTCTACACCGGTGTGCCGATGACGGCCCTCTGAAGCTCCGGGAGGCAAGAGGAGGTGGTCCATGTAGGACCAATTGGTGAGGAATACCGTCGGGTCCAGGGCGCGACGATATTGCACAGTGCCTTGGCCGCCGAGATAGCTCTGGACGGGCCGAAGCAACGCCTGATCCAGTCGCATGGTCATAAAAACAGGGATCGGATCGAGCGGCACGCCCACGCGAGCGTCGCCAAGATTGAAGGCGTCATATTTCCCCTTAACGGCGGACACATTGATGTTCATAAATTCCACCGGCTTGTTTGACGGATTATAGATCGCATGGGAGTGACCCATCCGGCAAGGAGCTCCCGCCGGACCTTTCAGTAGAGAGGTTCGTCCATCGATCGTAAACTGCGCCTCATCACCGAAAATAATAAACATCTCTTCGCAACGATTGTGAAAGTGATGTCCGACGCCTCCTCCCGGCATAATCCGGCAGCGATCGATAAAAAACAGATTTGTAGTCAAATCGCTACTGACGAGAAGTGAGGGATACTGGCAAGCCATATATCCGGTGTTCTCGTGCGAATGGTACAGATGATACTTGCTGGGATCGGTGTGTTTGATGCGCCCAGCGAGAGAGCCAGATTCTTGCGCTGCCGCTGGCAATCCCATCGCAGCGGCGCCCGCCAACATTGTCTTCAAATAAGCTCGGCGTCTCATTTACTTTTTTGCCTCATTCATTTCAAACTTATGTTCGCGTTGTATCAGTGCAAAACCCCGCCCGCTATTGCCCGTCCACAGAAAAAGCGAGTAACACGTTTCCGGGCATACCCACGAAGTTACCGCTTTCTACATAAAGCATCCCCCCTGCCACAGCCGGCCCGTTCTTATCGAGCGAGCCGCCATGCGCTTCGACGCCGTCAATCGTCTTGAACTCGCGTGCCGTGTCGAAATCCCAGATCACTCGTCCGTTACGCACATCGTAAGCGCGCAAATGCCCATCGAGCGATCCCGAGAAGACGACGCCGGGTATGAGAGTGGCGGGCGCAACTTGAGCAGCGCTGCATCCTGGTGTCTTTTGACAATCAGGGTGGACCGGGTCAGCGTGCCAAACTTGCGTGCCGGTGATCGTGTTTAGAGCGATCAATCCGCCGCCAGCGTTCGGGACTGACTGTTTCCAATCCGAGATCGGGAAGTAGGCTTGCCCTTCGCCTGCTGCACCACCCCACTCGACTCCGCCTTCGGGACCTCCGTTGGCAATGCGAGCTTTCCAGATGATCTTTCCTTTGTGGTCAGGGTCGAGAGCGTAGACCACACCGGATTTTTGGGCCGCGAGAATCAGGCTGCGTCCACCAGGAAGGGATGTCAGAATCGGCGAAGTCCCAAAGTCATAATCGTCTCCAGGGTCGGGCGGGCAGTTGGTCTTATTCGACTCGCGGCAGGCGATGGTCCATCTGTCGTTCGGAGTCGCTTGGCGTGACCACAGGAGACGACCAGTACTGATATCGAATGCGAGAACTGCATCCGAATGACCGTCACCAGGATCGGAGTAGTTGTTCCCGGTTCCAACGTAAATCGCATGGCGGCGGAGGTCGGCAGTGGGCGAGGACCAGACTGCCGCACCGGAAGGCCCCCACATCGGGACGCCAACCGCGTTCTCGCCTGTTCGCTTTGGCGGGTTGGGAATTGCGTAAGCCTTCCAGATCTGTTTTCCGGTCGCCGCGTCCAGGGCAACCACGCTCCCGCGAAAGGTACAACACGCGTAATACGGATTAGTCGCCGCGCCTTCCTCACCCGAGGAAACGGGTACATAGAGGCGTCCGTTCAGCAGCAAGGGTGCACCTGTAATGACGGCGAGTGGGTGCGGATCAATCTGCGTTTTCCAGATCAAACTTCCCGAAACTGTGCTGACCGCGTAAACGTTAGCGCGGCTATCGCCGATGTAAGCCTCCCTCCCGTCTGCTGAAACCGGGACGGCCGACCGGATCCCAGAGGAGGCTTTAAATATCCAATCGATGCACCCCGTCCGCGCATCGAGTGAATAAACGCTGCCCGTCGCGCTGCCTACCAACACTCGGCCGCCGAAAACGGTTGATTGAACCGTTGAATCATCAGGAAAGCCGAACGCCCACTTCAACTTCAGCCTTTTAATTTGATTGCGATCCAGGCCTGCTCCCCTTGTGGGCTGGAAGCGAGCATTCACCGCACCGTTGCCCCAGCCGTTCCAACCGGGATCTCCCTTGAGAAGGGGAGATGCGCCCGGCGCACAAAAGCCGGTCGTGATCCGAGGCACAACCCTCTGCCGACGCGACAGAAAGTGGGCAACAGCTTCCTGCTCTCGGCGGGTAAGCTGCGAACCCTGCGCCCTCATCACACCCGTTTGAAGAGCTTGCAGAATTTCCTGGCTGGACATTTGACGGAGCACGTTGGGCAGCGGAGCGCGAGTCCCGCTGTTCTCGTGATGACAGACGGCGCAGTGTTGTATGAAGACGTCACGGCCTATCGCCCAATCGGGGCCTCTGGAGGGACGCTGAGCAGCCGCGATCGCAGAACACCCGAGAAAGATCACCACGGCGCCAGCGACACTCGTAGGCGCCAATCGGAAAGCTGGTGACAAGTGACGAGTGATGGGTGATGAGCAGAACATCAACGGTGACCTGGTGCCCTCTCAGCCGGGGATGGACCGTAGGGGAGGGCACTTTACGGCGCTCCCATCAGCTAACGACGTGCGAGCACCGCGAGGGTGCTCCCCTACAAATGCCATTCACAGCGGGCAGCTTCGGGCGCAGCCACCCACAACCTCAACGTGGATTCATTGCTTGATGACGGTACCATCGGACCGCCGGATTACTCCCCAGCCGCCGTTGAGATGATTCGGCCCTTCACGGAAGGGATACTTGGCGGCGAGTTCTTCATCCACTTCGATTCCCCATCCCGGCGCATCGCTGGCCCACAAATAGCCGTCTTTATAAACCGCACAGCCCTTGAAGATTTCGGCTTCTATACCCCGGATGACGCCACCTTCCTGGATACCAAAGTTGTAGCTGGCCAGATCCAAATGCAACTGCGCTGTATGCCCCACAGGCGAAACGTCCCCGGGGCCGTGCCAGGCTGTTTTCACCCCGAACTGTTCTGCCAGAATGGCTATCTTTCGAGCCGGCGTGAGACCTCCCGTCTGCGACAAGTGGCAGCGAATGTAATCGATGAGGCGCTCAGAGATCAGAGGCTGCCACTCGTGCGGGTTGTTGAATAGCTCACCCATAGCCAGCGAGGTTGCGCATTGTTGGCGGATCTGACGGAAGTATTCAATGCGCTCGGGCGAGAGTACGTCTTCCAGATAGAACAAACGGATGGGCTCGAGTTCTTTCGCAAATTGAACGGCCTCGTGTGGGCTCACGCGTTCATGAACGTCATGAATCAACCCGATTTCTTCACCGAGCTGTGCCCGGCACGCCTCAAGCATTTGCCGCGCATGGCGCATATAAGGACCGGAGTCAAACACTGGGCCAGCGTGCAGGCCCTTCACGGGAGCGCCGCCGCGCGGACCATACGAATCCATGCCGGGTACCCCGGTCATAATCTTGATACATTGAAACCCCTCTTCCATCATTGCGCGGGCGCGATCGATAGCCTCCGCAGCTTCCAGGCCGCCCACCGTGGCATAGGTTTCAACCGCCTCGCGCGCCTTGCCGCCAAGCAGTTGGTACACGGGCATGTTGGCCTGCCTGCCTTTGATGTCCCACAGAGCCTGGTCAACCCCGCTAATTGCATTGTTGAGCACCGGCCCATTGCGCCAGTACGAGCTGTTGTAGCAGGCCTGCCACGTGTCCTCAATACGATCCGCCTGCATGCCGATCAGAAGCGGCTTCAGGTATTTTTCAACAGCGGGAACAACCAGGTCCGCGCGCTGGGTGAACGTGGCGCAGCCGTAACCGTAGAGGCCATCCTGGTCGGTGAGGACTTTTACCACCACGAGGCGCACACCTCTTGGCTGCGTCGTGATCACCTGGATGTCTTTGATAATGGGCGAGGGCAACCCGCGCACCGCGCGCGCCGCCTGCTCTTCCGCCGCAAGTCGCCGCGCCGGCAAAACCGCGCCGACCGCTCCTGCTACTGCAAGCTGACTCCATTCTCTTCGGTCCATCAGAGGCTCCTTTTGAGGCAAGAATTTGGACACTCATCAATGCGATCGGATTATATTGGCCGGCTGCGAGTTTGGCCGTCGAAGCGCCTTGAAAACACCGTCCACAATCTGCCAACGACAACTCAGCAGTACCTAACCACGGCTATTCACGGGCTGGCCCCTCACGGGGCCACTCGCAAGTCCGTGGCAAATCCATTACGGCGTTTGGCGAGGAGGATGGGCGAGCGCTTCCTCCAATGCTTTCTTAAGCGCGAGGTTATCAGGGTTGAGCCGCAGGGCCTCGCGCAGTTCGGCTACTCCTTCGTTCCACTGCCCGAGGTGTAAGAGCGCCGCGGCAAAGTTCACGCGGATCCCGACGTGTTGCGGATCGAGCTCCAGCGCCGCGCGGTATTTCTCCAGCGCCGCGCGCAGTTTGCCGGCCTTTTCGAGAGCGACGCCCTGGTCATTGAGCTGAATCGCCTGGAGAGCCTCCTCGGCAGCCTGGTCTCTGTGGTGCAGTAATGCGATCAGCTTTCCCTGGACCACATCTGCTTGCTGCGGTTGGCCGGCTTGGCGGAGCGCGCGTTCCAGGCTATATAACGCCGACTGGTTTTGCGGGTCCAGGCGAACAGCTTCCTCCAGATGCGGGATAGCCTGTCCCACTTTTCTCTGATCGAGAAGCTCCAAGCCGAGGCGGCTTTGAGCTACAGGGTCATTCGGCGCAAAATGCACTGCCTGCTCGAAAGCCGCCAGCGCGCCGGAGTTGTCCAGGAGAGTCTTTCGGGCTTCTCCAAGATCGGACCACGCTTCCGCGAAATTGGGCTCAAGCGAAACAGCTTGCTGCAAATCAGCGGCTGCCCGCTCCGCCTTACCCCGCGCGGTATAAATCTTGGCGCGGAGGTAGCGGGGATAGGCCGCGTCGGGACTTTGCCCGAGAACCTGGATTGCGCGGTCCAGGTGAGGGGCGGCGGCGGAATAGTCACCCGACTTGAGCAGAACCAGACCGAGGTTCACCTGCGCCACGGCAAATCTAGGGTTCAGCGCGACAGCCTTCTGAAACGGGCCGCGCGCGGCCTGGGTTTCACCAAAAGCGTCGAGGGCCTCACCGAGCGCGTTTTGCGCCTGGGCAGAATCCGGCCGTAGCCGTACCGCCTCGCTCAATTGTGTCAGTGATTCCGAGCGCCGGCCCTCTTCCATCAGCACGCTTCCCAGCAGCAGCCGAGCGTCGGCGTTGCCGGGATCCGTTTTGATAATTCCGTACAGCAGACGGACAGCCTCGGGACGCTCACCTTTTGCGAGCAGGTTCCAGGCTTCTTCGACCGGCGGCCGTTGCGCCAGCGTTATCGAGGCGCATGCCAGCAGCAGCCCGAAAAGACCGGACAACGCGCGCGGTTTCACAATGACCTGGGCACTTTCCTCTGTTGTCAGAAAAGCTTCAACACAGAGCTTACGGAGGCCCTCGGTGATCTCCGTGTTGAAGCTTCAGAAAAACGGAGATCACGGATGGTTCCGGGTGCGACCGTTGGGCCGGGATAAATTACCCTCATGCCCACTTCTCCCGGAGCGTAATTCCGGAGCCTTCGGTGATGCCAATCAGATGATTGGCAGGCAGATTCGAGAATTTTTCCACTTGCCCGAGCGGCCAACGAACCTCAATATCCGCCGCAACCGCTGGTCCGAGTCCGAAGTGAAGCCTAGGATCGTTCGCTGAAAGGTACGACGACTGGCTTAGTATTTCTTGTACCTGCACTTTACCGCCATAGCGTGCCGTAACACGCGCTCCGACCGCACTCCGGTTGGATTTCACTCCAGTCAGCCTGATCTTGATCCAATGATTACCGCCGGTGACGTCGTTCCGCAGCAGCGATGGCACCTCATTGTCATTCACGATGAGGATGTCCACGTCGCCATCGTTATCGAAATCGCCGAAAGCACAACCTCGACTCGAATGCAGGGCATTGATTGCCGGTCCGGCTGAGTCCAGTAATTCTTCGAACTGTCCGTTACCCAGGTTGCGAAATACGACGCGCGGTGTCCGATAAGTCTTGGTGAGCTCCGGATAAATGCCGCCCGTGACTTCAAAGATATCCGGATAGCCGTCGTTGTCCAGGTCCACGATGCCGGCGCCCCACCCGACATATCGCGTTTCGACGCTCAGACCGGAGGCACGTGTGATATCCCAGAAGTTACCTTTGCCGTCATTCAGGTATACGCCGGCGGTGTCTTGCGAGAAGTGCGTCTTGACAATATCCAGATTGCCGTTGAGCTCGAAATCGCCTACACCGACGCCCATGCCAGCCTGCTCCATCCCGTCCTCGCTTAGACCCACGCCTCTCTCCAGGCCCTGCTCGGTGAACGTTCCGTCGTGGTTGTTCATAAACAGCAGACTCGGAGTCGAATCGCAGGCAACGTAGATGTCAGGCCAGCCGTCATTGTCAAAGTCCGCTGAGACAACCGTCAGACCATAGCCGCCATAGGACTTGCCAATGCCCGAAGCATCAGTAACATCCGTGAACGTTCCGTCGCCGTTGTTGTGATAAAGGCTGTGTTGTCCGTAAGGTAGGCCGCGCGGCCCGCAGAACACCGGTGTGCCTCCGTAATTGCAGCCGGCCGCCTGGCCAGGACGGGGAGTCGAATTTATGTCAAAGCCTACGTAATTCGATACAAAGAGATCCAGTCGGCCGTCGCGGTCGTAATCAAGGAAAGCACAGCCAGACCCAAAACGGGGCTGGGAGTTAAGTAGCTCCGCTTGCTTGGTGACGTCTGTGAACGTCCCATCAGCGTTATTGCGATACAGCGCGTTCTGGCCCCAGCATGTGATGAATAGGTCATCGAAGCCGTCGTTGTTGTAGTCTCCAACGGTGACACCGTAGCTGTATCCCGTGTGAAACAAGCCCGATTTTTCCGTGACATCCGAAAACGTGCCGTCCCGATTATTCTTATAGAGGCGGTTCGAAGCGGCTGGCGGAGGATCGGCGAAACGGAAGCCGCAGAGTACCAGAGCGTCAAGCCAGCCGTCGTTGTCATAATCGAAGAAGGCCGTGCCGCAACTCATGGCCTCGATGATATAGTCGGCACGATCGGGATGGCCGCCCACCACGATTTCTTTCAGTCCAGCTTGCCGGGCCACATCCGTAAAGTGCGCGTGAAAGGGAAGTCCCGAGGGCTTTGGGCGAGGGGTCGGAGAAACTCTGCGGGAAGCCATTCCTTGGTTTTGCGCGGAGCGTTCCTGCGCGAATAAGCCATCAGCTTGACAGGCAATCAGCAGACTCAGGAAGCTCCGCCGTGTCAGGGAAACCATCCCCAGAGTATAATGCAGCCTCGATCATGATAGGGTTCACCAAGTCAATTTGAATCCAAGCTCCACTTGGCGCCCCGTTGTGTATTCGTAGTCTCCCTGCGCACCGTCCGTGGCGGTCGGAGCGCCCTGGAACAGGTCCTCGCCGAAGGTTGAATCCGTGACCGTGGTATCCGGATCCCCGAGATTGAGCCGGTTGGTGGCATTGTACGCTGTTATTCTAAGTTGGGCGTTGAACCGCTCAAAGATCTTGAAGTTCTTCATGAGGCTGGCATCCAGATCCCAAAAGCTCGGACCGGTGATGCAATTGTACGATACCGGATTTTCCCGGAGCACGTAGGTGTTCGCGGGGTATGGCGAAAAGAGCGATGTGTTAAACCATTTGTTCGGGCCGCTCGGGGTGCAGACATTACCGGGGGCGACGTCCATACCCCCGAATGTCAGAGTGTCGCCGGAGACCCATTGCAGCACCGGGCTCACCTCCCAGCCGCCCAAGAGGGCGTCTACCGCTCTGCTGGAAGAATTCAAAAAGGGTTGCCCTTGTCCAATGGGAAGGTGCCAAACAGCCGCAAAGTCCATATGGTTGGCCGGTTGATCGCTATCCTGCCACACGAATTGATTGTTGTAGTAATCAAGATCGTTGAAGTCGTTAGTTTGGGTCGTCTCAAAGACATGCACGTAACCGAACGTAAAAGTGAGTCCGTTGCTGAATTGCTTGAGCAACTGTATTTGCGGCTGGCTATAGAACTCGCCGTTGCAGCACACGCCGATCTCGTATAACCCTCCCGTCGTGTCGCCTTCCCCTGACGACCCGTATTGGGGATACGGAACTAGCAGCTCCCACAACGGCAGGGTGGCCTGGGAGTAATATGGACCCTCGTTGATGGTCGTGTTCAGATAGTGGTAAAACGGGTTGTTGACGGTCACATCCAGGGCCGTTTGGTATTTTACTTCCAACTCCGGGTTGACGGCGTTCAACTGCTTCGTATAAAGCTGACGGCCACGATTAAAGAACCACGTGAACCC
This sequence comes from Terriglobia bacterium, assembly GCA_030040995.1. Lineage (GTDB taxonomy): Bacteria > Acidobacteriota > Terriglobia > UBA7540 > UBA7540 > JASHON01. The sequence continues at coordinate 38,790 of JASHOS010000249.1, read as the reverse complement.
AGCCATGATACCCCCCGGCAACTGGCGCTGGATATTAATGTCGAACCGGTCGTTATAGGCCTTCTTGAAGTTATCGGGATACCAAACGAGAGGTGACCCTCCGCGGCCGATGTTTGTCCCGCCAGACGGGCCGGGAATCGGAGCAAGCGGGCTGGTGGAAGGGAATGGGTTCGAGAAAGTCTCTTGCGGCACGCCTTCGAGCAGCGGAGCCTCATATTGGTATCCTGTCATGCCAAAATAAGGTGGCTCGACAAATTCCATGTCTTCGAATCCGGAGACGGGAGCCGAGGTGAAGTTGTATTCCGAGGGCACAACGTAACGCGCGTAGCCGAAGCGCAGCACCGATTTGGGGTCAATCATAAACGCAAAGCCGGCGCGAGGAGCGAGGGCTAACGCAGGCGGATTCCACATGCCCTGGCCAGGGGCGTCCCATTGCCAGAGACCGTTTGTCAACCCGCTGTAATAGCTACTGGGCTCGAGCGACGTTGCCGCGGTTGGCAGGACCGGAGGGTTCGCCACCATTTGAGGGACAGAGGCGTTGAGGTTGAGGCCGCGGGACATATCGGGGCCATACCAGGCAGTCTCATACTCGTCGCGCAGCCCCAGGTTCAGGGTTAGCCTGCGCGTCACCTTCCAATCGTCCTGGATGTACATGCCATAGTATTGATCGTACGACACGGAGTTGGGTCCGGCGAGCATTTCTGAGTCGTTACTTAGCGCCCCCGTCAGAAAGCTGGCAAAACCATTTCCGTAGAGCAGTGTGTTCGGACTTATGGATGTATTCGCGGTAAAGGCAGTATCGAAATCAAAGGCGGGGTCGTCCTCAATGTATTCGAAGCCGCCGGTGCGTCGCCACTCAATGCCCGCCCTGAGATAATGCGAGCCCATCGTGTGAGAGTAGTCGGCGCTGAAGTCCTCGCCTGCAGGCCTCTGGTCCCAGTATAAGCTGCTCCCTCCGAATCCATTGCCGCCGATATCCAGATAAGGAAGGTATTCGAAAGCAGGATCGCCGGGTAAAGCATTTGAGTAGGCCGTATACCAGGGATTGCCGGGCCAGATCGAGGCATACTCGTTCGACTTTGTAGGCGAAACGTAAGCATCGATCAAGCTATCGTAGGAGCCGTGGAAGTCGAGAATGGTGGTTGGATTGATGGTCCAGACCGCATCGCCCATCTCTTGATGTGCTGTCCTGAGCGTGCCGGCGGGCACATACAACTCGGAGTCGTTGGGTGTGATATTCGGGGGAATATCTTCGGTGTGGTAGCCGCTCACGCGCCCGAAGACTTTCCACTTAGGGCTAATATCGTAATCGAGGCGTTCGGAATAATTCCAATAGCCAAAGGGAGAGGGATAGTTCAACTGAAAATTATCCGCCCCCGTGATGTTGACACCGGGGCCGTTGGGATCCCAGAAGTCGGCCATGAGCTTTGCGGCATCAGGATCGATCATGCTCTGGGGAATAGTGTTGTTGGGGAAGGGGGTACGCGTAATTTGGCCGGTAGCGGGATTGTAGACCGACGAAAAGGGATTGTAAATTGTCGCGACGCTTCCGTTGATGTTGTAAGTCTGGGAGAAATCGCCGTTTCGCTGAGCCACGGTTGGCACAGTGGTGGTCTCGGTACTCGGCGAATTATATTTCCAATAATTGAAGGATGTGAACATGAAGAGCTTGTTCTTGATGATGGGGCCTCCGATGCCTGCTCCAATTGTGTTTTGACGCGTCGAAAGCGTGGAAACGGGGGAGGTGGTCCGGTTATAAAGCGCGTTGAGCCACGGATATCGGCCCAGCCAATCCACGGTGCCGTGCCACTGGTCGCTGCCGGACTTGGTGGTAATGTTGATCGTGCCCCCGGCGCTGTGGCCGTACTGAGCGTCTACGCCGGTCTGCTCCACCGTAGTCTCTTGAACGTCTTCCATATTTGGCGGGTAGGTGTACTTGTGACCGACGTCCACGGTGCTGCCGTCAACCGTGAGATTATTTTTTAGATTGGTGCCTCCGCCGAGATCCACGCTGTTTGCAGACCACGATAAATAGGGTTCCATCTCGCTTCGGGTGTTGACCGCCTCCGGTGCCAGCAAGGTCAGCTTGAACGGATTCTGATCGTAACGCGGCGTCTCCTGCGATAAGGTCGAATTGAGGGCGACAGTCTGGTTGCTGGTGTTGGACTGCAACACAGGAGGAGCCGCCGTCACCGTGACAACTTGCCGGACCGTACCCGGTCGCAGGGTGGCGTTCACCGTGATGTTGGAGCTCGCCATAACCACAATGTTCTCCTGGACGAACTTCTCAAACCCTGACGCCTCAACCGTGACCGTATACGTATCTGGAATGAGAAGGTTGAAAAGGTAAAGGCCGCTCGAGTCTGCCTTGCGTACGGTTCGCACTTGTGTTTGGGTGTCGAGCAGCGTGACCGTCGCGTTGGGCACTGCGGCCCCGCTTTGGTCCGTGACGGTGCCCTGAACTATGCCACGGTATACCTGCGCCACGCTTTGAGCGGCGAACAGCAGAATCAGCACCAATAGAGTAGAGAATCTAAACTTCATGGGAGAGCTCTCCTGTCCATTTGACGTTCCAATCCCGTCCCGAGTGGAACATAACTGTGAAGGCGATCGTGCCATACAAAGGCCCAGATATTGAGCTATTTGAGGTGAAATTGCGCGCTGTCAGACCTCGAACTAACTTCAATTCGGCATCAGAAGAAGCCTGACGGGAGTTCATATTGGCGCTGCCGGTATTCCACAAGCAAGCGAATTCAATTAGCTGAACAAAATCTTTTTGGGCCGACGTTCCTTCAAGGAAGTGGAAAAAGCGGTAGAAGTAGAAAAGGAGGCTCGGAAGCAGAACGGCGGTCAGCGCAAGACGAAAGCAAAACGGCTGCAGGCGCTAACGAAGTCTGGTCTGCGGGAATACTACGCAGCACCGTGCGGAAGCTTTGAAAGCGAGCCCTTTGTTGCCGGCGTTTGAGGCGGCTTGTTGGAAGAATTTATTTCACTTCTTGGGTGTCCAGAACCCATTTCTGCGTCGCGATACCGATAATCATGAGCTCAAGCCCCTCAGAGCCGTTATTGCGAAACGCATGTACTTGGTCAAGGAGCACCGGAACGACGTCTCCGTTCCTAATTGCTGCAGTTTCCTCATTCACCTGCACCTCGCCATTGCCGTGCATCACGTAATAAACTTCCTCCACGCCGGTGTGCAGATGACGGCCTTCTGAGGTTCCCGGGGGCAGGAAGAGGTGATCCACGTAGGACCAGTTCGTAAGAAACACTTCCGGGTGCAGACAGCGACGATACTGCACGGTACCTTGACCACCGAGATAGCCCTCGACAGGCCGGAGAAGATTGTGCGGATCGTCTTCCACTTCGTTCGGTGGGCTCGGTCGCCTGTGGCCCCCAAGGGGCGGTTGAAACACCGTCTTGTTTAACTGCATGGTCATAAAAACCGGAATGGGATCGAGAGGAACACCGACGCGGGCGTCGCCAAGATTAAAGGCGTCATACTTCCCTTTGACCGCAGATACATTGATGTTCATGAATTGCACTGGCTTGTTGGTTGGATTGTAGATGGCATGGGAGTGACCCATCCGGCAAGGAGCTCCCGCCGGGCCTTTTAGTAAAGATGTCCGGCCGTTAATCGTAAACTGCGCCTCACCGTCGAAAATGACAAACATTTCCTCGCAATGGTTGTGGAAGTGGTGGCCCACACCCCCTCCGGGCATGATCTGGCAACGGTCAATGAAGTATAGATTCGTAGTCATATCGCTGCTGCGTAGAAGCCGCTCACAAGCTATATCGCCAGCGCTCGCGTGCGAATGGCCTAGATGATACTTACTTGGATCGGTGTGTTTGATGCGCCCAGCAAGAGACTCTTGTGCTGCCGCTGGTAAAGCCATCGCACTTGCTCCTGCCAACATTGTCTTTAAATAGGTTCTGCGCTGCATCTGTTTTTGCCTTCCTGGGTTAGATATGGACCGAACATTCAACGGGCTTCCAGTCTCGAGCGGCCACCCTACGCTCCTCCCTGTTAGAAGGACGATTGAACTAACGGAGCCTGGCTGCTCACCGTAACTGTCTGTGTTGTTGACTCGACGGGCAGGGTCAGATCGACGAGGGCCTTCTGGTCGACGAGAAGCGTAATGCCGGACTTTGTTATCCCCTGGAACCCTTGCTGTTCCGCTGACACCTCGTAGGCGCCGGGAATCAGGTCGGGAACAACGTAGCTGCCCGAGCCATCACTTACCGTGCTTGTGGCAATTCCTGTTCCTGTGTTGGTGATCGTGACTCGCATTTCTCTATACCCCTTGGAAGGTTCATCTTTGCATCGGACTTCTTCAAGAAACAAGCACATTCAATTACGCGAACGAAATCTGTCCGGATGCGCTGTCGCGAACAGCGAACAATCCGTAGGTAGGAAGTTTGAAGGCGGAACGGCGGAGCGCAGCACTATGGCTGGGTGCAAAAATGGGGATCAGGGACGAGAAGCCACACCCCTATACTTCGGGGTGAATATCTTTGGGCAGCATAAAGCGGGAGGGGGGAGCATCGTTAAGATTTCTGGAGATCTCGTTTGCAGTCTTAACGACTTCAAGACCAATATTGGGCATTTCGGAGCAAGATAGTCGAGTCATCGGCGAAAAGACGCAGACTGCGGCGACGACGCCGCCAAGGTCACCGAAAACGGGAGAAGCGACACAGCGAACGCCCAGCTCGTGCTCCTCGTTGTCGGTCGCAAAGCCCCGCTTCCTTACTTCCGCTAGCTGGGACTTCAGAAGCTCTAAGGAGCACACCGTATTCTCATTGTGTTTCGGAAAACCGCGATTTCTGAATAGATTCTCCACTTCCGCATCAGAGAGATAAGTGATTAGTGCCTTTCCAATGGCGGTGCAGTGCAAATCGAAATGACGTCCAACCCAGGAATCCAGCCGGAGTCCAGGTATTTCTGACCGATCGATGATGCGCGCTTCGGCGCCCTCGCGAATACCAACTTGTGCCGTCATTCCTAACTTTCTGGAAAGGGACTGGAGGTAGGGGGAGCAAAGTTTCTTGAGGTCAGATTCGGCAGGACTCATCCTTGCGATCGAGAGGGCATGTGTGCCCAGCAAATAAACACGTTGGTCAGGGCTGCGCCGCACCAGATTGTGCTTCGCAAGGGTTGTGATCAGATAGTAGGCACTGCTTTTGGGAATCTTGAGTCTTCGGCTGATTGCTGACAGACTAAGGCCTGAAGTTGTGGAAGCCAGGAGCTCCAGGAGATTTAGGGCACGGTCTACGGCGGGAACCGTTGTATCGGGAAACCGAGTTCCATAACCCCCAAGGCTACCCATCGGCTCATTCCAATTGGATCTTCTGGGATTTACCTGGGCACTAACTATGCCAAAGTTATCCCCCTCCCGTCAAGGGGCCGTATCGCGCGCAATTTTAAAATGTTACCCACTACCGACACGGGTGACCTTATGAGCTTAGCTAGTAGCCAAGACCCCGCCATCAGGTTTGTTGGGTGTTGTTGCGGGCGGTGACAAATCGCGGACCTGAAAGGCATAGATCCGCGCTCTTGGACAGGTTGGTTGCAAATCTAGGTGGTGCCGCTCTTCTTTCGGCTCATTCTGCCGCGACGGGTTGTTGGCAGTAGGTAAGCCAGCCGTGTTTATCTTCCGCGCGTCCGCTTGCGACAGCGAGCAAGCGCTGCTGTAATTGCCGCGTCACCGGACCCGGGCAGCCTTGTCCGATGACGATCCGGTCGATCGAGCGGAGCGGCGTAATTTCCGCTGCCGTGCCGGAGAAGAAGACCTCATCGGCAATATAGAGCGCCTCGCGCGGCACAGCTTCTTCCGTAACCCTCCAGCCCGCTTCCTCTGCCAGCATGATTACCGAATCGCGGGTAATGCCCGGCAGCACCGAGCTCGCAAGGGGTGGCGTATAGATACGGTCGTTTCGCACGAGAAAGATGTTTTCGCCGCTGCCCTCGCTCACGTTCCCGGAACTGTCCAAGGCGATGCCTTCGGTGTACCCGTTGACGACGGCTTCCATCTTGATCAACTGAGAGTTCATATAGTTGGCGGCAGCCTTGGCCATGGCGGGAAGCGTATTAGGAGCCATCCGGTTCCACGACGAAATGCAGACGTCGATGCCACTCTCCAGCGCTTCGTGCCCCAAATATTTCCCCCACTTCCAGGCAAGAATATAGGCCTCAACCGGATTTTGCATCGGGTTGACACCCAGCTCGCCGTAACCGCGGAAAATCACAGGGCGCAAATACGCATGCTGCGCCCGGTTGATCCGGATGAGTTCGGTCATCGCCCGCTCAAGATCTTCCGGCGCGTAAGGAAGCTCCATGCGATAGATCTTGCAGGAATTGACCAGCCTCGTGACGTGGTCTTGCAGCCGGAAGATCGCCGGCCCCTGCGGCGTCTCATAGCAACGGATTCCTTCAAACAGGCACGTCCCGTAACTCACCACGTGGGACCCCACGTGGATGGTGGCATCGCCCCAGGAGATAAACCGTCCGTTGTGCCAAACCTGACCATAATAATCTATGGGCATAGCGGTATTCTCCGGCGGAACCCTCGGAGGCAGACCATCGATAAATCTTCGAGGATGCGAATAAACAACCATCTATTGTACCATGCGTCACCCTGACATCAGCCCTCTCCTGCTTGGGGGAGAGAAGGGACCGCGCAGCAGTGGGTGAGGAAAGCGTGTGAGGGGGCCTTAAAAAGCCTGCCCCCAAGATGAGACTTTACGACCTTGCATTGCAGAGAGAAGTATACGCTGGAAGGTTGTTGCCCATTTCATTTTTGCGCCGACGCATAGAAATATCCGGCCCGTGTGCGGATGTGAAGTCCCGGGTCGGAAACCGTGACCCTGATCGGATGGAATCCGGTCTGCTTAAGAGTAGTGGGAACGTACGCCAAGTCGTATTGGCCGCTAACTGCGAGGGCGATGTTCTGGAGTTGATCCTGCACCGCACCCTTCTTCCAGTGCGTATACACGATCCCGCCCGTATATCCTCCGTATTGTCCCAGCAGGTTGGCCCGCAGCTTCTTGGAACCCATCTTCAGACCCAATACCGTCAGCGGCGCCAGGTTAAGCGCAAAGTTGCACGGGCGGGATGGATTTTCGTTGCCAGCGGATAGCGAACAGGGTACCAAGACCTGCGTGAGAGCTGACCTGCTGTCGTCCTTGAACTCCGTTCCCGCCGGACTGAACCGAATGCCATAGATCGTCACGTTGGAGTTGCTCGCCGCGCGCACGATTTCAGCTCCACTGGTTTCACTGCCACGGTCAAATCCTTCTGAGAACACAATAATCACACGCCGTTTGCCGTTGGGCTCGTTGGAAAGCATGAAAATGGCCCGCGACAATGCATCGTTCAGGCGGGCCTTAATCCCACTCACCTCGATGCTGCGAAGGGTTTTCGCCAGTGTCGCCGGATCGGTTGAGAAGTTCTGAATCGCCTCGGCCTTGTCTGCGTATGTCACCACGGCGGCTTCCCCTGATTTACCTAAGAGCAAGCTTGAGAAGAGAACGCCCAGCGGATGGACCTCAGGCAGTACCGGCGCGACTTCCTCACTGGTCTGAATCACAATCACGGCGGCGATGGGTTCCGTCGCCAAGCCAAAATGCGTAATTCGCTGCGCAACGCCGTCGTCCCACACCTGGAACTGCTCCCGCCGGAGATCCTCGACAAAATTGCCGGCAGCATCGGTTACCGTGACCGGCGCTACAACCAGGAAAGAGCGCACATGAATGGTGTCTGGGCTTGGCATGCCAGCTTGAGGGCCGGAAATTTGGCTTCGGGGGACCGAGACCGCGGAGGTAGACGTCTTCTGCGCCCAAGCGTAGCATAGAAAAAATGCCGGAACCGCCAACACGCCAGGAAGCCCTCGGATCAGCCTTCGCATGACCGGATTTCCTTCTTCGTTCATTGTACTCCGCGCCTAACATCGTCCCGTCTTGGAACATGTGAATCATTCGAAGCTGTCATGCTGTGCGCACCGGAGCAGCAGTTTTTTCGCCCGAAAAAACTGCTGCAATCCTTCTTCCGCGGGGAATCTGGACTATACTAGGGGCTATGGATCTTGAGAAGGCCATGCAGTTCATGCTGGAGCATCAGGCCCGACACGACGCCGCCATCCAGCAACATAACCTAGCGATCGAGCAGCATAACTTGGCCATCCAGCAGCTTGATGAGATGGCCAAGAAGCATGACGAGCGAATCGCTAGGAATGAAGAGCAAATTGCCACGCTTGCTGACTTAGTAGGCCGTCTCGCGCAAGCGGAAATCCGCTTCGTTGAGCGTTTGGGAACCCTTTCGGATCGTGTAGACGCCCTGTCAGACCATGTGGATGCCTTCATCGTCGTAGTTGAAAAGTACATCGAAGGCCACGGCAATGGCCACAAACGCGAATAGTCTGCTCGTCGCGCCGTCCCGGAATTCTCAAAACGCGCGTCTTGTCCCTACCCCAAGCCGGAGGTATACTTTACTTTAGGTGAGCTAGGCAAGACGAAGAATTTCGGGAGCATTCCGGGCAGAGGGAATCACGGGAGAAACACGAGGTTGGAGTAAATCCGAAGCGCGTCTCTCCCCGAGATCAGGAGGCTGCAATGAAAAGAGCGATTGAGTTCCTTTCGGCAGGAGCAGCGGCGCTCGTACTCAGCGTTGTGGCTATGGCGGCGACTCAGCCGGCGGCTCCTCGTCCCCCGATGATTCCTGCCGGCACCACGCTGCGCGTGCAATTGGACACCACGCTCACCGACGCTACGAACAAGAATGGCGATCCTTTTACCGCCGACATCACTGAGCCTGTTTACGTCAATGGCAAGCAAGTGGTTCCGCAGTGGAGCACCGTCAACGGTCACATCGCTTTCTTGAAACCTTCGGGAAGGGTTTCGGGAAAAGCTCAGATGCGCTTGGTTCTCGATAAGATCACCACTCCCGACGGGGCTATCTATGCTCTTAACGGAACGCTGGAACAAGCGCAGGGAGGCGTCTGCGCTCATACTGCCGCGACCGGCAAGACCTCTGCCGATCAGGAAGGGACCATCACCGGCTGCGGGAAAAGTAAGAAATCCGCTGCCGAGGCGATGGGTATTGCGGGAGGGATGGGCGCAGGAGCGGGAGCGAGCATCGGAATGGGTAAGATTATGGAGTGCGACTGGTACGGATATTGCCCTCCCGGCGGTTCCGGAATTGGGACAGATATCATGGACGGCGCCGCCATTGGCGCCGGAACGGCGCTCGTGTACACTCTGTTCAAACACGAACAACACATCGTCCTCGTACAAGGAACTTATTTGACCTTCACTGTGGACCGTTCGACGATGGCGAGCACAGCGCCGGCGCCAACCTCGGCCGCGAACTAGTAAAGATCGCGGTTTCGAACCGCGCTGCGTATGAGAGGTAAAATCAGATTGGAGTTCGGGCCTCGAGTGTGCCCTGCTTTCGCGGTTTTGACGTAGGCGTACTACCCACCCTCCCTCCGGCCCGTTACGGAGTTTAGAGTCAGGAGGCGTCCAATGCAAAGGACCATCGCTTATTTTACAATGCTGTTGGTGGGAATCACCGTGGCAGCTGCCCTGGCGATCGCCGGGAATTCGCTCCTTACGCTTCCTGTGGGTACGCAACTCGAGGTCCAGCTTGAAACCACTTTGAGCAGCAAGGCGAATCAGAACGGCGATCCTTTCCTGGCCGAAATTGAGAATCCGGTTTTTGCGGGCGGCGAGGAGGTCATTCCAGCAGGAAGCACCTTGCGGGGGCATGTCGCGTTCATTAAGCCTGCGGGGCGTGCCAAGGGCAAAGCGGCGATGCGCCTGGTGGCTGATGAAGTCGTGACCAAGGACGGAAAGCAAGAGTTCTCCTTCAAAGGCGAGCTCGCAAACCTCTCTTCGGACAGCGGTGTCAAAGTGGACAACGAAGGAACGCTCCAGGGTTCCGGGAAAAACCCCAAAAAAGACGGCGAGGATGCCGGAATTGCGACGGCAGCGGGAGCGGGTGTCGGGGCTATGGCTGCGGGAGGAACGGGGGCGCTCTATGGCGCTGCAATTGGCGCGGCCGCCGGCATCGTCTACCTGGTTGCCAAACACCACAAGCCCATCGTTGTTAGTGCCGGCACCGAGCTTACGTTTCAGCTTACGACTCCGGGCACGGAATCAAAGGCCACCAAGAATACGCCCGTCTCCGTTCCCTTTATCTGCACCACTTGTCAGTAACAGCTCTCAGCGGTCAGCAACCAGCTTTCAGCGTCCCGGGCGGCGCGAGCAGGGGACTGCGTTTCATCCGGCCAATTTCTGTTTCAAGTCAGCGATAATCTGCTTCCCGTGAAACCTGCCGTTTTCGATAAAAATTTCGTTTGTATTCTTTCCCGCAATAATCACTCCCGCCAGATATAAACCGGGCACGTTGCTCTCCCGCGTTTCAGGGTTGCAGCGGGGCCGCAGCGTGGAAGAGTCCAACTCAACGCCGGTACTCTTAATGAAGTCGAAGTCGGGATGATACCCGGTCAATGCAAATACGAAGCTTGTTTCGACATGGAACAAGCCGCCCGAAGCTTTCTGAACACAGAGATGGTCGGGTGTAATTGTTTTGACGCTCGAGTCAAAGAAGGCCCGGATCGAGCCCTCCTTTATCCGGTTGAAGAGGTCCGGCTTGATCCAGTATTTGATGTGGCGGCTAAGCTCGGGGCCACGATGGATCAGAGTCACCTCCGCTCCATGCCGGAAAAGGTCCAGGGCGGAAACGGCGGCCGAGTTTGCGGCGCCGATCACGGCAACTTTTCTCTGGTAGAAGGCGTGCGCATCGGAATAGTAATGGGAAACGTGGGGCAATTCTTCTCCGGGGACAAGGAGGAGGTTCGGCAGATCGTAGTATCCCGTGGCCAGAATCACAGCTCGGGGGCTGTAACTTTCTTGACGGTCCCAGGGACCGCTGGTCCGGACCCGAAAGCCATGCTCCGCCCTCTCGACGGATATCACACGCTCCTGATAGCGGACTGGAAGGTGGAAGAAATCCGTGACGCGACGGTAGTACTCCAGGGCCTCTGCGCGGGTAGGCTTGACGTTCAAGCTGGGAAGTGGAAGTCCGCCTATTTCGAGGCGCTCGCGGCTGGTGAAAAAGGTCATGCCCGTGGGGTAGGTAAATAGCGAGTTAACCAGACATCCTTTATCCAGGATCAACAAGTCCAGCCCGGCACGTTGGGCTTCAATGCCGCACGCCAGGCCGGTTGGTCCAGCTCCGACGATCAACACGTCCATTAAATTCCCTTCCTGTTCTCCGTGGAAATCTCGCCTGGGGTGCAAGTCTAGTCTCCATTGTATGATAACTCTTTAGGGATGACAGATTCTCAGTCTCGGGCGCGTAGCGCCGCCGTCCCGGCGGAAATGCCGGCAAGATGCCGGCGCTACAGCGGTTCCTGAGCCCAAGACCGGGGCATGACAGCTGAAATCAGATTTTACTTGAAAAAATTTCCAACTCCTGCTATTTGAATTGATCGCGGCTTTTGACGCGCACCATGTATCCTCAAGTAAAATAAGAATGTCCCGGGAACGGCCCAAGCCCCAACTTTCGGCTGCGGCTCTTTTGAGCTGTCAGACAAAGCTTGGTCGCGCGTCAGGCTCTCCAGTAACCGTCTGGACGAATGGAAGAAACTCAATGCGAGGTCGTAGTTCATGAAAAGAACGTCAACAGTGTTGGCCGTAATCCTGCTTTCGATTTGGGCTCCTTTTACAGCGCTCGGACAACGCTTCTCTCGGCTGGATGGGCCCCTGGCCGCCAGACTCCAGCCCGCGGAGGCGGCTCCGGAAGGTCCGGCACCCGCTCCCCAGGCGGCGAAATCACCCCAGTTCAAAAGCCGCGCCGAATATGACTCCTACGTTGCAATAACGAAGGCCAGCGACCCGCAGGCCAAGATCACTGCCGCCAACGCTTTTTTGGCAAAATACCCAACCTCAGACTTCAAGCCGTTTGCAGAATTCTTGAAGCTGCAAGCCTGCCAGCAGGCTAATCAACCCAGCGAAGCGATTGCTACCGCGAATGACATTTTGAAAGCCAATCCTTCCGATCCAATCAAGATTCAGGCATTGAGCTACCTCGCCTATGTCTTTCCTTATACGTATAAGCCAAATTCCCCAAACGCCTCGGCAGAGCTTACGCAGATTCAGAGCGAGGCCAAGGAAGGACTGCAATTGCTTCAGCAGGTGCAGAAGCCGGCGAATGTCCCGCAAGACCAGTTTGACAAAGGGGTGAAGCAGATCCGGACGTATTGTAACCGTGCCCTCGGATTCGCCGCGCTCGAGCAGAAGGACTATGCCAGCGCCATAACTTACCTGAAGGCGGCGGCAGAGGACGATCCGAGTGACAGTTACACCGACTCATTTCTGGGTCAGGCGGACCTGGCTTCGAAGGATTATAACGACGCGCTCTGGTACTTGGCGCGAGGAGTGGATCTCGCCAAGGCGGCCGGGACGCCTAACCTTTCCGGCATGCAGAAGCTCTATGATCAATGGTATGAATTCAGGCACGGGTCCGATGCCGGTGAGCAGTCCTTAGTGACGCAGGCGGGCAGCAGCCCGAATCCGCCGGCAGGCTTTCAGGTGGCCACGCCACCCAAACACGCCAAGACCGGCAACACCAACGTCGATGCCTTGTATGAGATGCAGGACGCTCTGAGCGTGGGAGGCGACGCCTCACAGGCGGCATGGAATGGTTACAAGGGTCAGCCGCTCGCCATCGTTGCCTTTGTCGAAAGCGTTTCGCGCGGTTCTGATCCTGACACTTATACCGTGCGCGCCGACGTGCTTCCCGAGGACCGGGGCAAGGCAGGGATGTACAATCTGGTGCTCATAACCGATCAGGCAGATGCAAAATATCTGAAGCTTGGAACACCCATTCAGTTTAAAGGACAGATTTCGGCATACACAATGACCCCGAATTTCGTTATGACGCTTTCAGACGTGGAGATCGACCCGAAGACCCTCGCGGCGGCAAAAGCTGCGGCGCAGCAGACGCAACAAGCTCACCATAGGACTCATTAAGAAATAAATTGATTGACGATTGAATCGTCAATCCTAATCCTCAGTTTCGGGCGCAATTGTAGCGGCGGGTTTACCCCGCCACGCAGAATGGCGGCATAAAGCCGCCTCTACCCGCCCGAAACTGAGGCATTCCTTACTCTCCGGTGGCCAGCGGCAATTGAAGTGTAACAACCAGGCCGCCGCCCGGCGCATTAGCAGCGGCCGCATTCCCTCCATATAGCCCCAAGGCGCGCCGGGTAATGGCAAGGCCTAGGCCCGCTCCGCCTTCATCCTGAGGGTCGCCACCGGTCACGCGCTGAAACGGAAGGAACAGCTTGGCCAGTTCTTCTTGCCGCACTCCCTGGCCATAATCGCGTACCCGAAGCACGGCCTGCCCCATGCATGAATTGCTCTGAGTCTCAACTGTGATCTCCACCGTGGTTCGGTCCGCCGTATGGCGGATTGCGTTTCGAACCACGTTTTCGACTGCCACCCGCAGCACCTCCGGATCTCCCTCCACCATGCATCGAGAGGAAGCTCGCAATTTCACGGCGCGATTGCGGCTTCGAGCCTCGTAATCGGCGTCAACAGCGACTTCCTGAGCGATCATTCCCAGGTCAAATATCTTCTTGTGCTGAAGGTCGACTCCGCTATCCATCCGGGCCAAGGTCAACAATTGGCCGATCAGTTTATTGAGGCGGTCCGCTTCGCGCTCGATGCGGTCCAGGTGTTCTGCGGCGTCGTTCCCGGCGCCTTGCCGGACGAGTCCGAGGGCAACGTTGAGGCGGGCCAACGGGGACCGAAGCTCGTGGGAGACGTCAGCGAGGAGCCGCCGCTGGGTCGTAACCAAAACGTCGATACGCTCCGCCATCTGGTTGAAATCTCGGCCAAGCTGGGCGAGCTCGTCGTGCCTGCTGAGGACCTTATCGCCTATTCGCGCGTCCAGGCGTCCGCCGGCAATCTCGCGTGCCGCCCGGCGCAATCCCTCGATCGGGCTCGTGATATGCCGCGCCAGCCAGAGACAAAAGAACGCCGCCACCACCAGGACCGCAATCAGCCGGATGCTCCCTTCCCGGCCAACATCTTCGAACAGAAATTGCAATAGCGGACTCGGCAGCACCTGCTGGGGCGGAAAGGTCATGATGAGGATATAAGTGCTCCCGCCAGGTCCGGTAACCTTCTTAGCCGCAATTCTTGCGCGAGCAAAAAATTGGCGCGTTCCGCTTGGCACCTGGGCCATCCGGCCAAGAACGCGCAAGACTTTCGGAGGAGCCTTTCTGCCAAGAACCTCACGGCCAGACGAGTCAAACATGAAGTCCCGCATAGGGTCCCGGCGCTCCAGCGGCCCGAAATAACCCTGTAAGCCAAGGGCGCCCGCGCGATCGAAAAGCTCAGCGGCATGCTCTGCCCGGAGATCAATGGTCAGGGTATACTTCTCGCGCCACTGTTCATCTTCTTCAGAGCGCGAATGCGTCAAGGCCGTGGAAACCACGAGCGTGGCGCTCACCACCATCATTCCTAGCCAGAACCAGAGAAAGATTTTATAGAACAGCCGGTGCACTTATGGCCCACCTCCCCTTGAATCGGGTGCGACGAGATACAGATAGCCAACTCCGCGTACCCCTTTTATCCGCTCCAATCCATCGAGCCTTGGCCCCAGTTTCTTTCTCAAGTTACTGACGTGCGTGTCGATACTGCGATCGAAAGGAGAGAATTCCCGGCTCAGGATCGTTTGCACCATTTCTTCCCGTGAGAGAACTCTGCCCGCCGATTTCAAGAATCGTTCGAGCAAATCGAATTCGACTGTGGTGAGGCTTATCTCCTCGCCGCCGCGCCGGACCGACCTTGCGCGTTTATCCAATTCCACGTCGTCTACCGTAAGACGCTGTGTCTCTCCAACGCCTGCTTCCCAGGGGTTCGGGCTCGATCGGCGGAGAATCGCCTGGAGCCGGGCGGATAGCTCTCTCGGGTTAAATGGCTTCGGCAAGTAATCATCCGCGCCCATCTCCAAGCCGAGGATGCGGTCCTGTTCGTCGCCATGCGCCGTCAGCATGAGCACTGGCACACGTGACTGGGCTCGGACCCGGCGCAGCACTTCAAGCCCATCCATATCCGGAAGCATGACGTCGAGCACGATGATGGCATGCTTGCCGGAGAGGGAAGATTCCAGTCCACGCTTGCCCGTATGCACCGCATCGACACAAACGCCTTCTTTTGCGAGATATTGAGAGATAAGCTGGCACAATTCGGCGTCGTCGTCGACAAGCAGCACGCGCGGTCCTGAACTTTCAACAGGTGAGGTCATTCCACTTCCCGATTCAGCGCCCGCCGGCTTGGTAGCAGTACATTCGGCACTTATAGCGGCGAGTTGACCTCGCCAAATGGCGGTGTAAAGCCGACTCTAAACCAAACTGTACCACCACCGAGTAATCGTGAAGCGTTACAATCGAGGGTCAAAGTCCCTGATCCGTCGATAACACGCGTCGAATAGGGTAAGGCCTACCAGGCATGTGGTCGTGCCGCCCGCGATATCTACTTTGGAGTAATCAGCGCAGGGATAGGGCTTGCCCTACCCTCATTGATTTTCGGGGCGATCATTAAGTGGACGGCAAGCCGTCCCCCTACATCACCTTCGGTTATCGACGGATCAGGGAGAGCGTCTAAATTATCCACACAGTCGATTGTTAGACACCAAGCCCAACATTACAATCGTGAGGCTGAGCGCAAAGCCCGAACGCGGATCGTCTGAAATTTCATGACTCGAATCAGGCAGTTTCACGACCCCAAGCTTTCCATCTGGCAGTCGGCTGTGGAGGAGGCTGTAGTTCTGAAGCAGGGTGCGCCGGCCCGCTTGGCTGCGGCTGGCCGTCCAGTGCCGATCGAGCGTCCGGACTCGAACTACCCGGCCGTCCAGGAGGCGGTAGCGTACTGCTCAGCGGCGTACGCCGGACAAGCCGTTCCAGGGCTCACCGCCGGCGCCACGCTCGCCGCGCCGTTGGTAAGCACGCTTGGCTATTGCTCACTGACAGCTCTCCGGCTCGCAAAGGCTATTCTTCTCAACAACGAGCAGGATGAGCAACGGTACAGGGACGAACTATGCAAGTTTAGTGACTGCGATCCCTGCTACGTTCAGGCGGCTGAGAAATACGCGGAGTACTTCCTCGCCCAGGGAAAGAGAATTCCCTACCGGGTTTACAAGAATCTGACTGATTTTGTCTTGAACGATAAACTGCCAGCGCAAGCGAGAGTAGCCATCCTGGGCGATTGGGGCACTGGACAGCGTGCAGCTAAAAATGTGCTCACCCAGATTGCGGCGAAGAGCCCCGATGTGGTGATCCATCTGGGCGACATCTACTATGCGGGTACGACGTTTGAAGACGAGAACTATTTCTACCAGCCCTGGACTCAGATTCTGGATCTCGCCCATCGAAGAGTCCCAACGTTTACGTTAGCGGGTAACCACGATATGTACTGCGGAGGAGTCCCTTATTACGCGTTGATTGACCGTCTTGGCCAGCCCGCAAGCTACTTTTGCCTGAGAAACGCGCATTGGCAATTTCTCGCAATGGATACAAGCCTGCACGATATCAATCCTGTCCAGGCAGGCCAGGCGGCGACCTATTTGGAAGATACCGAGCTCGTTTGGCACAAGGACAAGATCGACACGGCGGGCGGTCGGCGGACCGTGCTGCTCTCACATCATCCGCTCTTCACAGCCTATGACAGCATCGAGGGCAACGATGTAAACCTGAGGCTTTATCCCCAGGTGTTCACTTTCCTTCCAAGCGTCGCCTTGTGGCTGTGGGGGCATGAGCATAATTTTGTGGTCTATGGACAGTATGAGGGGATACAGCGAGCCCGGTGCGTCGGCCACGCCGCGTTTCCGGTAGGGATCGACGAGTTACCCAGAGAGCCGCTCTTTCCCGATGTGCCTCTGGTTACGAGAGATTCCAGCGGGAAGAGCATTACACTCGGCCAGACGGCAGGGCTTTACAATCACGGCTATGTGATCATCGAGATCAACGGTCCTTCCGCAACTGCTTCCTACTTCCAGGATAGCGATCAGAAGACGCCACTTTACCAGGAGGTAATCGCATAAGCCCTTCGCCTAAATAGCATGAACCAAAGGCAGCCCCGCGCGGCCTTCGGCCGCAACCCAAACGCGACCTACACATCACGGATTCGGCTTTTGAGTTTATCCTGGGTTTGTGCAGGAAAGGCCCACGGCGAGGGAAAGCGCTCGCCGTGGCTACCACCTTCCGCCCGCACCGCCGGAGACTGCCTCAGTCTACGAAATCATAAGCCGCGACGCGCACGATGGCGCAACAAGCTCGGGACGCCGCATTCAGGGGTGGAGTTTCGCCCTGCAGAAAACTCTGCGGCGGTCAGCTAGCCGCCGGCGATCGCGCCCACGACCAGAAAGGGCTCAGCCCCCGACGCGACCGATTCGGGCAGCGGGGCGTCTGGCGATTCATGCGACAGATCCTCCTCGCAAGCGAAGAACCTTATGAATGGCCGGCGCCGCCGGGTGACGTGGTCGCGTATTGTCCCGCGCAGCACCGGATAGCGGCTTTCGAGCGCGTCGAGAACCGAGCGCTGCGTGACTTCGCCCTCGACTTCGAGCGCCACGTCACTATCTATGCGCGCCAGCGTCCGCAAATGAGTTGGGAGAACAACCCGGATCATTGGAGTGTTTGAACCTCAACGGAAAGCACGGCCGGAAGATCCCGGACAATGGGAGCCCAATTGTCACCGGCGTCAGCCGACGCGTAAACTTGCCCGCCGGTAGTGCCGAAATACACTCCGCACGAATCGAGCGCGTCGACGGCCATCGCGTCGCGCAATACGTTGACATAGCAGTCGCGCTGGGGTAAACCCCTCGTCAGCTCCTCCCATTCGTTTCCACCCGTCCGGCTGCGGTATACGCGCAGCTTCCCGTCGAGCGGATAGTGCTCCGCATCGCTTTTGATCGGGACGACGTAGAGGGTTTCCGGCTCGTGGGCGTGAACGTCGATCGTGAACCCGAAGTCGGTCGGCAAGTTCCCGCTGACCTCCTGCCATGAATCGCCGGCATCATCGCTGCGCATCACGTCCCAGTGCTTCTGCATAAACAGCACGCCCGGACGCAACCGGTGCATGGAAATGTGGTGAACGCAGTGCCCTACCTCGGCCTCCGGATTCGGGAGGTACTGGGATTTTAGCCCGCGGTTGATCGGTTGCCACGTCTTGCCGCCGTCATTCGTGCGGAAGGCGCCCGCCGCCGAGATGGCGATGAAGATTCTCTCCGGATCAGCCGGATCCAAAATGATCGTGTGCAGGCACATCCCGCCAGCCCCCGGCTGCCATTTGGGGCCCGTGCCGTGGCCGCGCAGTCCGGGCAACTCCCGCCATGTGTGCGCGCCGTCGATCGAGCGGAACAGGGCGGCGTCTTCCACTCCGGCATAGACGGTGTCGGGATCGGCCAGCGATGGTTCGAGATGCCAGACTCGTTTAAACTCCCAGGGGTGTTGCGTGCCGTCATACCACTGATGCGTGGTAAGGGGCTTGCCGGTTTGGGGAGAAGCGTCGTAGACGAACTTATTGCTTTCGCCATGAGGCATGCCGCTTGGGTCTGTGGTCACACCACCTCCGGGCGCCGCCCACGTCTTGCCGCCGTCGCTTGAGCGCTGGATGACCTGCCCAGACCAGCCACTGGACTGCGACGCATAGATGCGATCCGGATCAGCCGGCGACCCCTTCATGTGATAAACTTCCCAGCCCGCGAAGTAGGGACCGCTAACCTGCCACTCCTTGCGTTTGCCATCCGACGTCAAGACGAACGCACCCTTGTGTGTGCCAACCAGTACTCGTACTTTGCTCATTCGCCACTCCTTCCTTCTAATTTCGTATCTTCCGGTCACGCCACTCGGAACTTCGCGTAACGCGCGCTCCCGGTAATCTCAAACACTCTCCCGCCATTTCGGTACTGGTCTTCCTCCTCGGGTTTGAGGAGCCAAATCATAGCTGGTCCGTCGCAGCCCTCGGTTCCACAGACAACGCCACTGTGAGGGTGGTTTGTGGGATGGTAAGAGGTTTCCGAGTAGACGTTACCACTCTTTCCCTTGGGACGGCCGCATTTGTCGCAGCGTGCGATAGCCATCTCATCCTCTATTTCGAGGCGGAGCCAACTCACTCGCCGGATATTCCAGGGTGAGAGTTGGATCGCTCGATGTCAGCCCCGAATTTAGGTATCAGGGGAGTTGGGTCGTGTTCTCGCCACCGCCGCCGGACCTCGGCGAGAACGGCGTTTCGGTTCTTCTCCATGTCCGCAATCAGAGCGCAGGGCGCCGCCGTGTTCTCATGCCGCGCCGCCCAAATCAGCAATTCCAGAAGTACCGGAGCCAGGTCAATCCCCTTCTCCGTTAATCGGTAGTTGACCCTGCGCCGGTCCGCTCCATCAAGTTCGGCAGCGATAATCCCCGCCGCTTCCAGTTTCCGCAGCCGGTCGGCCAGGATATTCGTCGCGATTCTTTCGCCCGAATCCTGGAACTCCTTAAACGTCCTGAAGCCGCGAACCATCAGATCGCGGATGATGAGCAGCGACCAACTATCGCCAAACGTCTCGAGAGAGATACTCACGGGACAGCCGGACCGGCGTTTTGACCTGGACTTCGCGGGCACATCGGGCATCTTAGTCGATGCCGCTTGCGAAATGCAAGGAAATTGGCTAGCAGGTAGTGGGTCAGTTTGGACTTATAGCGGCGAGTTTACCTCGCCAGATGGCGGCATGAAGCCGCCTCTACATAAAACTGACCCACTCCGGGCTAGCGGATATAATACTTAATGTTATACTTGCCCGAGTTGTACCCCTACCCACAGCGTTGCGGGCTTAACAATTCTTGACACTTTGGCCGAAACCGGGAACCACATACTTGCGTCATAATTAGGTGAAGAAAAGAACTGGACGGCGTCACCATTCTTTTAGCCACATCGGAGGCTCGCATGAAAAAGACTTTGGGACTTCTTGTTGTGTTGTCCTTGATGCTTTCTGTCACCGCGGTTGCCCAAAGAAGGGCTGGCGGCGGCGCTCACGACGTTGGTCATGGATTTATTCCTTCTCATGGTCCCGCTCGCGTTCCGGCAAGCCGGACGGCGCCCGCTCACTACAGCGATAGGGCCGGGCATCCCAACGCTCCCCACGTTCACCATAATGGTCAGTGGGTCGGAGTCAGTGGTCGCAACGACCCCAACTACCACCTCGCGCAGCCTTGGGCGCATGGGCATTTTACGGGCGGGTTTGGCCGCGGCCACGTATGGCACCTTGCGGGAGGCGGTCCATCGCGCTTCTGGTTTAATGGCTTTTATTTCAGCGTGGCCCCGTATGATTTCCAATTTTGTAACGACTGGCTCTGGACTAGCGATGAAATCGTCATTTATCCAGATCCCAACCATATCGGCTTTTATTTGGCTTATAACGTGAGGCTGGGTACTTACGTCCACGTGTTATTCCTCGGGTGAGGCCATAATCTACGAGCCTTCGGTGGTGGGTCAGTTTCAATAACAGGCAGCTTTACAGCCACTTGGCAACGTAAACTCGTCATTACAACTTAATGTGAACCTGACGTGTGTGCATCCCACCAGCATGCGCGGGGGGTCACCGTCACCGCCGCACCCTCGAACGTCCATCCACGCGCCTGGTACAAACTCCGGGTTAAAGGGATAGGGCCGGGAAACAATAAGGCGTCCGCGCCTCAATCAGGATTCCGGGATACAACCATGAATAAAGAGTATCGTCCTTCGGTAGAAGAGCAGCCCAAGGAAGTACAAGCCGGGCAGGAGCCCGCCAAAAAGCGCCGGTGGTGGCTCGTGCTGCCCGGCATGATCGCCTTGGCCATCGTCCTCTACTACGTCTGGCCAAGGAAGGCCGTCAGTCCCGCCGTCGGCGCGACTCAGGCCACGCCGGGCCTGAGGATGAGAACCCCGGGCGCTGTCCCGGTGGATGCGGCAACGGCGTGGAAGGGGAATATTGGCGTTTACGTGACGGGCCTGGGCGCGGTGACGCCAGTCTATACGGTCACGGTAATATCACAGATCAGTGGCTATCTGATGAATGTTTTTTACAAGCAGGGCCAGATGGTCCATAAGGGCGATTTGCTCGCGCTGATCGACCCGCGGCCTTATCAAGTGATGATCGAGAACGATCAGGCGGCGCTGGCGCGAGACACGGCCACTTATAACAACGCGCTCGTCGACCTCCATCGCTATCAGGTGCTGGTGCCGGAAGAAGCGGAGACGGAGCAGACTCTGGCCACACAGGCAGCCACTGTCAAGTCCGACGCGGCGACTCTAAAAGTGGATCAGGCGGCCATCGATACCGCCAAGCTCGACCTTGTTTATTGCCATATTACGTCTCCGATCGACGGCCGCGTAGGTCTGCGCCTCGTGGATCCCGGAAATTACGTTACGGCTGGAAGCACGACGGGTTTGGCGGTGATCACTCAGATTCAGCCGATCACCGTGATCGTCCCCATTTCCGAAGATCAGCTCCCGGAGGTGTATAGGAGATGGCACGCCGGTGAGCGGCTGGCGGTAGACGCCTATGACCACACCGACACAACCGAGATCGCGACTGGGTACCTTGAAACGATTGACAACCAAATCGATCCCACCACCGGCACAATCAAGCTGAGAGCCCTGTTTAATAACCGTGGCGGCGCTCTATTTGCGAATGAATTCGTCAACGCGCACTTGCTGGTGGAGGAGAAGCGCGGCGTCACGCTGGTGCCAACAGCCGCCGTCCAGCGGAACGCTCAAGCAACCTACGTTTATGTGGTGCAGCCCAATTCAACCGCAAGCATGCGGACGGTCAAGGTTGGGACCACAGAAGGCAACGTGACGCAGATCACCTCTGGGGTCGAGCCGGGCCAGGTGGTAGTTATGACGGGTGTTGACCAAATTCAGGAGGGCAGCAAGGTTCGCGTTCGCCTCGAGAACGTGAAGCCCACCACGAACAATCCATGAATCCATCCCGCATCTTCATTCTCCGGCCCATAGCGACTTCCCTGCTGATGGCGGCCATCCTGCTGTCGGGCGCGGTGGCCTATAAGTTGCTGCCCGTTTCTGCATTGCCCGAGGTCAACTATCCGACCATGCAGGTAACCACGTTTTATCCGGGGGCCAGCCCGGACGTAATGGCCACTTACGTCACGGCGCCCCTCGAGCGCGAGCTTGGCGAAGTGCCCGGGCTCCAGCAGATGACGTCGATCAGTTCCAACGGCCTCTCGCTCATCACATTGCAATTCGACCTTGGCGTGGATATCAACGTCGGCGAGCAGGACGTCCAGGAGGCGCTCACAGCTTCCAACACCTATCTTCCGCCGGACCTGCCCACACCCCCGGTCTACGCCAAGATCAATCCCGCCGATACGCCGATTTTGACCCTGGCGCTCACGTCAAAAGCGCTCTCGCTTCCGGATGTTGAAGATCTCGCCGACAACCGGTTGCTGCCTAAACTCTCCCAACTCCCCGGCGTCGGGCTGGTGAGCATCAGCGGCGGCGAAAAACCCGCCGTGCGCATTCAAATCAACCCCGTCCAATTGGAAGCTTACGGTTTGAATCTGGAGGATGTGCGCAGTGCTGTCCTCGATGCCAACGTCAATGAGGCTAAGGGCAACTTCGACGGCCCTTACCAGGACTACCAAGTCAACTCGAACGACCAGTTGCTTTCAGCGAGCCAATATGCTCCGCTCATCATCGCTTACCGAAACGGCGCTCCGGTGATGTTGTCGCAAGTGGCGCAGGTGTTTGAAGGCGTCGAGGACACCAACGAGGCTGCCTGGATGAACACCACTCCGGCCGTCGTTATGAACATTCAGCGGCAGCCCGGCGCTAACATCATTTCCGTCGTCAACCGCATTAAGACCGTCCTGCCCCAACTCACAACCACGCTGCCCAAGGCCGTTGGCGTCCATATCCTCACCGACCGCACGGTGACGATTCGCGCGTCCGTCAAAGACGTGCAGTTTGAGCTGATGCTGACGGTGGCGCTAGTGGTGATGGTCATGTTCCTCTTTCTGCGCAGCATCGCCGCAACGGTGATTCCCGCCATCACGGTCCCGTTGTCCCTCGTCGGCACATTTGGAGCGATGTATTTGCTCGGTTTCAGCCTCGATAATTTGTCCTTAATGGCTCTGACGATCTCGACCGGTTTTGTTGTCGATGACGCGGTGGTAATGATTGAAAACATTTCTCGTTATATCGAAGAAGGAGATTCCGCTCTTGAAGCCGCGCTGAAGGGTTCCAAGCAGATTGGCTTCACCATTATCTCCCTGACTTTCTCGCTGATTGCCGTTCTGATCCCATTACTGTTTATGGGGGATATTGTCGGCCGTCTCTTCCGCGAATTTGCGATCACGCTGGCGGCAACCATCCTTATCTCGGCAGTGGTTACCCTCACGCTGACTCCTATGTTGTGCTCCAAGCTGCTGAAACACCGGCCTCCCGAAGAGCAGGGCGGCTTCTATAACGTTTCGGAGCGAACCTGGAATTCGATCCTTGGTTTTTACGACCGGACGCTCCAGTGGGTGCTGCGTCATGAGGGGGAGACACTCCTTGTAGCCATCGCAACTTTTGTGCTCACTGTACTCCTGTACATTTATATTCCCAAAGGATTCTTTCCTACTCAGGATACCGGGGTAATCCAGGGCGTCTCGCAAGCCGCGCAAACCGTGTCGTTTGACCAGATGTCGCGCGAGCAGCAGGCGCTTGGCAAGATCATCATGAAGGACCCGGCTGTCCAAAGTCTTTCCTCTTTCATCGGGGTGGATGGAACCAACACCACGCTCAATAGCGGGCGCATCCAGATTAATCTGAAGCCGCTCGATGAACGAAAAACCAGCGCCAGCGCCATCATTCGCCGATTGCAACCGGCCTTAGCGAAAGTTGCCGGGATTACGCTGTATATGCAGCCTGTCCAGGACATTACCCTGGCTGATCGCGTAACCCGGACGGAGTACCAATATACGCTCGAAGACCCAAACCAGGGCGAACTCTCCAGCTTTGCTCCCAAAATGCTTGCCGCGCTTGAGAAGCTGCCGGAGTTGCGCGATGTGGCCAGCGATCAGGAAAATGGCGGGTTGCAAGCGCAGCTCGTCTACGACCGCAGCACCGCGTACCGCCTGGGCATCTCAGCCTCCGATATCGACGAAACGCTCTACGACGCTTACGGCCAGCGCGAAGTCTCTACCATCTACACGCAGTTGAATCAATACCACGTGGTCCTGGAAGTCATGTCTTCATTTTTCAAAAGCCCGCAGGACTTGAGCGATCTCTTTATAAGGACGGGTGAAGGAAGCTCGACCTCGGCCACCGGCTTGGTGGCCGGCGGATCCGCAGCGCAACCGTTATACGGGCCGACGAGCTCGGCCACCGCGAATGCCGCAAACCTCGCTGAGACTTCATCGTCTATTGGCGCTTCAGCGATTCCCTCCGACACCTCTTTTGGCGGGCAGGCAATCCAATCCAATTCCGAGTATCCAAGCAACGAAGTGCCGCTTTCCGCTTTCAGCCACGTCGTGGAAACAACCGCCCCCCTTACGGTGAACCATCAGGGCCAGTTTCCCGTGGTAACGCTTTCTTTCAATCTGGCGCGGAGCTCTTCACTTGGCGATGCGATCAATGCAATCAACCGCGTGAAGCAGCAGCTCCACATGCCCGCCGCCGTTGAGGCGAGTTTTCAGGGTGCGGCCGAAACGTTTCAGCGCTCGCTGACGAACGAGCCTCTGCTGGTGCTCGCGGCCGTTATTGCGGTTTACATCGTCCTGGGCGTCTTGTATGAAAGCTACATCCATCCGCTGACGATCCTCTCCACGCTGCCTTCGGCGGGTGTTGGCGCGCTGCTGGCTCTTATGCTTTGCCATACCGATTTCAGCATCATTGCCCTCATTGGCCTTGTTCTGCTCATCGGCATTGTAGAGAAGAACGCCATCTTGATGATCGATTTTGCCCTCGATGCCGAGCGGAAGGAAGGCATGACTCCGGTGAATGCGATTTATCAGGCATGTCTTCTGCGATTCCGCCCAATCATGATGACGACGCTGGCAGCGATCCTGGGCGGCGTCCCCTTAGCGCTCGGAACGGGCATGGGTTCGGAATTGCGCCGCCCGCTGGGCATCACGATCGTGGGCGGGCTGCTCCTGAGCCAATTGCTAACCCTCTACACCACACCCGTGATCTATATCTGGCTCGACCGCCTGGGGCGGCGGCTCTGGCACGGCGAAGAAGTCCAGACCGGCGCTGAGCCGTTGGGAACCGAGTAAGCGATGAATATTTCCGAGATTTTCATCCGGAAGCCGGTCGCCACCACTCTCTTAACCATCGCCATCGCGCTGGCGGGCGCTGTGGCTTACTTCCTTCTGCCCGTGGCGCCGCTGCCCAACGTCGATTTCCCCACAATTTCTGTCTCCGCTTCTCTGCCGGGAGCGAGCCCAGAAAACATGGCCTCCTCCGTGGCGACCCCGCTCGAGCGCCAATTCGCCCATATTGCCGACGTGACGGAGATGACCTCGACGAGCAGCCTCGGCAATAGTAACGTCACGCTGCAATTTGGGCTGAGCCGCAATATCAACGACGCCGCGCGCGACGTGCAAGCGGCCATCCAGGCGGCTCGCAGCTACATGCCGGCCAACCTCCCCATGGAGCCTTTTTACCGGAAAGTGAATCCAGCAGACTCGCCGATTCTCATCCTTGCTATGACTTCCAAGGTGCTGACGAAGGCACAAGTTTATAACGCCGCCGACTCCGTCGTGATGCAAAAGCTTTCTCAGATTAACGGCGTGGGCCAGGTCATTGTGGGAGGCGGAGCCCTACCTGCCGTGCGTATCGAGTTGAACCCGTCGCAACTCAACAAATACGGCATTGGCCTCGAGCAGGTGCGGAGCACGCTCGTGGCTGCCACGGCCGATACGCCCAAAGGCTACTTTTCGAACGGCGCGAGCCAGTGGCAGGTAGGCGCCAACGATCAAATCTTCGATGAGATTGACTATACGCCATTAATCATTGCCTACCATAACGGATCCGCCGTACGCATATCCGACGTCGGCCAAGCCATCAACTCGGTTCAGGACGTCCGCAATGCCGGCTACTTTAATGGCCTCCCGTCCATCGTGGTGCTCATCTGGCGGCAACCGGGTGCGAACATTATTTCCACAGTGGACCGCATCCGCGCCGCCCTTCCCTATCTCCGGGCCGCCATCTCCCCGACCATTACGACGCAGGTGATGATGGACCAAAGCAGCACGATCCGCGTCTCGGTCGACGTAACCGAAGTCACCGTAATCATTGCCGTCATTCTGGTCGTGTTCGTCGTATTCCTGTTCCTCAGAAATGCCCGAACCACCTTCATCCCTGGCATTGCTGTCCCCGTCTCCATCATTGCCACATTTGCCGTCATGTACTTGCTCGGCTACAGCCTTGATAACTTATCGTTGATGGCGCTCACCATTTGCACGGGCTTCGTGGTGGACGATGCGATTGTGGTGATCGAGAACATCTCGCGCTACCTCGAACAGGGCATGGATCCCTTTCGCGCGGCCCTCAAAGGCGCCCAGGAGATTGGCTCAACGGTTTTTACGATTAGCATCTCGTTGGTTGCCGTCTTTATTCCCTTGCTGCTGATGCAGGGAATTGTAGGACGCCTGTTCCATGAATTTGCCGTCACGCTTTCCGCCGCCATTCTGATTTCCATGGTGGTCTCTCTCACCGCAACTCCCATGATGTGCGCTCACTTGCTGAAAGCGCATGAAACCCACGGCTGGTTCTATCGCGCTGGCGAGCGCGCGTTGAATCGAATCGTGGCTGTCTACGGAAAAGCTCTCTCCGCCATCCTCAAAGTGCCGGTGATTGCGCTCACCGTCTGGATCGCCATGGTCGCATTCACGATCTATTTGTACATTTATGTGCCCAAGGGCTTTTTCCCGGAGCAGGATAACGGACGAGTGATGGGCATGATTCAGGCCGACCAGGACACGTCATTCCAGTCAATGAACAGGATTTTGCAACAGATGCAAAAGATTGTGCTCGCCGATCCGAACCTGAGCAACGTGATAGGCTTC
The DNA here is from genome assembly GCA_030040995.1 of Terriglobia bacterium. Classification (GTDB taxonomy): domain Bacteria; phylum Acidobacteriota; class Terriglobia; order UBA7540; family UBA7540; genus JASHON01. Next base: position 11,692 of record JASHOS010000249.1, on the reverse strand, counting down.
ACCGGCAGCGGAGGCGGCGGCGCCACCCTTAACACGGCGCGGATGTTCATGCAGTTAAAGCCGATTCCCCCGAGAAAATTGACGGCCATGCAGGTCGTCCTGGAGCTTGCTCCCAAACTCGCCCGCGTGCCAGGAGCTAGGCTTTATCTGCAGGCCGAACAGAATGTGCGCATTGGGGGTCACAGTACGAACGCGGAGTATCAGTACAACCTGGTCAGCGATAATCTGAACGACCTCGACCGCTATGCGCCCCTGATGCTTCAACAGTTGAAGAAGATCCACATGATCGTCGATGTGAACAGCGATGAGCAAAACCGCGGCCTTGAGAGTTACGTTGACGTTGACCGCCATACGGCGGCGCGCTTCAGCATCAATTCGCAGCTCGTCGATGACACGCTCTATGACGCCTTTGGCGAGCGGGAAGTGGCCACGTTGTACTCACCGCTCAACCAATACCATGTGGTGATGGAAGTCGCCCCGCAGTACTGGCAGAATCCTCAAACACTGCGCGACATCTACGTGGATTCGCCGTCCGGGCAGGAAGTTCCGCTGACCGCAATCGCTCATTTTGCCCCGCAAAACGCGCCGCTGGATGTCAACCATGTCGGCTTGTTCCCGTCCGTCACCATGTCGTTTAACCTGCGCCCGGGCGTCGCGCTCGGCCAGGCGGTGGACGCGATCGAAGCGGCGGCGGAGCAGGTGCGGCTTCCAAGCTCAATCCTGACGGGATTTGCCGGAAACGCGCAAGCTTACCAGCAGTCGCTCAACACGGAGCCTCTCCTAATTGCTGCGGCACTCGTGACAGTTTATCTGGTACTCGGCATTCTTTACGAAAGCTATATCCACCCGGTAACCATCCTTTCCACGCTGCCATCGGCAGGTGCCGGCGCCCTCCTGGCGCTGCTGGTTACGCATACGGACCTGACGGTGATTGCCATCATCGGGATCATTTTGCTGATCGGTTTGGTAAAGAAAAATGGCATTCTGATGGTTGACTTTGCAATCGCTGCGGAGCGCAATGAGGGCAAGAATTCCCGTGACGCCATATACCAGGCATGCCTGTTGCGCTTCCGCCCTATCGTCATGACGACCATGGCCGCCATTCTGGGCGCGGTGCCCCTGGCTGTGGGTTCGGGAATGGGGTCGGAACTGCGCCGTCCGCTGGGGATTGCGATTATTGGCGGCCTGATGGTGAGTCAGGCGTTGACGCTCTTCACCACCCCGGTGATTTACCTCTATTTTGACCGGCTGCAGCACTGGTGGGATCGCGTGCGGGGCAGGGCCCCCGCGGAAGCCGAGCCTTTGCAGTATTGAACTACCACTATTTGAAATGAACAGATCCGAGATGGCCATTAAATCCAAAATCCAAAATCCAAAATCCAAAATGCGTCAGGGCTACCTACCCGTCGCTCTTGCCGGCCTTGTGCTCTGCCTGACTTCCTGCATGGTCGGACCAAACTACAAGCGTCCTTCCGCTCCCATCCCACCCGCGTTCAAGGAAGCGCCGCCACAGAGCTGGGAAGGCGCCACATGGAACCAAGCGCAGCCGAGTGATGGCACAGCTAAGGGAAAATGGTGGGAGATCTATAAAGACCCGGAGCTTGATGCCCTTGAAGAGCAGGTAAATATCTCGAATCAGAATGTCCTGTTGGCAGCCGCGCAATTCGAGGAAGCGCGGGACGCCGTACGCGTGGCGCGATCCGAGTTGTTTCCGTCTCTCTCAACGAGTCCGTCCTATTCGAATTCGCGGACTTCGGCGACACTATACAACGTCTCCGAAGGAAATCTCACTTCGGGCGCCCGCAATCAGTTTGAATTGCCCTTTGACGCTTCCTACGCCATCGACCTTTGGGGAAGCATCCGGCGGGAGTATCGGGGACTCCAGGAAACGGCTCAAGCTAGTTACGCGACATTGGCGAACGCCCAGTTGACCTACCAGGGAGATCTCGCGGAAGACTACTATGAGCTACGCGGCACGGATGGCGACATCGACTTACTGAATAGCACGGTGAAGCTTTATCAGGATTACCTCAAGCTGACTCAGGAGCAGATGAAGCAAGGCGTTGCCTCGGGCGCTACCGTGGCTCAGGCGGTAACCCAGCTCGACACCGCCAAAGCGCAGTTAATTGGCTACGGTGTTGCCCGCGCGCAATACGAGCACGCGATCGCCGTCTTGACGGGCAAGCCACCCTCGGAGCTTTCCATCCCGCACGGGGCAATTACGCTTACGCCGCCGCCGGTTCCCGTCGGAGTTCCTTCCCAGTTGCTGGAGCGCCGCCCGGATATCGCCACGGCCGAGCGCGACATGGCCGCCGCCAACGAGCAAATTGGCATTGCCGAAGCTGCCTATTATCCAACGCTGACGCTTAGCGCGGCGGCAGGCTACGAGACAGGATCCCTTGGCAAATTGTTCAACGCGTCGAGCGGTTTCTGGTCCCTGGGCCCCCAGTTGGCGGAGACGCTCGTGGATTTCGGCAAGCGGCGCTGGACGGTGAAGGAAGAGGAAGCTGCCTACGACGCGGATGTCGCCAATTACCGACAGACCGTTCTGACCGCCTTCCAGAATGTGGAGGATAACTTGGCGGCACTGCGCATCCTCGAAGACGAAGCGAAGGCCGAAGACGTGGCCGTCAAGGCGGCGCAGCGTTCGCTCGACCTCGAAAGGTACCAATACATTTCAGGAATTGTCGATTACCTCGGCGTAATCACCGCCCAAGAGACGCTGCTTGCCGACCAGGTGACCGCCATCGGCATTCTTACCAACCGCATGACGGCGAGCGTGCTGCTTATCGAGTATCTGGGCGGCGGATGGAACACTTCGAACCTGCCCTCAACAAAAAGCCTGACGCACGGCTAACGTACCTGCTCGAAACCCCGAGAAAAACTGCCGATGTTGGGTTGCGCCCTAGACGCCGTCGAGTGCGGGAGCTTCCTCTGAACTTCTTCGGGGCTTTGCTAGGACTATCCTCTCAATTCCCGAGCTGCGAACACTCACCAGGATGCGGTAGCGTTTAGCGCGGAGTTTCAACCCCGGCGTTAGCGTTCCCCCGTTACCTCTCCCAATCGTTCCGCGCTGAACGGTTCGTCTTTGACCAACCGTTCAGCGCGGAACGATAAAGCTCGCGTATGCGCTCCTTTTCGGGGTTAAAACCCCGCCCTTGAATCGCCAGTAGCAATCCTGGTGAGAAAGTCTGCTAAGAGTTGCTCCTGCCTTAGCCCAGCAGCTTGCTCCCAGCCTTGCGGGGCTGCCTTCTCTGTTACCGTCCGGTTGCGAACACCCAAAATCCCACTACCGGACGTATCACGCTCTCCCGACGTTCGCTGTTTAGCGGTAATTCGCTGAATAGTAAAGCCCTAATGGCTATTCCTGCCCGTGGCAACGGAGATGCTTTCGAAGTTTTCCTAGCAAGATATTTGGTTGCGGCCGCAAGGCCGGGCTGCGCTACTGCAAGCCACTTTTTATAAGGAGAAAGTGAAAACATGAAATGTAAGTCCGTATATAGCGTTACAATCGCCGCCGTCTGCATCTGGACTCTATGCTTCCCTGCCGCAGGGTTCGCGTGGCCGGGTAAACACGACCCTGACAACGATGACGTGAGCGCCATCAGCTACGCCCAGACCCACGGGATCTTGAACACGTTCAGTAGCCCGTTCGTGCCGCCGGCGAAGCTCACGAATTCTCCTCGTATGAACGAACTGATCCTCAACGGCCAGCTCAGCCTCTCGATGGAAGACGCCATTGCGCTGGCGCTCGAAAATAATCTCGATGTTGCTGTGGCGCGCTACAATCTTCCCCTTGCCCAAACCGACCTCTTGCGGGCGAAGGCGGGCGGCGCCACACGCGGTGTCACCGGAGCTTACCAGTCGTTGGCAGCGTATTCTGGCGCCATCGGCGAGGCCCTAAGCTCAGGTGGTGGTGGAGGGGGCACTCACGCGGGCGGTGCCTTGGGAGGTGGCATCCCTTACGTCGGAACAGGTAGCTGTTGCGATCCCACCGTGAGCTTCGGGTACTACTACGGAAACACCACGTACCCTTTGGACTACACCATTCTCAGCGACGGTGTCTACCTTGAGACCGCCCGTGAAGCATATGCTTCCGCTGAATTCAGCCAGAGCTTTCTGACGGGCACGGGGTTTGCCATTGATCTGAATGGCTATCGGGAGAATACGAACCTTACTGACGAAATATTCAATCCCGAACTGGCCTCAGGCATGACCATCGGCATTAGTCAGAATCTGCTGAATGGTTTCGGCTACCGCGCTAACGCGGTATTTCTCCGAAACGCGAAGATTGAGCTGTCAATTTCCACCAGCGTCTTCCGGCAGAGTGTGGAGACAGCAGTCGCCAATGTGATGAGCCTCTATTACGACCTGCTGGCAGACCGCGAGAATATTCAAGTGGGAAATGACAGCCTGCAATATGCCCAGAAGCTCCTCAGTGATAATCAAACGGAGGCGAAAATCGGCGCCACGACAAGGTTAGACGTGGTGCAATCGGAAGAGGATGTTGCAGCGCGTCAGCAAGATGTGCTGACGGCTGGCAACCAGTATGCGCAGGACCAGCAACAGATGAAGGCGACGATTTCCAAAAGCTTTAATGGTGAGCTGGCTGCCGTGCAGATCAACCCCACTGGGCAACTGCCAGATCCGCATCCGGATGACGTTCCTTCGTTAAACGAGGCCATTAAGGAAGCCCTGGCGAACCGGCCGGAAATCCGCCAAGCCGAATTAAATTTGCGCAGCCAGGCAAACATCATCAAGAACGTGCGCAATGCACTCCTTCCTTCGTTAGGAGTCTTTGCCACCTATGCACCTTCCGGCCTGAACGGCACGCTGGATCCGGCTGTTTCTGCAATCGCGAGAGGGCATTGGGGCTATCCGTCTTACAGCTATGGTGTGAGCCTGAGCATTCCCATCCGCAACCGCATCGCCCAGGCCGATGCCGCTCGCGCCTTGATTGAGCAACGCCAGCTCGCGATGAAGCTGCAGCAGGCCCAGAACCAGGCGGTGTGGGATGTGAGCAAGGCCGTGAGCGCGGTCCACCAAGCCAAGGGCCAGCTCGATGCCGCCATGAAGGTCGCGGGCTTGGCCAGCGAATCGCTCTCGATGGAGGAAACGAAGTACAAGGTGGGTCAGGCGCCCGCCGGCGAGGTGATCGCGTCGCAGGGAAGCCTTGCGACCGCTGAAGACAATGTAGTGAGGCAGCGGGCGGGCTATGCGAAAGCTCTGATTCAATTCGAGCAGGCTACGGGAACCATCCTGCAGAGAAACAATATCGTTCTGCAGAATGCCATTGAGGGCAGAGTCCCCCATCCGCCGAATATTCCCGGCACACCGATGAAGATACAGTAAAGGTACGTCAACACAGGGTGGCCTGCGGCCGCAACGAAGCTAAGCACTCACCCGAGAAGCGGAGGCACAGAGAAAAGGCCCTTGTTTTTCAACCTCTGTGTCTCGGTGCCTCGGTGGTTCCAACGATTTTTTCACACGTTACCCTGCTGGCCCGAACTTAGTGGGTTCAGTGAAGCAGAGAGGCTAACTCATGGAAAGCAATTTTGACTCTTTTGACCAAGCCAGCGTCAGGCTGCGCGCCGGCGGGGCGCTCTGCCAACTCCTCAAGAGAGGGATGCGGCGTTAGCCAGCGGGTGCGGGGAGGCTCCCGGTCGTAGAATAGCTGATAGAGTGGTACGTCGAACGCTCCGGCAAACACGTCCAACGTTTGGCAGGAAGGAATGACCTCGCCATTTTCGAGCCGGGAAATATAGGTTGTATGAAAGCCAGTTCGCTCTGCGAGATCGTGCTGAGAGAGTCCTTTTTGAACACGAAGCTCATAAAACCTTGCGGCAAGGGGCATAGTTCATACTTCCTCCTGGAAATTCCGGCAACCCCCGCCCCGCGGCGAACTCGATCGAACGGTCAAAACTCACGACGTACGATCAAACAGCCTGTAGTTTAACACGTAATATTCATATTCTGGTAAATATTTATTTAAATATTTCTAAGAAATTGGCTGCATTGAAGTCCTCAGTTCCGTCAAGGTCAGGGATTCACCCGGATTTCTCACGACTCTCCGTGGCGAGACTGAAGGGCAGGGTTTCAACGCTGCCGCAAACGCAGCTTCCATTTGATCGGAAAAGCAAGCTATTGCTCTGAACGGCAAGGTTGAAATCCCGTCCTTGACTCGACGTGGTGAGAAGGCCGGATTGAATCCGCTACGGTATAATAGAACGTTTAATCGCAGGAGAGACGATGGACCGCGAAAGCACATGGCGTCTGCTTTGCGAACACACCAAGAGTGAAAGCCTCCGGCGTCATGCCCTGGCGGTAGAAGCGTGCGTCCAGGCGTATGCGCGCAAATTCGGCGAAGACGAGGCGTACTGGGGTTGCGTAGGATTGATCCACGATTTTGATTACGAGCTGTATCCCAACGCCCCAGACCACCCTCTCAAAGGCAGCGAAATACTGCGTGAGAGGGGCTATCCTGAGGAGGTGCGGCGGGCGATTTTGGGTCACGCCTCCTACACCGGCGTAGCGCGAGACACGCCACTGGCGAAGACGCTCTTTGCGTGCGATGAGCTCGCAGGATTCATCACAGCCTGCTCTCTGGTCCGGCCGGGCGGAATTCAGGGCCTCGAGTCCCGGTCGGTGATAAAGCGGATGAAAGACAAAGCGTTTGCGCGCTCGGTGAGCCGGGAAGACATCCGGCAAGGCGCTGAAGAACTTGCCATACCGCTCGATGAACACATATCGTTTTGTATCCAGGCGATGCGGGGAGCCGCGGACCGGATCGGTCTAGCGCCGCAAGGCCCCGCTCCTTCCTAGATTCCCTTAGCTCGTGACACTCGTGATCCCGCTCACGCCGCGAACGGAAAATCTCTGACTGATCTTGTGAGGAATTATGCCAGCGCCCAAGCCTGTTGTTCTGCTCATTCTCGACGGATGGGGTTACCGCAGGCAGCAGAAGGGCAATGCCATCGCTCTGGCCCAGCCTTCCAATTACGCGCGCTTGATGGGCGAGTATCCCTCCACGCTTCTCAACGCCTCGGGAGAGCGCGTAGGTTTGCCCGGCGGGTTGATGGGAAATTCAGAAGTGGGCCATCTCAATATCGGCGCGGGCCGCGTCGTCTATCAGGATATTACGCGGATTAACGCCTCCATCCAGAGCGGAGAGTTCTTCAAGAAACCCCTGCTCCTCAGCCTCATGCAGGACGCGCAGAAATCGCGTCTGCACCTGCTGGGTCTCGTGAGCGACGGAGGCGTGCATTCACACTTGGAGCACCTTTACGCGCTCCTGCGAATGGCCCGGGAAACGGGCGTTCGGAACGTTTTAGTCCACGCTTTTCTGGACGGCCGTGATACGCCGCCCACCCGGGGTGCTGAGTATCTGACGGCGTTGCAGAGGAAGATGCAGGAGTACGGAACCGGCAGGCTTGCCACCGTTACTGGGCGCTACTTCGCTATGGACCGGGACAACCGCTGGGACCGAATCGAAAAGGCCTACAACGCCATGGTCAGCGGAGAGGGTGAAAAAGTGGCGGACCCTGTGAAAGCGGTAAAAAAATTCTATTCCCGGGACATCACGGATGAGTTTATGCCGCCCATCGTGATCACCGCGCCCAAAGGGCAGGCAGACGGGAATATCCATGCGGGCGAGCCGGTGATGTTTTTCAATTTCCGCGCCGACCGCGCCCGCCAGATTACCCGCGCTCTCACCGAGTCTGATCTTCCCGCCTTCCCGCGCCGCAATTTCCCGGAGAAACTCGATTACCTTTGCATGACGCGTTATGACAAAACCTTCACGCTGCCCTATTTGTTCGCTCCACAGGAGCTTGGGCACATCCTGGCAGAACAGATGGCGGATCTAAACCTGAAAAATCTGCGCGTCGCCGAAACTGAGAAGTATGCGCACGTCACCTATTTCTTCAATGGAGGGGTCGAAAAGGCCTACCCTGGGGAGGAGCGCATCCTGGTGCCTTCGCCCAAAGTGGCCACCTACGACCTCAAGCCGGAAATGAGTGCTGCCGGCATATCCGAGACCGTTGTAAAGGCGGTCAAGCAGGGTTCCTTTGACGTGTTCATCGTCAATTTTGCCAATGCAGATATGGTAGGACACAGCGGCAAACTCGAGGCAGCGATTAAAGCAGTAGGAACCGTGGATGCTTGCCTGGGCGAGATCTATCGGACCGTGCGGGAGAAGGACGGCGCCATGATAATCACGGCTGATCACGGCAATGCCGAGCTGATGATTGATCCCGCCACCGGTGGTCCCCATACCGCCCATACGACCAATCCGGTGCCTTTCATCCTCGTTTCGGACGCGGCACCGTCTCTCCAACTGCGCCAGGGAGGGGCGCTTCAGGATGTTGCCCCAACGCTTCTCGGCGTCAGGGGTATTCCTCAACCTCCGGAAATGGAGGGGCGCGACTTACGAGTATTTCGTACGAGCTAATTCATCGCGTACAGGCGGGAACCGGGGCAGGCTAGACGGTAGGGAAGATTCCTGGGTAGACGGACTATTTGGATTCGGACCCGGGCCACGCCACGGCCGGAAAAGCCCAGCAACCGGGCAGCCGCGTGAGAGACATCCAGGAGGCGTCCAGGTACAAAAGGGCCACGGTCATTGACCCGTAAAACGAGGGAGCGATGGTTTCTGAGGTTCGTTACCCGGATCTGCGTGCCCAAGGGCAGATCGCGATGTGCCGCCGTCAGAGCATTCATATCGTAAGGCTCACCGCTTGCGGTTTCGCTTCCCTCAAACTGCTCGCCGTACCAGCTCGCCAAGCCGTCGTTGCACATCCGGTGGGTCGAAGGGCGGGTGCAAACCGGTAGAAAACTCGGCTGCCCAATCGGCGAGGGAGGCGATATGGCAATAACTGCTCCTATCCCTAACCCGGTTAGAAACCTTAACATTCAATCCTCCTAAACCAAGCGTTATACTCCCGCCTCCGTGCGTACAAGTCCCCGCGTTCGGAAAACCAAGGGGGGGAGTTCAAACAAAGAGGGGTAGCTTCAGGATACTCGATCCCCGCTCATCTGTCAATCTCAAAATGACCATAAGCCGTTGGAAAACCTGGGATTAATTGCGCGTAGCCTGAGCAGTTTCGCTTCTGAAACTCTGAGACCCAGCAGGGGCGGAACGCAGCGCGCCACCGTAGTTTCCGAGCGCCAAAGGCTGCCATCCGCGACTTAAGTCGTCGCGGCAAGGTGGGCTTCCAGAGTAGAGTAAGTTTAAGGAGTGGGAGTTCAATCCCGCTCTTAGGGAGGAATAATGGCTTACGTGATTGCCGAGCCTTGCATCGGCACCAAAGATTCGGCTTGCGTGGATGTATGCCCAGTTGACTGCATCCATCCGCGCAAAGATGAGGCGAAATTCGCCGACCTTGAACAGCTCTACATTGATCCGGCGGAATGCATCGATTGTGGCGCCTGCGTCCCGGTGTGCCCGGTGACCGCTATTTTCCCAGTCGAGGATCTGCCCGATAAATGGAAAGGTTTCACAGAAATCAACGCAAATTACTATAAGAGCTAGCAGACGCGATGGATGCCGTCACGATCGGTAGCACTGCTGTGTGACTGGCGCCCGAGGACGGGAAACTTTCCGACTCCCGGTGCCGACTGTTTATTCCAGTTCCACTCCGTCGCCGATGTCAATTTCCCGGAGACTGGTGACGATGATTCCCACGGAGGACTTCTCCTCCACGTGAAGGATGATGAGCTCTCCCACCGTCTCGCGCGGTGTGCGCCCGCGCTGTTTCGAACCCGCAAGGTCTTCAGGCAGGTTGTAACGGAAGACGGCGAAAATCCGGAAGCGCTGGCCGGGCCGGACATCGTGATTTACGCCGACATTGAGAAACGCCATGTCGCCCTGGGCGAGAAGAGCCGCTGCGCTCGAAGCGCCCACAATTACGCCCTGCAGTTTCCCATCCGGCAAGCTAAATCGGCTCAGGTGAGTTGCAGGCACGTATTCGGGAACGGGCTGCGCAACGTAAGGCACGGCAATATCCTGCGCGTTCACTCCATTACACGAAAAGACCACCTTCGCTATCGCGCCCTGCGGCGTCAGTTTCACCACCCGGACAATACCGGTATTTTCATACGGGCGGCCGAGTGACTTGATGTTCCGCCGCTGCAGCGCATATCGCGATGCGGGCGGCAAAATCTCATTTTCGAGCATTCCCGGAAACCAGACGGGATCCAGGCCAAAGCCGTTTTCGGGCCTGACCAGCGAGTATGATTGCCCCACCACCATTCGAGCGCCGCCGGAGGAGCGGAGATATACGTAGTCTCCCGGGTTGAACACGTGCAGGATTTCGTAAAGGCCATCATCCGCCCCGTTGTAAACGCGAAGGGTAGAGGCCAGCGGCTGCGCAGAAATGAAGCCGGAGCACTCGAACTGGGAGAAGGTAGCTGCCGGCACAGAGTGGCCCGGAGAAGAACCGGTTTGTCCGAATACCAAAGCCGCAGCGCCCAAGCCCCAAAGCATCAGAAATCCGTATCGCATCGCCTTCCCCATCAATGCCTCCTTTCGGAGCTTCTCCTGAACGATCCTAGTAATATAGTATATATTAAGTTATAGGTATATATACGAAGAATAGCCGACCTGCCCTTAAAAACCGGCAATACGTCGACGGGTCAAGACCGGCCAGCGGAGTTCGTCTGAGATTGAGAACGGCTGAGTTCTTCGAATCTGTCATGCAGAGCGAAGCGAAGCATCCCTGTATTTGCCTGAAAAGAAAATGCTGTGATCCTTCGCGGAGTTTACCCTGAGTGAAATACGGGATTCTTCGCTTCGCTCAGAACGACGAGCGAAGGGCTTAAGATGACAGCCTCGGCGCGATTCGCGGCTTCCGAGATGTTCTAGCGCTCTTCGCCTTTCGGGCCACGGTTCCGTCAAAGTCCTGGTTGACATCAGCACTCGCGGGTATCTAATGCGACAGCGGCGGAAGATTCCCTCACCCGTCTGCGTGCCAGAGCCCTTCGGGGCGGAAGACCTGAAAGAAATCCCGCAAGCACCTTCAGTCCCAGGCGTGTCCCAGTTCCAGCGGCTTTGTGGAGGAACGCCCCTGCGTCTACATAAGTGATTTGATTCCAGAGGTTTGGCAGATAAATCAGGATAAGTTGCTTATTTTCATCAACATAACGGCTTAGGCCATTTTTCTAATGTTCGGTCCTGTGTTTTCAACAACATAACAGCTTCGTTCGGTAATTTTAATCTTTTCTGTTCGTTCGGGTGGCAGAGCAGGGAGGATTTCCTGGCTGGCAACGGAGTTCGGTAGGGGAGTTTCCCAGCACAGTAACTAAATGATAAACGATGGGACGGACGCCTGTCAACAGCAAGGAAAGGATGTCAGTGGGTCAGTTTGAATTTGTAGCGGCGAGTTTACCTCGCCATGTGGCGGCGTAAAGCCGCCTCTACATTAAACTGACCCACTACCGAAAGGATTCGAGGTGGCGCCTCAGCCGCTCCGCTCCGAAAATCCCTCACCCACCTACGGGCAGGAGCCGCTCCGTCGCTGAAGCTCGGAGCGTAAGCGACCTTCGGTGGGCACAGGCCCGGACCCGCTTAGCGGCACCGCCATCTCCCCCAAAGGGGCGAGGGCAGAGGTTCTTCTTCTCATAGCTTCGCGGTGTCGCGAAGCGATATGACCGACTGATACGAGGCGAGGGTGGAGCGTCTATTTTGACTCCGGCT
>JASHOS010000031.1 GCA_030040995.1 Terriglobia bacterium | reverse complement strand
CCCCCCCCCCCCCCCCGCGCGGGAAACGGGTGCCGGCGGTTGGGTGAGGGTGATTCGACCCAGGGCTCGGAACCTGTGAATTGATCATTTGAACCACAAAGGTGCCAAGGCACGGAGCTTGAAAACAATACTCCTTTCTCCGTGTCTTGGTGTCTTTGTGGTGAGACGTGCAACTTATTCACATGTTCTTAGGGATTACCCCGGGACATTAGTTCATCTTGACTCGCTCGACTCCCGGCGCCGCTTCAATCTTGAAGGTCAAAGGAGAAACCGCTTGGTTGACTTTCATCCCGGTATAGCGAGCGATGAGGTAATCACCGCTTGCTTCGAAAAACTGCTGCTGAACGGGCATCCAGGTCTGATCGCTAAGCCACAAATCTACCTTCTTCAATTGGGCGAGAACGCCGGGATTCAGCGGAACGAGCTCGAGAAGCGAGGTTTGTGTTCCTTCCAGATTCTGCTCGCCTACGAAGTGGATATGGTACGAGCGTTCAAGCTCATTCGATTGCGTGCCAAAGCCGAGCAGCAGGAACTGTTGCAGGAGGTTCTGATGACGCTCCAGGCTGTATTCCTGAAGCTGTCTCATGGCTGGATAGTAGATTTCTGCGTGATTTCTCTTGAAAAGAATCAACTTCGTCACCGGTTGGTCAAAGTGAATCAAAACCTCGGGCCTGCGCCTCCCCTTGCGGTAATAGAGCAGGCCGGACTGCGTGGACCGGTCGTTCACGAGGACCGTGACCGTGGTGTACGCGAGATGCGCGGAAACCGACCTGACGGCTCTTGCGGCTTGGTCCATCCTGGAAAAGACGGCGCTCTCGCTTGGCCCGGCTTTAGCCCTCCGCGCCCTCGAAGGACTCGCATAAAGACACAGCGACGCCATGCACGCCAAAATAGCGTTTCGGAGTTGTCGGCGTACCAAAATAGGTGCTCCTCTCTCTCCCCTGGTAGTCCTCAGCGGCGCAGAACGACGGTATACCCAAGAACGACCCGGTTGGAATCGCGCAGCGGGGTGAGCGATTTCAGCTCAATAGGCCTGTGAAGCCGCCGCTCCAGAATCGTCCGGATCGCATCTTCAGGTTTCAGCGGCGCGAACGACGCGACAAGCCGGGCGTCGAGGAGGTAGTGCCACCCGTCGGCCGCTCGTCCCACTTCAATGACCCCCTGCGTGTGCCGGAGAGTGGTGAGGCCGAGAGTTGGACGGTCGTGAAACCAGGAAGCCGGAGTGAGAAAAATGAAGGCCAGGATTACCAGGCAGATAATATCGTATTGCCACGATCCACGCTCGTAAGACCAGAAGACGGACCGTACGGCTATCACTTTTACTTTCGCCCAGGCGCGGCGCGGCGCGGCTACGCCCGCAGATGTGACCGCCGGCGAAAGGGCTTGCTCGCGGAATGAAGTGCTCTCTGGCATGGCCCGACTTAAGAAAATAACCTCAAATGAGACAGGAATCAATCTTCAATCACCAGTCCGTCTCGCATGTGAATGATGCGATCCGAGATCGCCGCCGCCTCCGGGTTATGGGTAATCATAAGAATGGTTTGATGAAGCGACCGGTTGAGCGTCCGCAGCATGTTGAGCACCAGTTGGGAATTCCCACTGTCGAGGTTTCCCGTTGGCTCATCAGCGAGCAGGATTTTGGGCTCGCAGACGACCGCCCGCGCGATCGCTACCCGCTGCTGCTCGCCGCCGGATAGGGCAAATGGCCGGTGGTCCAGCTTGGCTCCAATTCCCAGCATCTCCGTTACGCTTTGAAACCGATGGGGATCATATCCATGATCGTGAATGGCCTGGGCCAACGCAATATTTCCCCGTGCGGTGAGAGTAGGCAGAAGGTTGAATCGTTGAAATACAAATCCCACCTTATGGCGGCGGAATCGCGTGCGCTCCGCATCGGTCATCGAGCTGTACTCGTTTCCATCCACGAAAATCCTGCCGCTCGTGGGGGAAGCAAGGCCTCCCAAGAGGTAAAGCAGCGTCGATTTACCGCAGCCGGAAGGGCCCACGATGGCGGCGAATTCCCCATCCTGAATTTGCAACGTCACGCCTCGCAGCGCCGGCGTGTCGACTTTACCGAGGCGGTAAATTTTTTTCAGATCTTCGGTAGCGATGATCGGGTCCACGGTCTTACCCTGTTAGGCGCGTTTACTACTCATATCCGAGCGCATCAATCGGATCAAGCCTCGCAGCCCGGAGCGCCGGATAGAACGAGCCGATCAGCCCTCCGCCAATCGCGAGCGCGCCCGCCCGTATAACCCAAAGCACAGTAAGATTAACCGGGATTGTTGGAAAGTTCGACTCGATTAGGATTTTCAGTCCGATGGTTCCTCCAATGCCAACAGCAATCCCGATGATGCACATCAGCCCTGCTTCCTGCAGGATGGCATTGATCACATACGCTTTCGACGCCCCGAGGGACTTGAGAATTCCGATTTCCCGGGTGCGTTCCGTAATGGTCGTGTACATCGAAAGAAAAATCACCAGGAACCCAATCCCCACTGCGATGCCAATCATTACCGTCACGAAATCGCTCAACTCCGGGAGGTTATTCGATGTCATCATCGACATATACTCCCGCACCGAGAGGACGTTGTGATCGGGAAGCAGCTTTTTAACGGCCGCGAGAACGCTGTCGGTGTATCCCACGTCCGTACACTTCACAAAAAAGATTGATGCACGATTCTTCGAACCGGACATGTCTTGAGCAGTCTTCAGGGGAATGAAAAGCCGCGCGCCTTTGCCGTGCTCGACAACGCCGGCGATATGGAAATCATGGCCGAGCAAATTGATCGTGTCGCCCACCTTCACTCGCTTGGACCGGGCATAAAAGTCATCCACCAGAACGTCCCACGGATTCCGCAAAGGGCCGCCCGAATAGAAAACGAAGCCGCCGCTCACTTTTGCGAACGTCTTCGGATCAATGCCGTAGACCAGGTTCAACCCGCCGGTTCCCGACGTGTTGAACTGGAGGAGTACGGGAGCGACCGCTTGAACGTGTGGAAGCTGCTCGATTAAATCTGCGATCTTGATGGGCATTGGCGCCGCCGAAACCCCTAGAAACAGCGAAGCGCCCGAAGGCTGCACCATGACATCCGCTCCCACCCCTTGAATACGAGCCGCCGCCTGGCTAAGCATGCCCGTAGTCATTCCGACGACCAGGAGCACCATTCCCACCTCGATGGCCACCGCGAGGATGCTGACAATGGTACGAATGGGACGGTGCAAGACATTGGCTATAATCATTTTACCGATCATCTGAACCTCCCTGTGGGGGCGGGGAGCTCAGATCGATGAGTTGGGCGCTTGGCGGCTTGGTAAGCGAAAACTTCTCGTCTGCAATGGGCTGGTTGAAAGTTGCCCGCAAGATCGTTAGATTCAGGGAATAGCCGTCGGTGGGGCGGTTGATCTCAATCCGGTAAGGGTAGCGAATCCCGCCCGGCCCGGCATACCCCGAATAGCGGATATCTTCCAGAACCGCACCCTGCGGACCATAAAGTTGAACCCGGGAGATTTGCAGGTTCGAGCGATCAAACCAGATCCTGCGCTCCAGGCTAATCAAGCCGGCAGTCACAGGACGACGAAGAACCCCAATGACATAGTACTGGCCCGAACCTTCATCGGCATCCTGGCAGAAATAACTCTCTGTCGCCGGCTGAATCGGCCCGAGAAACAAGGCGCTCAGGACATGTTGCGGCCTCAATTGTTCTAACGAGTTCGTGGTGCGGGGCGTTACAGAGGCATTGCCCACGTAGAATTTGTTTTGGGATGGAACGTACAGGCTGAAGTGGCTCCCGTCCGACGCCATATCAAAGATGTCCGTTCGAACCACCGGCGCCTGACCCAACACGCGAATTCTGGCGGGTTTTTCAGCGAGAATGACGCCTCTCACGTCATGATACTGCTTAATCACCCCGGAATAGGCGGAACCCGTGGTAGGTTGCATCTCCACAGTGGCCGAAATTGTGTTCACCGTCGCGCTCTCCGCGTTGATTGCGGCAATCAGAGCTTCAGTGGACACAACGCGCGGCGGAGATGGAACTTGAGACCTTGCAATGTGCGTCGTGCGCTTCACGGCGCAGCCAAACGTGCCCGTGACGAGCAAGATAAGGGCGAGACATTCCTGAGACTTCCTCGATATCGGCAGAGCTCCCGGGCTAAGTTTTACTTGACATTAGCGTAACAGACGCGTCTCGCCGGTGTCAAACAGCCGCCTGTTTTTCCGTGCCCCCTGAACGAGCTTTATGGTAGATTTTGCTCATGCCTCGAACGCCGGTCGCCCAGCATCGCCTGCGGGAAATTTGCCGGGTTGCGGCCAGGGTGTTCTACGAAAAAGGCTATACCGGCGCTTCGATGCAGGAGATTGCCGAAGCTGTGGGGCTGACGAAGGCGGGCCTGTATCATCATATCGGCAGCAAAGATCGCCTGCTCTTTGAGATCATGAACTACGGGATGGACATTCTCAAGGAAAGTGTCCTCGACCGCGTGGCGGAGATTCAAGATCCGCGACGGAGACTGCAAGAAACCATTACCGGCCATATCGATCTTATTGTAAGGGCTCGCGATCGGGAGATAACCGTCATTCTGCACGAGAATCGCTCTTTAAAGGGGGCCTTTCGGAAGAAGATTAATGTCCGGAAAAGACAGTACATCGTTTTCTTGGAAAACCTAATCGCGGAAGTCCAAAAGCAGTCGTCCGGAGCCCGGCTGGTATCTTCGAAGATGGCAGCCTTTGCTTTGTTAGGTATGATTAACTGGCTCTATCAGTGGTATGACATACAAGGCCCGATCCCGGAAAGCGAGCTCACCGGGGCTTACGTCGATTTCTTTTTTCGTGGATTGTTAGGCAACTCAGCCTGACTCTATATCCTCTGATTGCTGACCAGTGACAACGCGGAAGTGATGCCCAAGGACACCGTCGCGATTCAAGGAGAGCGTGGCGCTTTTAGCGAAGAAGCCGCGCGGCAGCTTCTCGGGCGCTCAGCCCAGGTTCGGCCGAAGGAAAGCTTCGGCGCGATATTTGACAGCGTTTCGACCGGCGAATGCTACTACTGCCTGGCGCCGATTGAGAATACTCTCGCCGGCTCGGTCTACGAGAACTATGACCTGCTGCTGGAACACCAACTGCACATCGTGGCCGAAATTAACCTGCGCATCGCCCACAATTTGATTGCCTTTCCCGGCACCTCTATCGGAAATCTCCGTCAAGTCTACTCCCATCCGGTGGCATTGGCGCAGTGTGGGGAATTTTTTGAACGGCATCCGCGTATCGAGAAAGTGCCATATTATGACACAGCCGGGAGCGTCAAAATGCTCGCGGAAAAGCGTCCCCGTGGGGCTGCAGCGATTGCCAGCCGCGTTGCAGCCAGTGTTTACGGCGGTCGGATCCTGAAAAGCCATCTCGAAGACCATCGGAAGAACTACACGCGTTTTCTTCTCCTCTCCCGCACCCGTAAGATCGCCGCCGGAAGCAACAAGGTCTCAATTGCCTTTGCAACCCGTAATGTTCCGGGCGCTCTTTTCAAGTGTATGGGCGTCTTCGCTTTGAGAGACATTAATCTGACGAAAATGGAGTCGCGGCCTTTGCGCGGCCACCCGTGGGAGTATTTCTTTTATGTGGATTTCACCGGTAGCGTAAGGGAAAGGAAATGTCAGAACGCGCTGGACCACCTTGCGGAGGTAACAAGTTTTTTGCGGGTCCTGGGATGCTACAAAAGTGCAACGCGCCACTAGCCCGGCTTTCGAGGATCAAACTTGAGGGCGATAGCGTGGCAGGAAAGACGGGAGGCTACCTTAGCCGTACCGCTGGCACGACGAGGCTCGACTTGTATTATCTTTAGGCGCTGGGGAAGGGGGGGAACCCAGCAACTAAAGCCAGCCTGAGCTATCGCGCCCTCTCGGCACGGCTAAGGCAGCTTCCCGGGATCGAATCTATCTCGCGCTGCAGCCTTTGCACATGCAGCCCTTTACGTTTACCATACACCAAACCACTTCTCACAGCAATCCTTTTTATATCCTTACTAAATATCATCTGAACAGCGCTATACCGCATTTAAAATTCCGCGGCCTCTAACATCGCCAGGGCACAAATCAGCCCCCCTATCACTAACGATCACACCTCAGGCCGCCGAGTTGTAACCCTCTCACCCGCCTGTGGGCCGAGCCGAACTCATCTGCTTCGCCCATCCCAAATATATAACAACTTACCGGGATAGTAAATAGCAGTTTTTATAACTGCGTAATGCCTCGGCCTTGGTCTCGCCCACTCTGTAGCGCTGACCTTCAGGTCGGCATTTGGCCAGATGCCTGGCCGAAGTCCGGCGCTACGAGCCCGAAACTGAGGTGTTACATAACTGCGGGAGGGAGGAAACGGTTTCGATTTGGAGCTCGGCAGCCCGGCCATTGGCAATATGAAAGGCTCGAATCTGACGGGAAGCGGGCGCTCGCGGCGAAGCAATGAAGTAGGCGCATGATGGATAGAACGCCATTTCAATATCGCGAGGAGAAGGATCATTGCCGCTCCTCGGATGGGAATGATAGATGCCAAGGTGTCGCAGTCCCAACTGGCGGATGACCCGCAGCGTCACAGCGAGCTCTTGAGGAGCGATGAAAAACTCACGCTCCGAAGCAAAAGCATTGGCTGTGGGAAAAACATCGGTGATCACCTCGCTAAGCCCGGCGAGCAAACCGCAGCACTCAATCGGCCAATCGGCGCTGGCGTGGGCGAGGATTCGTTCTAGAGCTGGCGCACGGACCTTAATCGAGCGCGGCACCGCTTATTTCAACTCCATTCTCTTGCGGCGCATGAAGGCAGGCACCTCCAGGTCATCCAAGGGGGCTTCCACTTCCTTAGGGATTTCTACGGGTGCAGGCTCCTTCCTTGGCGGTGCGTCCCGGGAGGTCTGCTGGACGGCTTGGCTGGCGCTAAAACCGCTGATGCGAGGCACCGCTCCCAGCTTCTCATTTTTAATGCCGGTGGCAATCACCGTCACCTTGATGGAGTCTCCCATCAACTCGTCGTGCACCGCTCCAAAGATAATATTGGCGTTGTCGGCGGCGGCCTGCTGCACAATGCTGGACGCGGCGTGGACTTCATGAAGCGTGAGCTTGCTGGAACCGGTTATATTGAGCAAAATGCCTTGCGCGCCGTTGATGGAGGCGTCTTCGAGGAGCGGGCTGGACATGGCTCGATTCGTAGCCTCGATCGACCGGCTTTCGCCGGTGGCCGTGGCGGTGCCCATGACGGCATAGCCCATTCCCTGCATGATGGTCTTAATATCCGCAAAGTCGCGATTAATGATCCCTGTGATGGTGATAATGTCCGAGATGCCCTGCACTCCCTGGCGAAGGATGTCGTCCGCGATTCGGAATGCCTCGAAGAAGCTGGTGCACTTGTCTACGTATTGCATCAAGCGTTCGTTGGGGATGCAGATCACGGTATCGACGGCATCGCTCAGCTCAGCAAGGCCCTGTTCGGCCTGCATCATCCTGCGTTTGCCTTCGAAGGCGAAGGGCTTAGTGACGACGGCCACGGTGAGGGCTTCGAGCTCACGTGCCAAGCCGGCGACGATTGGCGCGCCGCCCGTTCCTGTTCCTCCGCCGAGACCGGCAGTGATGAAGACCATGTCCGCGCCGTCTAATACGTCAATGATCTTTTCAGTGTCTTCGATTGCGGCGCGGCGACCGATCTCCGGATTAGCGCCGGCCCCCAGCCCCTTGGTTAGCTTTGAGCCCAACTGAATCTTGACCGGCGCCTTTGAGACGCTCAGCGCCTGGAGGTCCGTATTTGCCACAGCGAACTCGACGCCCTCAAGCTGGGCGTCAATCATTCGGTTCACGGCGTTGCCTCCGCCTCCGCCGACGCCAATCACTTTGATCCTGGCGCCCCGGCGCAATTCATCGGAAAAATCAACCCTCAGATTGCCATTGCCTTGTTCGTCTGCCATGCTCACTCCTTATAAAGCTATCAGCTATCAGGTATCAGTTATCAGCGATGCTGCTCGCTGATAGCTTCTTTCTCGCGCTAATTCTTGCCTCGAAAAATCCCCCAAAGTCTTTCCGTCAGACCCGCATTCCGGGAATTGTGCAGAAGGCGAAGCCGATGACCGTAAATAACTAAACCTACGACGGTGGCATAAAGCGCATCCGGAAGTTCGCTTCCCATATTTTCGAGACCTGCGGGCTGGCCGAGCCGCACCGGCAGACCCAAGGCTCTCTCGGCCATCGCCGGCAGGCCACCTAACTTGCCACCCCCTCCGGCAAGCACAATACCACTTCCCAGTTGCCGGTGCAGGCCTGAGCGTTTCAGTTCCTCGGCGATCAATTCTAGAAATTCCTGAACCCGCGGCTCAATAATCTCCCGCAGCATGGAATACTTCACCAGCCGCGAAGGCTGTTCGCCCAGGCTCGGGGATTCAACCGGCGCTTCACGATCCTCGAAGGGCTCGCGTTCTCCCCACGCCATTTTCACTTTCTCGGCCTCAGGGATGGGAGTGCGCAGACCCACGGCAACATCGTTAGTAAAATGGTCCCCGCCGATTGGTATCGCCGCACTGTACCGCACCGTTCCCTCATGATAAATGATCAGGTTGGAATTTCCACCTCCAATATCGATCAGCGCCACGCCCAGCTCGCGCTCATCCCCCGTCAGGCACGCTGAAGCTGCTGCAAGTCCTTCGTAAACGGTGTCGTTCACTACGACCCCGGCCCGGTTAACTGCTGTGACCACGTTTTCGTGTGAGGTGACAGAAGCCGTGACCACGTGGATATTCACTTCCAGGCGCGAACCCACCATTCCGACTGGATTCCGAATACCGTCTTGCGAGTCCAGAAGATATTCCTGCGGCTCGGCGTAAATGATCTTCCGATCCGACGGAAGGGTGATGGCCTGGGCAGCCTGGAAAACCTTCCGCCGGTCTTCGACGGTGACCTGCCGGGAAGACTGATTTTGCTTTGCTAGCGTGACCGCGCCGCGCGAATCCACTCCCTTTAGATAAGGTCCGCCCACCCCCACATAGGCATTGTCGACCGGCCGGTCCGCCGCATCCTCCGCCGCCTCCACAGCCTTCTTGATCGCCAGGACCGCCGAATCCAGGTTCACGATAATGCCGCGCCTCCAACCCTTTGATTCCGCCCGGCCGAAACCAACGACGCGCAGCTTGCCTTTTTCGGTCTGCTCGCAGACTAAGGCGCACGTTTTCGTGCTGCCCAGGTCGAGACCTACAATAGCTGTTCCTTTCGATCCCATTACCGATCAAGAGCAAATCAGAAATCAGAGACTAGAAACCAGAATGGGCATCTTCCGGACTTTCTGGTTTCTAGTCTGTGCTTTCTGCCTTCTGATTTGTACTTACGGATCAACAACCACCTCGTTGTGGTAGCGCAAATCCATAGAATCAATCTTTGAGTAATTCCCAAGCACGCGGGGTGCCAGGCTAAGAAACGTCCTGAATCGCTGCCTAAAATCTTTGTCGCCGAAATGCACCCAAATGGTCTGGTTTCCCTGAACCAAGAGAAGCCGAAGGTCGTCCGGGCTGCTGCAGTCTGCCTCCGAAACCGTCCAGCTCGATCCGGTAATCTCAGCTTGAGTCTCGTGAAGAAACCCAAGATAGAGAGCTAGGCGTTCCCGTCGGTCTGCCGCGCTGGCCAGAGAATCGAGACCGTACAGCACCGGGAAATCAAAAGTCGCCTCCGCCGGTGTTTGCAAGAACGCTCCGTCCGGGTCCACCAGCTCGACGCGCCCACTCACGTTGACAAACGCTACCGGTGTCCTCTCGACCACGCTTACTTCCAGGCGGTGCGGGAAGATCCGTTCAATGCTCGCAGATCTAACCCACGGCAGCTCCTCCACGCGCTCCCGTTCTGCCGCGAGGTCGAGTGTGGTAATTTTCAAAGCATCCGCGTTTCCCGCCCGGGCAAAACCAAGCGCCTCGAGCAGCCTGTCTTTAGATACTGAGTGGTTTCCCGTGAGGATTACATCCGCTTCCGGATCGAATCGAAAGCGGCTGGAATGAGCAGCGCGCACCGAGCAACGGTAAGTGCCATAAACAAGGAGTAGGGGGAATAGCAAGTCCAGAAACACCATTCTCAGCAGACGGGTGGCGAGCCGTGCTCGCACACGCCGCACTCTGACAGGCCGTTCCCGGCGCCGATACGGAGAAGGCCGGTCGTCTTCCCAATCAACCCCCGGGATTTGCTCCGGTGTAGCCAAGGACGCCTCTTGCGAAGATGGTGAGGTAATGCCTCTTAGCATGACAGATTCGAATGATGGCTACCTGTTCTTACGGCTGCAGCCGGCTTCAAAGCTGTCTCCAGTTCCTCGGCGAGCCGGTAGACGCTTCCAGCGCCAATTGTTAGAACCAACACACCCGGCTGTAGAGCACTCAAGACGTCCTGCAGCACCCACTTTCCGGAAGGCGCATAGCGCGCCTCCGGGCAACCGGTCTTGCGCATCGCCTCGACAAGCAACTCAGCGTTGATGCCGGGAATCGGGTTCTCGCCCGCTGGGTAGATATCAAGGACGTAGACGCGCTCGCAGCAGGCAAAGGCTGGGCCAAACTCGTTCATCAGGAACTGAGTGCGGGTAAACCGATGCGGCTGGAAAATCGCCCAGATCCGCCTGGCGCCGCGTTCGAGGGCAGCATCGAGCGTTGCGCGGATCTCGGTGGGATGGTGACCATAATCGTCCACGATGGTAATACCGTCCACCTCCGTCCTCACCTGGAAGCGCCGATCAGCACCGCGGAATCGCTCCAAACCATGGCGGATCTGATCTGTCCCTAAGCCGATCTCGAGACCTACCGCTACAGCCGCCAGCGCATTCTGCACGTTGTGCCGTCCGGGAACTGCAAGATTGATCGGGCCTAAGAAGCAACCTGAAGCGGTCACTCCAAAGCTTGAGCCCCCGTTGTTGCGTCTCAGGTTGTGGGCATTGACCACCGCGTCGCTCTCCAGGCCATAAGTGATCAGCCGGCGGCGCAACTGGGGACGAATCAACTCGAGCGTATTCCGCCACGGCGGATCCGAGCAGGCAATAACCGCGCCATAAAATGGAACCTTGTTCATGAAAGAGACAAAGGCGGCGACGATCTCGTCCATGCCGCGATAATGATCCAGGTGCTCGCGATCAATATTCGTGACGACGGCGATTGAAGGGAGCAGACAAAGAAATGACTCGTCACTTTCGTCCGCTTCAGCCACCATCAACTCGCCGCCGCCCAGCCGCGCGCTGGAGCCAAAAGCGTCCAAGCGCCCTCCAATTACCGCGGTGGGATCAAGGCCCGCCTCCGTCAGCATCAACGCAATCATCGACGTGGTCGTTGTCTTGCCGTGAGATCCCGCGACGGCGATGCTGAACTTAAGGCGCATCAACTCGGCCAACATCTCCGCCCTCGGGATCACCGGAACCGCCAGCCGTCTCGCCTCCTGAATCTCGGGATTCGATTCGTGGACGGCGGAGGAAACCACCACCACCTGAGCGTCGGCGGCATGAGCCGGGGCGTGGCCCTGGAAAATGCGCGCGCCCAAAGCTTCCAGCCGGTGCGTCACGGGAGTTAACTTTAGGTCCGATCCAGTAACGGTAAAGCCAAGGTTCAGCAGAAGCTCGGCAATGCCGCTCATGCCGCTGCCGCCGATACCAACAAAGTGTATTCTTCGAATCTTTCCCAGCATAAAAATTCCCCGCGATTTCCCGAGACTCCGCTATGACGATGAGCCTAATCGCTCAATCAAATCAGCAATTTCGGATGTGGCGTCAGGGCGGGCGAGAGAACGTGCCTGACGGTCCATTTGCACCAGTTTATCCGGCCGTGCAAGGAGCCTGCAAACCTCGTTCACCAGCACTTCCGGCGTCAAATTTCTTTGCTCGACAATCCGCGCCGCGCCCGCGTTTTCCAGGATCCGCGCGTTGGCTAACTGGTGGTTATCGGCGGCTGCGGGAAATGGGATAAGCAACGAAGCCTTACCGGCCGCCATGATCTCCGCAACCGTCGATGCACCCGACCGGCAAACCACAAGGTCCGCCCGCTCAAAAGCCGCTGGAACATCGTCGAGGAACGCGTGAACCTCCGCTTCCAAACCAGTGTTTCGATAGGCCGCGCGAACGCGCCCAAATTCCTGTTCTCCCGTCTGATGAATGATCCTGGAACCGGCGGCTCGCTGGGCTAAAAGGGGAAGCGCTGCGATAACGGCGTTGTTGATCGCTAACGAGCCCTGGCTTCCTCCGGAAACAAGCAGCGTAAAAGGCGCCTGGTGGATCTTGGGGGAGACCCTGAAGAACGCCGGGCGTAGCGGGTGACCCGTTAGCCTCGCCTTGGACCCATAGAAGCGCGCTGCTTCCTTGAATCCGACCGCCGCCAGCCGGATCCAGGGGGCCAGCGCCCGGTTCGTGAAGCCAGGAGTTGCATTCGGCTCGATAAGCAGCGTCGGAATGCGGGCTAACGACGCTTCCAGCACGAGGGGTCCAGCGACGTATCCCCCCAGACCCACAACCACACTGGGGCGGAAGCGTAGCAGCAGCTTGCCAGCCTCCCAAAAGCTGCCCGGCAGAACCAGCAGGTTGCGAATCTTCTTGGAAGCGCCTACTCCTTTCAGACCTGCCGCCGTGATGACATGGAGTGGAAACCCCGCTGCGGGTATCACCCTTGACTCGAGGCCTCGTCCCGTTCCCACAAATTCGATCTCAGATCGTCTGCACCCCGAGATCGGATTCGGCTGTGCGGTCTGCCGGTTGCGCAATTCCTGCGCCACTGCCAGCGCTGGGAAGATGTGCCCTCCCGTGCCGCCGGCGGCGATCAGAACGCGCAGGGATGAAGTTTGGGGTACGGCGCTGAGAACTTGCGAATCAGGAAACCTGTCCCGGTGAGGCGGATCGGGGCCGTAACTTTCTCGAGCCCCAAACCCCGAAAGCTGGGCCCCGAATAGATATTGGAGATGCTCCGCAGAGTTTACCGAAAGCCTCTTCGCTTCGCTCAGAGCGATTCGAAGAGGAGCGAATCGGCTTACGATGACAGGGGCCGTCAATTTGTTCCCACCCTCACAGCACCGGGTTGCCGTTCGCGTGCTGGGAAATATTGAGCAAGATGCCGGCCGCCAGGAGGTCGATTAACAGCGATGACCCTCCGTAGCTTATAAATGGCAGCGGAATTCCCTTGGTGGGCAGAAGCCCTGTCGCAACACTGATGTTGACGACAGCTTGGCCGACCAGCAAAACCGTTATTCCGATCGCAAGAAGACGCCCGAAGCCGTCCTGGCAGTAGACCGCAGCTCTCACTCCACGCCAGAGGATGACGGCGAACAGCAAGACGACAATCACCGCTCCGAGGAACCCCCATTCTTCGCAGATCACCGCGTAGATGAAGTCGGTTTGCGGCTCTGGAAGAAAAAAGAGCTTTTGCCGGCCCTCCATCAGACCCAGGCCCATAATTCCTCCCGTCCCTACTGCGATGAGCGACTGGAGCATTTGGAATCCTTTGCCAAGAGGGTCGCTGAACGGATGGAGAAAGCTGACAACCCGCACCATCTGATACCTGAAATGGGTGATGACGACGTAGAGCATGGGGATTCCAGCCGCGGTGGCTCCGGCGAAGTACAGCAGGTTTAAGCCCGCCGCGAAAAGCATGGCCGAGCAAACTAGCAGAATCGCAAGCGATGTTCCTAAGTCTGGCTCTTTCACAATCAACGCCACGATAACGCCGGTAACGACCATCAGGGGCATCAGAGTGTGCCGTAAGTCGTTCACCGAATTCTTGCGGAAATCGAGAAAGTAAGCGAAGAATACTACCAGCAGCAGCTTCGCCAGCTCGGAGGGTTGGAAGCTCAAGGGGCCGGCGTAAATCCAGCGATGAGTGTGATGGCGGCTGGGCATGAGAAATACGGCCAGCAGCAGGACCAGCTCTAATGACAGAGATGGGAAAATGATGCGAGGATTGCGCAAGTGCTGGTAGTCCAAATTCATCATCAGCATCATGCCGGCCAGCCCCAGCGCGGCCCATAGACCTTGACGAATCAGATAAAAATAGACGCTATGGTATTCCGAAGCAGATAGCACAGCCGAGGCGCTGAAAACCATCAGCAACCCGAAGAAGACGAGGGCTATGACCGTGCCGAACAGGATTCGATCGGATTCTAGCTGCCTCGCCATAACACCCTAATTCTCTTCGCCGGAATTGGACTTGGACGCAGCGGAAGGAAAGAGTTCCAGGTTTCGCACAGGACGGCCCTGCCCGTATTGGGCAGAGGAATCCTCAAGACTGTTTACTGGTAGCTTCTCACCCTCTGGGACCTGCGTGGAGGCCACTTCAAAATAAGAGACGGGCTCTCCGTCAGCCTCGCGGTTCGGGGCTCGGAAATGGGGACTCGGGGCTTCGGAATCAGGAACGATAGCGGCTCCGCTGCCAATCTTTCTTACTGCCGAGTCCTGGACCCCCAGTCCCGAATCCCGAATGCTGAATCCCGAGCTTTCTGCCGAAGTATCGGGAGCCGGAGCGTCCCATCTGGTCATCTCGTCCGTCTCTCCTGGCCCGCCAGCCTCTAAGGGCGCGGGAGTCTCCATCGCGCCAGTTTCATAGACGTAGGTTGTCTCGACGGGCAAGGACGGAGAGGGTTGAGCCGAGCGGGCAGGCGCCGCGAGATTTTTGTGGGACGACTCGGGTGCTCCCGGAGCGGAGGCGGGACCGGACGCGGGGTGCGCGAAGGAGTTGGGCGAGGAATTGCTTCCGGGTGCGACAGTGTTAGGCAAATCCTCAACCAACTCCTTGAAGACGCGGCCCCGCTGCTCGAAATTCTCAAACTGGTCGTAGCTGGAGCAGGCCGGAGACAACAGGACAACGTCCCCAGATATGGCTCGCGCAAATGCCATCGGAACTGCCGCGTTCAGGGTCCCGGCCCGGTGCAAATCCACTCCATCAAGGTCTTCCGCAATCCTTTCTGCGGCGGCGCCTATCAGATATACTGATTTCACCCGCCCTTCGAGGAACTGGCGCAGTGGAGTGTACGAGGACCCTTTATCTTTTCCACCCAGGATCAGGTGAACGCCGCACTCGAACGTCGAGAGGGCTTTGCAGGTAGCGTCGACGGTGGTTGCCTTCGAGTCATTGAAAAAGTCAACTCCCCGGACGGTCCGTACGTACTCAATCCGATGCTCGACGCCCGTGAATTCACGGACCGCAGTGCGAATGGCGTTAAAGTCGGCGCCTAAAATGCATGCCGCCGCTGCTGCCGCCATGACATTTTGAATATTGAAGGCCCCACGCAGCCTGATCTCCCTTGCTTCCATCAACATCCGTTCCAGGTGACCGGCGCGGTAAAGGATCTTTCCCTGGGAGAGCAATACTCCTTCAGGCAGATCCTGCTCCAAGCTAAAAAAGACCTTGCGGCTGGCGATCACGGGAGCGAGGCTCATCACCACAGGATCATCGGCGTTCAGAAGCGCGAAGTCATCCGCCTGCTGGTTGCGGAAAATCTGCGCTTTGGCGCTCACGTAGGCTGCAAAGGTACGGTGTCGGTCCAGGTGGTTTTCCGTAACGTTTAGCAACACGGCGAGGTGGGGATGGAAGCTTCGAATCGCCTCCAATTGGAAGCTGCTGAGTTCGGCCACGACGATGGAGTCGGGAGAAAAAAGGTCAACCGCTGAGATCAGGGGAACGCCGATATTGCCCGCCACATGGACGGGAAAACCGGACGCTTCGAGCATCCTTCCCAGGAGGGTGGTCGTAGTCGTTTTGCCGTTCGTCCCGGTGATGCCGGCCAGGGTTCCCTGAAAAAACCAGCTTGCCGCCTCAACTTCCGGCACCACCGTAATCTTGCGTCGCCGCGCTGCTTCCAGTTGAGGAAGATCCCACGGGACGCCGGGACTCACCACGATTAAATCTTGCTTCAAGAAGGTCTCTTCGCGGTGTACGCCGAGCTCAAACCCAATCCGCCTCTCCATCAGATCCTTGAGAGCGGCGCCAAAGGAGCAGGGCGGGCGCAAATCTGTCGCCGTCACCACCGCCCCTTCCTTCCGTAGCCGGCTCGCGACAGCGCGGCCGGAACGGGCCAGGCCCACCACTAAAGCGCGCTTGTTTCGCAGTTCAATCATGGTGAATTCCGCCGCTTCGTGTGGCCGTTCTTCTGGAAATAGCCGTCCAGTATTTCCGAAATAACCTCGGAAAGTGATCTCCGGAACTGGCGGGCTAAACGGCGCGCGCTGACCACGGTTTGGCGGTCCAGCGTCAGGCTTACCCGCGTCGGATTTCGATAGGATTTAGGCCTCGCCATGAGGTTTAAGGTCGCGCTCAGAAACGGGCCGCCGTCCCCCGAACAAAACGGCCAGTGCGATTACTGCGTATTTTATGCGCAGAAAACCATCCCGGTCAAATATTTTAATAAAAGTGCTGCTAGTTCCCCGGTTTCTGGCGCGTAGAGGCGGCTTTATGCCGCCATCCGGGTTGGGGGGTAAACCCGCCGCTACAATTGCGCCCGGAACGGAGGGATTACCAACACCGCAAAGGTCTCTTCACCGGAGCTTCAGGGTGGTCAAGGCAAACAGAGCGAACACGAACGCCGCGATCCAAAAGCGTGCGATGATCTTGGATTCTTTCCAACCCAGCAGCTCGAAATGATGATGGAGGGGCGCCATCTTAAATATCCGCTTGCGTCTCAGCTTGTAGGACCCAACCTGCAGAATGACCGAAAGCGCCTCCAACACGAAAATTCCGCCCACAAAAGGCAGCAAAAGCTCTTGTTTGATGATCACTGCAACCACGCCGATTCCGCCACCAAGAGCCAGCGAGCCTACATCTCCCATAAAAATCTGCGCCGGATAGGCGTTATACCACAGGAAACCCAAACTGGCGCCCACCGTGGAGCCACAGAAAATCGTCAATTCAGAAGCCCCCGGCAGGTGTTCCAGATTGAGATAGTTCGCCCAATGCGCATTACCGCTCACATACGTCAAAACCGTCAGAGCAGACGCTGCGAGAATGACACAGCCAATCGCCAGGCCGTCCAAGCCGTCCGTAAGATTGACCGCATTGGAAGAGCCAACCACAACCAACACGACCAAGGCCATAAACGGTAAAAACGCCAGAGGATAGAGCCACGGGTGGCGAAGAAACCGGTCGATTAAGAAGTCGGGCCGGAGCTCCTTAAAAAAAGGAAACGTAAGCCGCGTCGAGTAGAGATTCCGGCCGGAGAGTATTCCCAAAGCTGCGGCTAGCAGCACACTCGCCAAAACCTGGAGCGAGAGCTTGGACCGGGCGCGCAGACCAAGATTATGCTTGCGCTGCAATTTGAGATAATCGTCCCAAAAACCAATCGCTCCGAATGCCAGGGTAGTCCCCAGCGCCAGCCACAGAAAGACGTTAGTGAGATCCGACCAGAGCAAGGTGGGGATAACGATGCAGAGGACGATCAGAACGCCACCCATCGTAGGTGTTCCGGCTTTTGTCCGGTGGGAGAGCGGACCTTCCTCGCGGACGTACTGGCCGATTTGGAAGTTGGTGAGCTTCCGAATAAGCCACGGGCCAAAAACGAGCGACAGGAGCAATGCTGTGAGGCTCGCATAAGCTGTGCGAACAGTGATGTAACGGAAAACATTAACGGCGTGGAACTGGCCATAAAATTTGAGGTAGAGGTAATAGAACATTGGTTTCTTGCGACTGCACGGCCCGGCTCAAGCCGTGCCGTGGAGTTTCTCGTCCCCACGTAGCACGGCGACAGCATTTCCCAGGCCGACCCCCCGCGAGCCCTTGATCAGGATCACGTCTCCCGGCTGGGCAATCGTCTGGCAAAATCTTGCAGCTTCCACCGGACCGGGGAAAAAGAGCGCGCGCGTGTGCGGCATGCCTGCTGCAACCGCGCCATCCAGAAAGGCTCGTGCATCTCCTTGGACGGCGAGAAGCCAGTTCACCCCGGCCTGGACACAAAGACGCCCGACACCGCGGTGTAGCTCTTGGGACGATGCTCCTAGCTCCAGCATCTCCCCCGCAATCACGATACGCTGCCGCGCGTCCGGCCATGAGGCCAATACCTCCAGCATGCGCTCCATTGCTCTGGGGTTGGAGTTGTAAACGTCGTCGATGATTGTCAGATTGCCGGGAGTCATTAAAATCCCGGAGCGCTGGTCCAGAGAGCGGATTTGGCTAAGCGCCGCGCGCGTCTCTTGCCGAGGAATGCTAAAGAGGTCCGCCGTGGCGATGGCGGCCAAGGCATTCTCCACGTTATGCGAGCCAGGAAGGCGAATGCTGAATGGCTCAAGACGGCATTCGGTGCGGACGTCGAACTCCATTACCGGAGTCCCCAGCTCAAAACGGCCTGGACGAACGTTCAAGGCTTGATAATCGGCGCCGTTCTGAAACCCAAAAGTGGCCACCTGGCCCTCGAAACCATTGGCAAAACGCCGCACGCGCTCATCATCGTAATTCAAAACTGCGGCGCGGGGCGATTGAAGACCCTCAATGAGCTCGCGCTTGGCTCGGGCGATGGAGTCAACGGAATCGAAGAACTGCAAGTGGACCGGCGCCACATTGGTGACCACCCCGGTCTCCGGCCTCGCGATGTCCGCAAGGAGCGCAATCTCTCTTGGAGCCGACATCCCCATCTCGATTACAGCCACCTGATGGAGAGAATCGAGAGCCAGGAGAGTCATCGGGACGCCGTATTGGTTGTTCAAGTTCCCGCGCGACTTAAGAACGCGAAATTTGCTCTCCAGAACCGCGGCAATCATTTCCTTGGTAGTAGTTTTCCCCGTGCTCCCCGTAATCCCGATGACACGGCCGTGCCACCTCCGGCGGACCTCACGCGCCACCTGATGCAAAGCGCGGGTTGTGTCCGGAACCGTGATGATGAGACGAGCATAGGGGGCCTGGGGCGGCGAGTAGGCTCGATCAGCGACAGCCGCCACCGCTCCCCGCTCAAATGCCTGGGCAATGAAGTTGTGCCCGTCGTGGCGCGGACCTCGAATCGCAAAGAAAAGATCACCGGGGCACGTAGTGCGAGAGTCGATCGAGTAGCCCTCGACGCTCTTTTCGAAGTGACCCGGTGAGTACCCGGCGATCGCGGCAATTTCGGACGTCGATAATCGCACTGCCTGCCCGTTCTAGCGTAGTGTCCAGGAATTGGGTGGACAATCCGCGAAAATCACAGACGTGGCCAAAAGCGGCCATGTCTGCGCCACCCAACCCGACTCCCTCACCCACCGCCTCGCGGCCCCCCTCTCCCGCGAGCAGGAGAGGGCTGCGGTAAGGGCGGGGGAGAGGGCGATTATCAAAGCTGTACAGGAGAGGGCACTAGGGGCGATCGGGCCCGCGGAATCCTAAATCTCGCAAGATCCTGCGCGAAACCTCCCTGTCATCAAAAACAATCGTGCGATCCTTAAAAACCTGGCAAGTCTCGTGGCCCTTACCGGCGATCAGCACAACGTCGCCCTCGCGGGCCTGTTCGAGGGCCAGGCGAATAGCACGTTCGCGATCGACTTCGGCGACGTACGAGGCGCCCGACCTTTGGAGCCCCACCATCGCATCGTTCATGATCAGGAAAGGGTCCTCACTACGGGGATTATCCGAGGTCAACACCACCGCATCACTTAACTTGCCAGCAACCTCACCCATGAGCGGACGCTTACTCCGGTCGCGATCACCTCCGCAACCAAATACCACAATGAGCCTGTTCAGGGTAAGCCCACGCGCGGTCTGGAGCGCCTGCTTTAAAGCATCGTGAGTATGGGCATAATCGACGAGCACAAGATACGGCTGCTTCTCGTCAATTTGTTCGAACCGACCGGGAACGCTGTGCTGCCGCCGAATCCCTTGCCGAATCTGTTCGTTGGCGATATTCATTCCGGAGGCAGCGGCCGCCGCCGCCAGGATGTTTGCAAGATTGGCACGCCCTAGAAGCGGAGACTCAACCTCTAGTTTCCCCTCTGGCATGGATAGCGTTGCATGGATGCCTTTGGCGTCTTGTCCAAAATGCCGGACCTTTACCTGTGCGTTGGAGCTGATTCCGTAGGTCAGTTGGCGCGGCTGAGGCAGTTTGAGAAGCTGCTCGCCCCAGGGATCGTCCAGGTTGATGACCCCAAGCTCGGGCGGCGGCGTCCCAAGTCCTTCGAAAAGTCTTCTCTTTGCTGCAAAATAACTCTCGAGATCCTTATGGAAATCCAGATGGTCTACGGTAAGGTTGGTGAAAATGGCGGCCTCGAAGCGAACCCCCCAAACCCGCTCCTGCGCCAGCGCGTGAGACGACACCTCCATTACAGCCGCCTGCCCTCCTTCCCGCGCGAGTTCGTCAAAGTAGGCAGCCAGCTCCAGCGACTCCAGCGTCGTGTGGTGGGCCGTATCACTCCTGAGAGTGGTCCGGTATTCAATAGTCCCCAGGAGACCCGACTTGATCCCCGCGGATTCAAATATCGAGTGGAGAAGATAGGCCGTCGTCGTCTTTCCATTGGTCCCAGTGATTCCCGCGATCCTCAACCGGCGATCGGGATAGCCGTAGAATGCGCGGGCGGCGGCGGCAAGGGCGCGCCGGATGTTGGGCACGCGAACCCAGGCGACAGGGAAATCCGCCGGCTTCGCGCGTTCACTCGCTACACCTATGGCGCCAGAACGAAGAGCCTGCTCTAGGAAGTTATGTCCATCCACGGCGTTTCCCTGAATAGCAAAAAAAAGGCAGCCCTTTCGAACACGCCGGGAGTCGTAGGCCAGAGAATCGATATTAAGCGCCGGAGGACCGTCGAACTGAAGAACGTTCGTATCACGCAGTAATTCGGCGAGAATCATCGTCTACGCCTCAGTATACAACCTTAATCTGGGCTGCAGTGCGGCCCTGCGCTTCCCCGCGAAGTCGAACTGCAGCTCCGCGCAACGCCTCATCGGGCGAAAACGACCTCGACCGCAGAACCCTGTGGCGCCTTCGATCCGGCCTCAGGATTTTGGTCCTTAGCCAAACCAGATCCGCTGACCGTCAGCTTCAGCCCGATGGCCGAGCATTCTTCTGCAACCCTTCTCTGATCGAGACCCGAAAAATCGGGCACGGTGACAGTGGGCGCATCGCTCACCAAGGCTACCCTGTCCGGGGCGCCGCTCTTCGAGCCGGAACCGCCCTGGGGCACAGGCGGATCCGGAGAGGTGCGGTCCGCAGCAGCGGCAGCAACGGCCGACCGGGGGTTGGCGGATTCCAGCCCCACGGTTTCATTCTGTGCAATTTCCTGTAGAGGAGCGGTTGGCGTAACCAGCTGATCGTGCGGAACGTTGAGGTAACTCAGCGTTTCCTGAGTAATTTCTTTCCACGCAGGAGCGGCCACTTGGGCGCCATAAATGGCGCCAACCGGAGTGTCGATGGCGACGAGGACCGTGACAGCGGGATCGCTGGCGGGGGCAAACCCAATAAAAGAGGCCACTTCATGCGTGTGAGAGTACCGTCCATTCTCGACCTTTTCGGCCGTGCCTGTCTTACCGGCAGCGGAGTAGCCGTTTAGCTGCGCCACGGTTCCAGTTCCAAAAGCGATAACGCCTTCCAGCATGCGGCGCATCGTTGCCGACGTCTGGGAACTCATAACCCTTCGCACCGCCTGGTCGGGAAATGATTCGCGCGTTCCTGAGCCAAAGATCTGGCTTACGACGCGTGGCCGCATCAGCGTGCCACCATTCGCTACCGCAGAATAGGCGTCCACGAGCTGAATGGGCGTGACGCCGATCCCCTGGCCGATGGCAATTTCTCCAAGAGATACTCCTGACCAGTCTTCCGGGGGCGTCAGAAGTCCTCGCTCTTCACCCGGCAAGCCCACATCCGTTTTGGCTCCAAATCCGAACCTGCGGATGCTGTTGTAGAACCGGTCTTCCCCTAATCGCAAAGCCGTCTTTACGGCACCGACATCGCTCGAATAAGCCAGCACCTGGCTCAACGTAAGGTTGCCAGCCCGGTCATGGGGGAGCACCTCCCGGTCGTCGTGAATGGTGCGTCCTCCTAATACGATCGACCCCATCTGGCAGTCGATCAGGTCCGTAGGCCTTGCCAGGCCATCCTGAATTGCCGAAGACAGCGTGATCATTTTGAACGTAGAACCAGGCTCATAAATCCATGCGACCGCTCGATTCTCGCGATCTTTAGAAGGACTCTGCGCATATGTGTTGGGATCAAACGTGGGGTAGCTCGCCATCGCTAACACGGCCCCGGTGCGAGGGCTTTGAACGATAGCCACACCTCCTTCGGCGTGCCACTTGGCAACGTCCGCGCTCAGCACGCTCTGGGCGATATACTGGATGCCGGAATCGATCGTGAGCTCCACATTCATGCCGGGCCGGCCCAACTCGTCTTTCGATTCAAAGGTTTCGCGCCGGGCGTCTTCCATCAGCAGGGCGCGTCCGGGCGAGCCTTCGATCTGCGCGTTCAGGGAATATTCGATCCCGGCAAGTCCGCGGTCGTCCATTCCGACGTATCCGAGCACGTTGGCGGCCAACGCTTGTACGGGATAGAAACGCTTCATCTCTTTCTGTAGGTAAATCCCTTTGAGATGCAGCGACGCGACCTGCTCCGACTCTGCCGTAGGGACTTTTCTCTTTATCCAGCAGAAGGTTTTGAAGGCGGCAAACCTGTTCTCCAGGTCCTTGGAATCCAGCCCCAGAATTGAGGCCAGCCTATAGGCTGCGTTATGCGGGTCGGTGATGTGGGAAGGGACTGCGTAAATTGAATCCACGGGCAGGCTCATGGCCAGCGGGTGCATCCGCGCGTCGTAGATTGTTCCCCGCTGAGGAGCCAGAGTAATGGTGCGCTGCTGCTGGCTTTCGGCACGGCTCAGCCAATGCACATATTGAATGATCTGGAGGTAATACAGGCGGGCGCAAATCAGAAGCATCCAGACCGCGAACAGCGCCGCAAGCGTGATGCTGCGACAGAGTACCGGCGGTCCTGTAGCACGGCTCCGGAAATCGGCGATTTCTGGCCGGGGCATTTAAGGCTCGCGCGGGTTTCCTCGCGCCGCCGGGCGCTGCGGTGCAAAGTTGTGCGCTAGGACCGGAATACCAGGCTGCGAAGGACGGCCACCTGAACGGTCGATACGGACCACCTGCTGGGGTTCAGGCTGAGCCAGACCAAGATCGGTGCGCGCCAAACGGTCAATCCGCTGCGGGTCCGCTAGCAGCGCCTGTTCAAGCCGCAGTCTCTGGTTCCACAGGGTAAGTTCCTCCTGCTCCGACTTCAGCCGTCCAATCTCATACCCGTACCGCACACACCGGAAGTGCTCCCAGCCGAAGAAAAAGATAAAGATGAATGCGAGCGCGCCAGCGCCCATAAGGGTGACGCATTCGCGCCGCCGCTCGGGACTCACTTCGCGGCTGAGTCTTGAATTATCAATTTCCTTTTCGAATACCAGATCGCGGCACGGCGCCCGAACGGGAATCGGACCGGCTGGCCTCCGGGGCTGGCGGCGCGGTTCGGGAATGAAGACAGGAAGTGTAGCCATGATTGGTATCCCCTTACTCACGCCGCTGCCTTCTCAGTGGCGCGAAGCTTGGCGCTGCGCGATCTTGGGTTCACTCGGACCTCTTCATCCGAGGGACGCAACACCTTCCGAGTCAGAATCTGTGCGGTCCCCTCAAGCTGCCATTGACGGAAGGCCCTCTTCACCAGGCGGTCTTCAAGTGAATGAAAGCTCAGAATCACCAGGCGCCCGCTCGGGCGGAGAACCGTCAACGCCTGCGCCAGAAACTCGCTCAGATTCTCCAGTTCCTGGTTCACCGCCAATCTCAGGGCCAGGAACGTGCGGGTGGCCGGATGGAGGTGATGAAGGCCCGCCCGGGAAGGGATTGCTCGCATGACCACTTGCGCCAGTTCGGTGGTCGTTTGAATCGGACGGGCCTTCACAATCGCTCGCGCGATGCGGCGCGAGTGGCGCTCCTCTCCTAGCCGGAAAATTAAGCCGGCCAAGTCGGTTTCGTGAGTCCGGTTTACAATTTCCGCAGCCGTCAGCGGAATCCGCGGGTCTACGCGCATGTCCAACGGACCGGCTCTCTCAAAACTGAATCCGCGGGAGGCATCCTCCAACTGGATGGAGCTGATTCCAAGATCAGCTATCATGCCGTCGGCAGCAGGTAGACCACTTGCCGCGTGCAGAGCACTAATTCCGGCAAAATTTCCGTCGCGTACCATGATCGTTTCACCAAACGCCGCGAGCCGTTCGAGGAGCCGGATGGCCATCCCGGGGTCACGCTCGATAGCCAGCAGCTTCCCCGTTTTCAGCACCCGGAGAATTGCTTCGGCATGCCCTCCGCCACCCAAGGTCGCGTCGATATATACGCCGTCTGGCCGAAGATTCAAGAAACTGAGTGTTTCTTCGAGCATTACCGGAGCATGTATCGCCATCGACGGTTCAGGAGCTAGAGACCCATGCTTTCGAAGAAGCCGCAGATCGAAAAGCAGCGCTGTGCTACCAGCTCAAATGTCGAGCTCGCTCAACGCCTTTCTGTCCTCCAGGGTGATTGGGTTGTTTTCCAAATGCTCCCTAAACCTCTCCGGGCTCCAAACGTCCAAGTACGTCAGATATCCCATCACTGCAACCTCGCCGCGCGCGGCGGCGGACTCCCGCAATTGCGATGGGACCAGGATTCTGCCCTGCGAGTCCATCCGTGCCTGCTGCCCCCAGTAATTCGTCCGGTCCAGCAACTTCATTTTGGCTTCATTCATCGAGGGAATGGCAGCCAACTTATCCTCGATCTTTTGCCATTCGGCGAACGGGTATATGCGAACGTATTGGCCATCGAGGCTAGTCACGTAAAACTCCGGACCGTACTTTTCGTCCAGAAGGGCTTTGAAAGCCGCAGGGATCTTCAGCCGCCCCTTCGCATCAATTGTGGCCGGATGTCTACCGCGCAGCATCTCCCATCCCCAAAACGATCAGCGAACCTCGATTTCACGGCTAATTTTCCACTTTTATCTACTTTTAGCCACTTTCGTCCACCAGAATAGATGGCTGATCGTGCGAAGTCAAGGTATATTTTGGGGACTTTGGCGTTAAATTTTGCTAATAGGGGACAGGGGTGACTGAGGCGGGCTCACGCCGCCGTATGTGCGGCCTGCGTCAGAGCCCATCTCAACAAGCTCGATCCCGGATGGGTCACCGGTCCGCCCCGGCAATGCTTGCTTTCATTGCCCAGCCAGCCTTTCTCAGGCGCGCTGACCTGCAGACCTTCAATGCCAGCGTCTGCGCCACCCACCCAGATAAGCAGTCGAATTAAGAGTGTCAAGGGTTTTGTCACCTCTGTTCCATTCCCTTCTGCTACACTCGAACTCTTATTGATAACAAACGACGGTTTTTTCGAACGCGCCGTACCGCCGACGTTTGCGTTTTGAATTTTGAATATTCCGTTGAGCTTCGTCTCTACAGGGTTCGGCAGTGGAACGACCAACCGTTATGTCACCACCGATGCTTTTCCGGCGGTTGTACAGTAGCAAATGCATTAAAACCGGCAATTGATCCCTAAAGAAGGAAACCAACATCGTGGAGGATTTACTTGATGGCCCGAAACCGGCGTTTTATCATCCACCTTTCTCTCC
This sequence comes from Terriglobia bacterium, assembly GCA_030040995.1. Classification (GTDB taxonomy): domain Bacteria; phylum Acidobacteriota; class Terriglobia; order UBA7540; family UBA7540; genus JASHON01. The sequence continues at coordinate 2,960 of JASHOS010000031.1, read as the reverse complement.
TGTTCTTTCTCATGGCCCGGTGCGTGTTTGCGGGCGGCTGGCCAACCTTTGCCCACGATCCTCAGCGTACAGGCTGGGCTTTTGGCGAGGATGCGATTTCTCCGGCGAACGCCGCGCAACTGGAACTGAAATGGAAAGCTCACTTAAACAATGCGCCGAAGGCCCTCAGTGATTTAACCGCCCCGGTGGTTGCGTCGGTAGCGACGACTGCGGAAGGCGTTAAAACCCTTGTCTACGTGGGAGGGAGCTCGAATCATCTGTTTGCGCTCGACGCCGCGAGCGGGAAAATCGTCTGGAGTAAGACCTTGAGGACTGACGCGAAACCTGTTAATGCGGATTTCTGGCTTTGCCCGCAAGGGATTAATGCGACGCCGGTCATTGACGAGAAGGCAGGAATCATTTACGAGATTGCCGCAGATGGAAAGTTGTTCGGCTTGGATTTGGGCACGGGGGCCGTCAAGTTCGGGCCAATTCAGTTTGTTCCTCCATTTTCCAAGAACTGGAGCCTGAACCTTTCCCGAGGTATCGTCTACACATCCATTTCGCAAGGCTGTGGGGGCGCGCAATCCGGCATTTATTCCATGGATGTCCGGAATCCCATGCACCCGGTTACGAAAGACTTGCTGGTTGACCGCGACGGCGGAGGGATCTGGGGAAGAGGCGGTCCGGTGATCGGACTGGACCACCGCGTATTCGCCGCCGACGGTGATGGACCGTTCGATCCCTCCCGCGGATTTTTCGGCAGCAGCGTCGTGGCGGCAACGCTAGGCCGGTTGGATCTCGCCGACTATTTCACTCCGGACAATTATGCTTACCTGACACAATACGATCTGGATTTCGGCTCGGGCAGTGCTGTCTGGTTTGCCTGGAAGAATTATGACCTTATCTGCGTGGGTGGCAAGGAGGGCGTCCTTTACATGCTGGACGCGGATTTGCTGGGCGGCAAGGATCACCATACTCCGCTTTACGCCACCTCCAGGCTAGCTAATGACGCGGTTTCCTTCGAAGGCGAGGGCATCTGGGGAGCGCCGTCTATGTGGAACGACATCCCTGAAGGCCAGACATGGGTTTATGCTCCTGTTTCAGGACCCGTGTCGAAACAAGCGCCTCATTTTCCGATCACGAACGGCCCCCACCCGCACGGATGTATCATGGCTTTCCAGGTGGCGATGGATGCAGTCTCCGGTAAGCCGGTCCTGCGGCCCGCCTGGGTATCCGGGGATTTTGACCTTCCCGAGCCCGTGGCGATCGCTCATGGCGTGGTCTTCGCGCTCTCCACGGGCGAGAATCCCAACCAAGTCGCATTAAGCGGCGCAATCATCAATCAGGGATACAAGGGGTTACTCACGAATGCGCAACGAATCCGAAACACCACGCATGCGATCCTCTATGCGCTGGATGCCCAGACAGGAAAGACGCTCTACGACAGCGGTGCCGTAATCTCATCTTGGACGCACTTCAGCGGTTTGGCCGTGGCCGAAGGACAAATCTACGCCGTAGACCACAACTCCAATGTCTACTGTTTTGGGCTTAAGAAAGCGCAAAACTAGAATCTTCTGCGCGTAAAGGGAACAACGATGAGAACTTTGTCAAGAAGAGATCTCATGAAGATCGGTGGCGGCAGTTTAGGAGTACTGGCGCTCTCCGGACGTCACGGCGGCGCATCACTGTTGCTTTCTGCGCCCTTGGACTTGCCGGAACCTCCCCCCAAAGCACGCTCTTCGCGGTTTGGCGGCATACAAATCGGCTGCATGACCTGGAGTTTTCGTGACCGGCCTCTCTCCGAGGCTCTGCAGAACATCGTCCAGATAGGCTTCTCGAGCGTAGAACTTTGGAGCGGCCACCTCGATCCGTTTAAGTCGAGCGACCAGGAGATAACCGCTTGGAGGAGCCGGTTCACGGATGCCGGCGTAAGAATCACGTCTTACTTTGTAGATTTTCCGGAAAAAGCGAGTGATGAACAACTCGAACGGAACTTTCAAGCGGGCCGGCTTCTGGGCGCGAAGGTTCTAAGCTCGAACGTGCCTAAATCGCTGATACCGCGAGTCGACAAAACCTGTCAAAGGTTTCACATGTACGTGGGACTTCACAATGAAGTTTACGGACGCCCGGAACCGAACCAAGTCCAATTTCCTTCTGATTATGTTGGAGTTTTTCGGAGGTCCTCGCACTGGACCGGCGCCACGCTTGACGTAGGGCATCTCTACGCGGCGGGATACGATCCGGTGGAATTCATTCGGAAGCATCAACGCCGCATCGTAAGCATTCATCTGAAGGACGAGAATAGGGTTCTCCCCTATTACACGGATTTCCCATTCGGCCAGGGACCTACGCCCCTCGTTTCAATCCTGCACACGTTGCAGGAAGTGCATTTCAAGCGTGCTGCAAACATTGAGTGGGGGGTGAAGAGTGTCGATCCTGTAAAGGGCGTGGCGGATGCATTAGCATACATCGAGGGGGCGCTCGCTCCATCAAGGAACAACGGCTCCGTTGGAGGCTGAAGGTGCGCCATCAATCGTCCACGGCACCGAGGGGGTCGGGTTATGGTTCCTACTGCTTGAGCTCGGGCCTGAGTGAAGTATTGATGGGCCTGAATAGGGCTCGCGGGAAATATGGCGGCAACCCAGCGGAGCAGTCCGTCCCGGTGCTCGAGCCGGCGCAGTAAGGGGAGGGTGGGGAAATGGTTTCGCTGACCACAGACTAGCCGCCCCCCGCGAGAAGCCGCAGAGTCTCAAAAGCAGAGACTCTGCATCTCAAGACCGTAGAAGGTTGTTTCTCGGCAGGGTTTTTGGACCGTGTCATTCTGAGCGTAAGCGAAGAATCCCCGTATTCCGTTCTACGTAAATGCAGAGATTCTTCGCTCGCTGCGTTCGCTCAGAATGACACCCCGTTTGGTTACGCCCGTAAGACCGCGCTGCAGCGCCCGCCGAGGTTACGCGGCAAGACGGTCAGCGTGAGCC